>JBHIFB010000020.1:0-31069 GCA_046760905.1 Candidatus Glassiibacteriota bacterium | reverse complement strand
AAGATGCTACATCACTCCTCAGAATCATGGCTATGCCATCGATTCGGACACCCTGCCCCAGGATTGGAGAGTATGGTTCTATAACAACAACGATGGTACGAACGAGGGTATCATTCACATCTCGAAACCCTTTTTTGGCACACAGTTTCATCCTGAAGCCTCTCCGGGCCCGGACGATACCGAATTCATCTTCGACATGTTCGTGAGGGCGATGCCATGAAAGACATCGAAAAGGTTCTCATCCTGGGTTCGGGAGCCATACGAATCGGGCAGGCGGGAGAATTCGACTATTCCGGCAGCCAATCGATCAAGGCAATGAAGGAAGAGGGCATTTACACGATCCTCATCAATCCGAACATAGCGACTATTCAGACATCCGATCATCTTGCCGACAAGGTCTATTTCCTTCCAATCGAGGCGTATTTCGTCGAGAGGGTCATTGAAAAGGAAGAACCGGACGGAATTCTGCTCGGCTTTGGTGGACAGACAGCCCTGAATGTAGGCATCGAACTGACTGAGAAGGGATTTCTCTCAAGACACGGCGTCCAGGTACTTGGAACAGGTATAGAGGCCATTCTGGACACCGAGGACCGTGACCGGTTCACAAGGCGTATCCAGGAAATCGATCTAGAAACGCCGACGAGTGAGGCAGCCTCTGAGGTAAAAGAGGCTGCAAAGATAGCCGAGCGGATCGGTTACCCTGTAATGTGCAGGATAGCATATGCGCTTGGCGGACTTGGATCCGGGGTGGCATACGACAGAATACAGCTTGTTGAAATGACGAAGAAGGCGTTCTCCTTCACTAACCAGGTTCTAATAGAGGAGTATCTCCACGGATGGAAGGAAATTGAATATGAACTTGTGAGGGACCGTTTTGACAATTGCATCACAGTATGTTCCATGGAAAACGTGGATCCAATGGGCATTCATACGGGAGAAAGCGTCGTCGTCGCCCCCGTGCAGACCCTGACCGCATCAGAGAACTTCAAGCTCAGATCAATCGCGATACGACTAGTGCGGCACCTTGGAATCGTTGGCGAGTGCAACATTCAATTCGCTTTGGATCCACAATCGGAAGAGTATCGGATAATAGAGGTGAATGCGAGGCTCAGCAGGAGTTCAGCGCTCGCCTCGAAAGCGACCGGCTATCCCCTCGCGTTCATTGCTACTAAGCTTGCCCTGGGAAAATCACTCCCCGAGGTTGAGAACAGTGTAACCAGGAAGACATCGGCCTGTTTCGAGCCGGCTCTCGATTACATCGTACTCAAGTATCCCCGTTGGGACCTGCAGAAATTCAGGAAGGTGACAACAAACATCGGCTCGGAGATGAAATCCATAGGCGAGGTAATGGCCATCGGGAGAAGTTTCGAGGAGGTGCTTCAAAAGGCGATTCGGATGCTTGACACGGGCATGCAGGGCCTCGTATGCAACGAGATGAGTTTCGACGACCTCGAAAGGGAACTGCAGGTGCCGACGGAGAAAAGGATATTCGCGATAGTGGAAGCTCTCAAGAGGGATTACTCAATCGATAAGGTTTCTCAGCTTTCAGGTGTCGATAGGTGGTTTTTGAACAAGATCAATAACATTATCGAAATAGAAAACAAATTGAAGCATTTTTCGGTGAATGAGATTCCCGCCCCTGTGCTGAAATCGGCAAAGCAGAAAGGATTCTCAGACATGCAAATCGCATTTCTCACAGGCGGCACCGAATCTGAAGTCAGGGAATCAAGAAAAAAATCGGGTATCTTTCCGCGGGTAAAGCAGATCGACACACTCGCCGCAGAATACCCGGCAGGTGTCAACTATCTGTACCTTACATACAACGGTGAGGGTGACGATATAGAACTCAAGCAGAACAATCAAATCGCTGTGCTGGGCGGCGGCTGCTACCGCATCGGCTCCTCGGTCGAGTTCGACTGGTGTTGCGTTAGCTCGGTGAACACATTGAAGGAACTGAAGCACAGGACGATCATGATCAACTGCAACCCTGAAACTGTGAGCACTGATTACGATATATGCGACAAGCTCTACTTTGAGGAGCTGAGCTTCGAAAGGGTGCTGGATATCTGTGAGAAGGAAAGCCCAAAGGGTATGATCGTTTCGATGGGAGGACAGACACCGAACAATCTCGCCCTCAAGTTACATCGAGCCGGCGTTAGGATACTCGGTACATCGCCAGTGAATATCGATGCGGCAGAGGATCGGCACAAATTCTCAAGTCTGCTCGATGAGCTGGGGATAGATCAACCAGCCTGGAGGGAACTCACGAGTATAGAGGAAGCGGAGAAATTTGCCAGCAGCGTGGGCTATCCCGTCCTCATCAGGCCGAGTTACGTGCTGAGCGGGGCCGCGATGAGCATAGCACTCTCAGTGGATGAACTGAACGAGTATCTTAAGAAGGCATCGGATGTGAGCAGGGAGCACCCGGTGGTGATAAGCAAATTCATCACGGATGCAAAGGAAATCGAGATAGATGCAGTGGCGAACAAGGGTGAGCTCTATCTCTACGCTATATCCGAGCATGTAGAGAATGCTGGCGTTCACAGCGGAGATGCCACCATGGTACTTCCTCCTCAAAGAACATATCTGGAGACTATGAGACGCATAAAAACGATCGCTAGGAAAATTGCCAGATCTCTTGAGATTACAGGACCGTTCAATATACAGTTCATCGCAAAAGACAATGACGTGAAGGTCATCGAGTGCAATCTGAGGGCCTCGCGAAGCTTCCCCTTCGTCTCGAAAGTCTATAAGATTAACTTCATAGCTCTTGCGACAAAGCTAATGACAGGTAAGCGTGTTCCGAAGATAGCCCTATCCTCATTCGATCTCGACTATGTCGGCGTCAAGGCCCCGATGTTCTCTTTCACGAGGCTCAAAGGATCAGATCCCGTTTCAGGTGTGGAGATGGCCTCGACCGGAGAAGTAGCGTGTCTCGGGGATGATTTCAAAGAAGCGTTTCTAAAAAGCCTTCTATCCGTCGGTTTCAAGATACCCGAGAGAAGTATTCTGCTCTCTACAGGACCAATCGAAAGTAAGGCAGAGTTTCTGCACAGCGCGAAGATCCTCGATGAAATGGGCTTAACACTTTACGCGACCGAGGGAACAGCCGGTTTTCTCGATGCAAGCGGTATACGTGCCGAGATTCTGCACTGGCCATTGAGCGGGATGGAACCGAACGCCCTCAGTTATATTGAAGATGGCAGGATCGATCTTGTGATTAATATTCCGAAGAACATAGAAAGAGAGGAACTCGACAACGATTATCTAATCAGGAGAAAGGCTGTAGATTTCGGTGTGCCTCTCATCACCAACTTGCAACTTGCAAAACGATTCGTCGAAGCTTTCTCAAGCACCTCTCAGGAAGACCTGAAGATCAGAAGCTGGGATGAGTACAATTAGCAGTGCATTATCAGTCCATCCCCCGCACAGAATCCACATGGTTCTCGTTTTTATAGCGGGACTCGTAGCGATTTCCTTCGCATCAATATTTATAAAGATGTGCGGTGCTCCTTCACTTACGATCGCCGCATACAGGCTTTCTATTGCTTCAATATTCTACGTCCTCTTCACGAAACTGAGACTGGGTGCTGTCTGGTCAACATTCTCATGGTCTCAAAGAAGAATCGCCCTGATTTCGGGAATATTCCTGGCGATTCATTTCACAACCTGGATAACCTCACTCAAGTTCACCTCGGTTGCCAGTTCAGTCGTGCTTGTACAAAGCGCCCCCATTTTCGTGGCAATCGGCAGCTTCCTCTTCCTGGGGGAGAGACCTTCGATATTTACGGCCATTGGCATTGGCATCGCACTCACGGGAAGCGTGATCATCAGTATTCATGACTTTTCGCATGATAGCACTTCCATCGCCGGTAATCTCCTGGCCATTTGCGGCGCCATCGGTGCAGCCGGCTACATGATAGCCGGCAGGAAACTTAGAGCTCACATCGATACATTGCACTACGTCACCGCCGTCTATTCCGTTTCAGCAGTGCTTCTACTCATCTTCACCCTGGTTAGCGGCACTGCACTGACTGGATACAGTATGAGAGACTATATGCTTCTGGTAGCCATAGCCATCGTACCGCAGATAATAGGTCATACCATCTTCAACTGGGGCTTGAGATACGTTTCTGCCACTTCGATCTCGATCATTCTGCTGGGTGAACCCATAGGTGCTTCGCTGTTGGCCTTGTTCATTCTGGATGAGATGCTCAGCCCCACGAAGGTGATTGGAGGGTTGGTAATCATCTTGGGGGTGATACTGGTTCTCTCGAAAGAAGCTGAAAAGGAACCGCTGCAAATGCATAAGGCGCATCGTATTCATTGACATCCGTATTCAGTGATGATAAAATCTACTCTAATTGATTGGTGTGGATTGGAACAGACGGATCTACCGGCGGAAGGCCACCAGGAACTCATGAAGACGATAGATGCGGTTGATGGGTCCGGCGTTTCGTGGGGTCTCTGACAAGTCGATCAACGTAATCGGGAGAGCATTTCATAGATGGATCCGAAGCCTTTGCCACGGGCTTTTTTCGATCACTTACTTTTGCGCGTTGCATTCGGGATCGGTCTTGTCCTGATCGCTGCCAACGCAATTTACATACTGATTGCAGACCATGTTGTGACAATGCCCGGCCTCCCGGGGGACATCGTCAGGCAGATGGACCTCTCGCGGGAGGCTAACTTCGGAGCCTGGTTTTCTTCTTCACTGCTACTTTTAAACTCTCTGTATGCTTACACCCAGATGTGTCACCAACGCTTGTCGGATCATCGGGCGGCGATGTCGTATGGCTTTCTTTCAGCGGGATTCATGCTGCTGTCGATCGATGAAATAATACAGTTTCACGAATTTCTGGAGAAAAACGCAAAACGGTTATTCGCTTCAAACGGAATTGAATCCGCTCTGATCAAGTATACAGGGATCCTGTTCACATTAGCACTCGCTCTCACCCTTCTCGTTCTGCTTTTTGGATCGCTCCATAAATTCGTGCGGCGAGAGAACTTTCACTTCCTCATCTATTCAATTGCCTCTGTTTTCATTGCAGTGCTTGCTGAGTCAATCTACAGATATGCAGGTTGCCATTACCTGAGCCGCTACTTTCGTTTAGAGATACTTTTCGAGGAAGGAGGTGAGCTAATGGCAATTCTGTTTTTTCTGGCCTTCCAGCAGCGGGAGATCATGCATCACGAGAGGGCGGGTAACGGTTTCTAATCGGTCGATTTGTGCGTCGTGTCACTGATTCCGTGTTGGTTCAGGTAAGCAACCAGTATCCTGCTGAACAGGTTCACCCCGAAAGGTATCGCGTTCTCATGTATATCGAAAATGTTGGAATGAAGTGAAGGCCCGTCTCCATTTTCGGTGACGCCGAGCCTGATGAGTGCTCCAGGTGCGTGATCAAGGTACCAGGAAAAATCTTCGCCTCCCATCGACTGTTCCACTGGTATTACCTTCTCCCTCCCATAATCTCTAACAACCATTTCTTCGACCAGGCCAATCAGGTCGGGATCATTTACGACGGGCGGGGAACCGAGCTTGTATTTGAAATCATAGGAAACACCCATGCTATCGGTGATTCCCCTAATCACCCTCTCGATGATATCCGGCATCCTCCTGCGCGTTTCTTCTCTGACCGTGCGGACCGTACCCGCTATCTCCGCTTTTTCCGGTATCGCGTTCGGGGAGGTTCCCCTGTGAACCTTACCGATTGTGAGCACGAAAGGCTCCCGGGGATCGATCTCTCGATCGACTAGCTGGTGAAGGGAATCGATGACTTTGGCCGCACAAAGCACGGTGTCCTTGGAATGATGCGGTCTGGCAGTATGACCACTCTTGCCTATGATAGAGATGTCGAACATGTCAGCCGAGGCTGTAGTGGGACCGGCTTTCAGACCAACGGTACCGATTTTGAGGAACGGATCTGAATGGAATCCGATGATGGCATCAACTCCTTCCATTGCATCCCTCTCGATCAACTCGAGAGCTCCACCCGGGACGACCTCCTCAGCGGGTTGGAAGATGAACCTTACGGTTCCCTTGAGATGTTCCCTCACACGCTGACATGTAAGGGCAACGCCAAGCACGATAGCTGCATGTGCATCATGGCCGCAAGCGTGCATGGCATCAGGATTCTTCGAGGCGTAAGAGACCTCCTTTGCATCCTCCATACCGATTGCATCGATTTCACACCTCAAGGCGATGCGAGGTCTTGCTCTTTGTCCCCGTACCTCGGCAAAAAGACCAGTGCAATCATCCCAGCGAGTGACGCTTATCCCTTCCTTCTCGAGAATCGTGGAAAGATATGCAGTCGTCTCATACTCCCGTCGACTGAGTTCAGGATTCCGGTGGATGTGTCTCCTTACGTGCCTTAGGAGCGAATCCAGTTCGCTCGCTGATTCTTCTATTTTCTTCTCAAGTTCACTGGCGGGCATAGTTTCTCTACAGTTGTGTTGGTCTGTTTTCTTTGAGTTCAGTCACAAGAGAATCAACCACAGCTTTCAAGTCTCCCGTCTGTTTGAATACTCTCCTCTGCCGGGAGTAGCTGGGGCCATCTCTGACTATATCCCTTATACCAAGGATTTCTTCCTCCCCCTTCAGGGTTCTGGCTACCGGTATCAGATGCGTCAGGAGCTCTTCGATATCCTCTGCCAGTAGCCTCTGCCCACCGTTCTCATCCACTATGATCCTGGCATCGGTTGACCACCTGGCCGCACGCCATTTGTTCTCACGGACTATCCAATGCCTGTGGATAGGGAGGTAAATCCCCTCATCGTACTGTTCACCGAGCCAGACGACCAGGGCCTGGATGAAAGCAGCTAGGGAGACGACTTCGGTGAGCGTCGGGAGGCCGTCACACACTCTTATCTCAACTGTTCCGAAGCCTGGATGGGGCCTCAAATCCCACCAAACCTCACGGATGCTCGTAATGGCTCCGGCCCCTATCAGAGTCTTCATAAATCTGGTAAACTCGGCCCAATTAATCAAGCGATATGGCAATCCGGCCGTGGGTAGAGACTCGAAGACCTTAACCCTGACTGACGCCATGCCGGTGTCCTCATTCATCCAGTATGGGGAACTCGCCGAGAGAGCCAAGAGATGCGGGATGAAAGTCGTAAGAGAGTTGAAGATCGCGATGGCCTTTTCCCCGCTTCCGACGCCTATATGAACATGCAGGCCAAAAATCATGAGCCTCCTCGCCGGCCATTGTACCCTGTCAACCAGCTTCTGGTATCGTTCATTGGGAGTGATAGACTGCTCGGACCAGCTGGAGTAAGGGTGTGTACCGGCCATGGCAAGGTTGTAGCCAAGTTTGCCGCAGGTTTTCCATAGATCCTTCAACTTCTCCCCCAGATCCTTTCTTACCTCGGCGGCCGTCTCGCAAATCCCGGTGTTGAGTTCTATCGTAGACTCGATGAGTTCCGGTTTCACCCATTTCTGATCCGGGTACATCTCGAGTATTCGAGGAGCACCACATACGAGCTTGCCGGTCTCCGGGTCGAGGATCTGAAGCTCAAGCTCAACGCCTATCGTTGGGCGTGGAGATGAATTGAACACGATCGCCATTAGAATCACTCCCTTTAAGAATAGAAGCCACTGATACAATAAGACTGAATGTTTTATTTCGCCATGATAACATACAACCTATTGTTTGTCAACAAGTATCAAGTGCTAAGTGATCAACCACTTTTCGGAATAACTGACCGGCACAGATGGAAGGTTTCAGCAACAAGATCAAGGTTTGGAAACGGAAAGCGTATGCTTTATGATTGAAGAACAGGATGGATCAACAAGCGCAATTGATTCGAAACGCTGCTGGCTATTCTATGCTCTTGATTGCCCTGATGATCTCAAAAGGTGTCTCAGCCTCCATCAGAGTGTCCATGAAACCGGGATATCTCACGAGTTCTGCGAGCGCTTTGAATACACGTAAATAGAGAGAATCATCATAGGGAGGGGCGACCATGGGAAAGAAGATGTGAACAGGCTTTCCATCGAGGCTGTCGAAATACTGTCCTTCCTGTGATCTGGTAAAGCCTATAACGAAGGATTTCGCCTGGATTGTTCTCACGTGGGGGATTGCAACACCACGCCCCAGGGCAGTAGTGGCTTTCCTCTCCCTGTTGTAAAGATCCTGTAATGCCTTGCTCCTGTTACGAATCTCGCCTGAAAGACAGAGGAGGTCAACAAGCTCCTCCAGAATCCCACGTTTTATCTCCCAGAGGGCTTTCGGCGTCGGCTCTTCGTCCTCGAGCTCTTTCTGATACTCGAGTTCGAGCTTTATAAGTTCCGGCTTCAGGAATCTTGAGATGTTCATCGTCGATCTTCCAACCGATCGATTTAAAATTAAGAACAGGAAGAATGTATTCAATCGAGGCGAATTTTTCAAGTTATGGCACCACAGTATCCCCCTTTTCAAGCCTCTAGGATCGGCTGCCGCTTTGGTTGATTTGCATTAATATCGAATTAACGCTTCTTCATTGATCAGGCAGGGTCTGAAGTCATAGATTGACTTGCCGCATCTTCCGGATTATGTTAAGTGGAAAAACTGACGTGTGAAAGGAGATGAGATGAAACCGGAGCAATCCAGAAAGCTGAACGTTGAGCTGGGTGAGAAGGAAGCGGAGGGTATATACTCGAACTTCGTTCTCATAACCCACACGCCTTCCGAATTTCTCCTGGACTTCGCAAGGGTGATGCCCGGAGTTCCAAAGGCCAAGGTATACGCGAGAATAGTAATGACACCTCAGCATACAAAATCGCTGGAGAAGGTGTTAAGCGACAATATAAGGAAATACGAGGATAAATTCGGTACCATAGCCTTGCAGGGTAAGGAGGGCAAGAACATCGGCTTCCAGTTAGGAAGCAAACAGGAAGAATAAGTTAATGGCGCCATTTCAAAACCTGCACTCTAACTGAAACTCGGTGGAGTACTCTGCCAGCCAGTTTTCGAATTCGAATCCTCTCTCATATTTATCTCTCCTGCGCACCACATTTGACAGTTTCAACCGTGCAACCCAGCTATCCCCTATCCTTTTTGAAATGACCATCTGGTAGGTCTCACCCTCACCTGAGAGCCTCATGATGAGTGATCTTTCGGGAAGGCCGCCTTCTGCTATATAAAGATAACCACCATCACTGCAGTTATATGTAGTAAACCGGGATCTCACATCGAATCCCAGAGGGGCTCTAGTCCTCAATTCGGCGAAGTATAGGGACGATTGCCAGTTCTCCTCTCCGTCCTTACCACGGGAAAGTTGAGTCCTGGTCCTCAGGGTGAGTCCGGAAGCAGGCCTAAGTGTCAGATCCCATCTGATTCTGGATTGCCTTTCACGATGCCCCGAACCGCTGTGTGACTCATCCTCCTCCTGGCGCAGGGAAAAACGTGAAGTGAACCTCTGGAAAGGCCTCAGTTTCAGGGAGATTGAAAGATAGTCAAATCGTGTGGGAGTGTAAGACCTCCCCGTATAGATTCTTCTACCGATGTCCCTGTAGAATGCTAATTCCACTGTTTTTCCCTTGCCCACCATGAGTCCTGTGTACAGCGCTTCAAAGTTGCCCATCCCGGTTCCGCCAAGGGACATGTCAAAACCGAGCGGGGCGAGATAATCGGGGGAGAGGCGACGGTAGAGGATGAGGAAGGAGGTGGATGCCGATGTCCGCTGGAGTCCAAACAACATACTGTGACCGCCTGGCGACCTCCTTACGACCTCCGCAAATCCGGTACCCGCTTCGAACTCGAATTCAAGCATCCCGCCCGTGAAAAGAACCCCATCTCCCAGTGACAGGATTGAACCTTCGCATCGCACCCTCTCATTAGGTTCTACCGTGCACGTAACCGCATTGATCCGCCTTTTTCCACCGCCATTTCTAGCCATTGTATTTGAAAGAGTGATGTGAAACGAATCTCTGGAGAATTTCACAGCTACGCCGCGCTGCACGTTTTTCCCCACTATGCTTGTCGTCCCTCTCAATCCCCCACCTGCGAGCGGATAGACAATGGGTCTGTCCGGTGAACGCAATGCACCGAAAGCAGACCACGAGACAAGCCCCTGGCCCAATCGGAGGTACATGTCGCCGACGAGTACAGAGGCGCTTCTACAGAAGGGAACCTCCGTGAGGAGGTAGCCGCTAAGGCTGCTTGCGCCATCATAGTATCTGGCGGCTTTGAGCCCCGAAGTGAAATTCCCTCCGGAGGTGGTTAGCTTCATTTTCACATCATCAGCTTCAGCTTTTTTCCTGGTATCCAGTCTCATCATCATATCCAGCTTCCGATCCAGTTTCAGGTAAGGAACCGTCCTCAGGTAGATGCTTTCGCTCACACCCTCCACCTCTAGAAGTTCCTCCAGGTTTGTGAATCCACCTTTCTTTTTCCTATACTCGATGATCCTCCCTGCGAGAAACGGATCGATCCATGGTATCTGGAGAAGATCCCGCTTCTGAGCCTTGTTGATCCCGATGGGATCGATTCTCAGATCTTCGAGTCGTTCCCACACATCGAAGCCGCTATGCTCAGAGAGATCCTCGATGTAATCAGAAGCGCTCCCCTGTGAATGCAGATCTTTCAACGGAAGGAAAATGAGTAAGAGGCAAACCAGGAGCATCTGCGTCAGATCGAAGAAGGGATGACCGTGATGGAGATCGACCTCGTCTGGCCGAGCACAGTGTGTTCTTCGACCCCAAGGTCAATGATAAAGAAGGCGATATGAATTCCAAGTCCCACGGAATAAATCGAAGGGTTCTTCCCCATCCCCATCCGCAGGTCCACCGATCTCCACAGCCTCGTTTCCAGGCCCAATGAGATGGATGGAGGATATCTACTGCTCCCCCTGCATTCCACAAGGAGAAGCGCGTTCGTGCTGGGAAACCTGATCGATGCGGAAATGGCGCCTGTGGATCTAACTTCATCCTTGATATGATGGCCGAGCTTTATAAGGTCTCGTACAACACCGCCAATCGCCACGTATGGCATTTCAGAGTACATGAACCCAAGTGCAATAGAAGCGAAGGATCGCCGACCCAGGTTCTGGATCGAAACCCTCTTCAGGGAGAGGGAAGCCCCGAAGCCCGAGGTCAGAGGCCTGAATCCCGCACTGATGGTCAATGCTTCCTCCCGGTAAATATCGTTCCCGTAAAAGGAAAAGCCCGCGCCGAATCCGGTCCTCTTCCATCCCTTCGAGGCCCAAAGGGAACCGAGGACGAGACCGGGAACGGAATAGGGCCTTGCAAAAGACCACGAAATCGTCAGAAGGCCTGTTTCTCCAGTCAAGGCTGGGTTGTTAACACCTGAGAATGCGACACCCCGCAGCAGGACGCTGCACCTTCCCAATCCTGTGGATTCCGCACCCTCTCCCCTCGCCTCGAACAGCGGGAGCGAGAAGACGGACTCTTGCAGGAGACAGATGCATAGAAGGATGGTGATCGATGTTTTCCCCATTTCAGTGCTATTGATGGGCCATTTCATCATTTGCAGGACACTGAGAAACACCTTTTCAGCGGTCTGAAAAGGGCTGGATTCCGGTCTTAGCGAAAAAGGGGCGCTTCCCTGATAGCTTTAAATAGTTAAGCGCCCTTCGATTAAAACCGGGGAGCCACTACCACGGCACTCTTTAGCACAGACATCCTCTCGGTGTCCTCCTCGAGGGTTTCGAGGAGCAGGATATATAGCCCGGTGGGAACGACAATCCCGTCATTCCCCTTCCCATCCCAGAGGAAGGAACCCTCACCGGAGGCTTTTACCCCCTTAACTATCGTGGCGACTTCAATTCCCGTGCTCGTGAACACCCTCAAGGACACGGTAGCAGAGAGGTAAGGCACTCTGTATGAAATGCGGGCCCGGTCATCCCTTCCATCGCCGTCCGGCGTAATCACTCGAGGCCGCACTTCGAGGGCTCTCTCAGACGGTATGCTTTTCATTGCAACGCTGTTTGCCCTTCCCGGAGTACTCCCGTCTGGATCGAGCGAAAGTGTCCAGTTGGCGAGAATGAAGGAGTGGACGCCGGCACTGACCCTCTCCCACGACACACCAACACCATCATCCGGCGCCCCTCCATAACTTAGAGAATCTATCCTCATACCCCATTGGTCACACAGAACCACAGAATCACCGCCCTTGTTAAAGACCGGAAACGGGGTCGCTTCCTCGACCTTGAACGGGGGCACGTCCGGGTTACGGACATTGAACTCGTCCCTGTTTCCCGTGATGATTAGATAGGAATGACCTGGAACGAAGACTTTCTGATTTACAAGTCCTGAAGCCCTCTTCCCTTCATCGGCTAACTGCCACCCTGTGATTTCGAGAAGTGCCGAGCTGCTGTTGTACAACTCGATCCATTGTGGTTCTTCACCCTCTCTCCAGACATAAACTTCATTTATCACGATCGGTGAAAGCGGTCTGCCTACCCTCACCCTTGTCCGCGCAGTGTCATTGTCTCTGAAATCATCACCGGTAGTTCCTACGACAGCCATGAATGAATAGAACCCCGACTTTGCGCTAGACCAGGAAGCTTCCACCTTCACACTATCTCCAGGCAACATTCCTGAAGGGACATTTTTCACTGTGAATTTGGATGTCTCATCGATGATGGGAGAAAGACCCTCTCCGGAAAAAAATCCCACCGACACCGCTGGCAGGGCATCTCTCCCAAAATTCGATACCGTACAGCTCAGCCGTATTGTTTCTGTGGATTCAGGATTCCTTTTCGATGGGGTGAGCACTCCATCGATTATCACCGCATCGATTGTACGTGTGAGGCTATTCACCGCACCGGGTGTGGCTCCCGGCGGAGATATACAGGGGCCCCAGTTAACAGGAGAATCGTCGGAAGATGGATCTAACCTTTCGAGGGAGATTCCATCTCCAGGATCATAGGGAAAGCCATCATCCAAATCGGGTGTTCCGTATGTGTCTATCACACTCCCCTCTGAATTAAGAAGTGAGACTGGATCGTTTACTGAAAGACCATCACCCAATGTCGTATTTGAAACCGTGAGCACAAGTGTCGATTCCGGTACTGGATAGGGAAATAGTGGGCCCGAATCAGTCACTTCCGGATCGACCACCAGTGCAAAATGGCCTGGACTAAGAATGGCCGTACCTGTTAAAACCCCGGGCCAGGGAAGTGTGGGCTCTTCCCAGGGCCTGATTTCGTCCCTCGAATCTCCATCATCTATAAACCACCCTGACAGATCCAGACTCACATCTGTGCCGTTGAAAAGCTCGATGAATTCGAACCGATCCCCGGGTGTTCCGCTTCCTGAATCCTGCCCCGGGGCATTTGACAGCACTTCGTTTATCACCATGGTCTCTGCGATTTCAACTGCAGTTAAGAGAAACATAAATGATACGGCCATTATCCGAATAATTTGCATTCTTCTTATCCTTGATCATCCTCATCCAGGTATCCGGAGAGAGCACGTCGCTGGCATTAGCAAGAGGCGTGCCTCCAAACCAGCTCTTGCCTGATGCGCTCCTTTGTTGTGAAAGAGTAAGATACAAGGGCGAATGAATATTTGTTAGGCCGAGCATGCATGGAATTTCACGATCAGATCGGGAATAGACAGGGAAGCCTTTGGGATGCCAGGAGCTCACTGCCGATGGAAACGAACGCATTTTCGTCGAATCTTCCGACTCGGCATGTGTCATTGAAATCACCAGAGGGACGTTGCCCTGACACCGCTTTTTCGCCTCTTGACCCCGCGCTTAGGGCATGATATTCTCAACCCGAGAGGGAGGGGATTCCCCATGAGGGACAAACACCTGTTCATCATCATCCTGATCCTCTCCGTCAGCCGCTTTTACGATCTTGGGGTTATGGAGGTGCGGGGATGGGATGAGGCGCTGTACGCGATGCGGGCACGCAGCATCCTCCAATTCGGCGACTGGCTGGATCAATCCGCCCACAGTATAGGGGGTTTATACTCTGCGGCGCATCCACCGCTCTATATCTGGTTGACTGCCCTAACGATGAAGTTCCTGGGAGACTCGGGACTGGCAATCCGGTTGTGGTCTGCGATCTTCGGGGCGGCGACCATCCTCGTACTGTACTTTTTACCTCGAGACAGATCAAGCGGCTTCTTCGCAGCCTTCATACTGGCAACCTCGGCCTTCTTCGGTTTCTACACGCGGCAGGGCCAGCTCGATGTGATTTACACTTTCTTCATCATCCTCGGCGTTTTCTTTTATTCCAGATATGAGACGTCCGGTACAGGCAGATGGCTCGGGCTCACAGGCCTCGCCCTGGGTTTCGCGCTTCTGAGCAAGATAATCGTCGGTTTTTTCCTACTGATGATTGTTTGTTTATATAGTATCCTCAGGGTGATTCTGAAGGAGATGACCGTGAAAAAGGCTCTCGGTCAGTGCCTCGTTGTGTTTGTGATCGGTATGATAATCGCTCTCCCATGGCATCTTTACATGTTCTGGAGGCATGGCCAGGACTTCATCGACTGCTATTTCCTCTTTCATATAATACAACGCTCCATTAAGGGTGTGGAGCTGAATGTTCGTGCCCTGGGACCCCTGTTTTTTGCGAATCAGATCATCGTCATACTCTCAGCCGGAGCGGCCATCGCTCTCTGGAGAATATCAAAGATCAAATTCAGGGAGGAGAAGCTTTCCTCCCTTTATTTCATGTCATTTCTCATCCCGTTTGTCATCTTCTCCCTGTCCAGGACTCAACTGAGAACTTATGCGATACCAATGCTACCACCGCTCGCACTGCTGGCAGGCTGTGGCCTGAATGAGATCTGGCGGAGTAACCGTGTGAGCAGACCAGCCTTCTCGTTCACCTTGGTCTGCAGTGTGTGGGCATCATCGCAGTCTCTCAGAGATAGCGTTAAGCAACTTCTCTCGATGTCCCGGTTTGATCCCGACCTTCTCATCCTGGCAGTAATAGTCGTTATCACAATCGTACTTGTGGGGAGAAGGATCCCGGGGAAAGTATTTTCAGCAGTCATCCTGGGCTTTCTGCTGGCCATGTCCTTCACCTCAACCGTGGAGCATTCCCGGAGCCGGATCGAAGAGATCGCAGAACGCTTCGATAGAGAAGGATGCCATCGTCTCATTTACATCGACGAGGTCAGAATCGTACACAATCCGCAGATAAGCTATTATTTCAAAGGCATAGATCTGGGCTGGCGTGATGGTTACAGCTTCCAGTTGATCCAGCCTAACAACACTCATGAAATAGACTTATCGACGACTGACTGCACCTTTATAATCGTAAGCCAGCATTACAAACGCCCCGAATTCCTCGAGGTCGAGAACATGCTTAGGCGGCGTGCAGAATCCGTGATGATTAATGACCGCTACCATGTTTATCGCTGGGAACCGACGATTGGAGAGTAGGAGCCTTTCTTCTTCCCGGCAGGATTCGTGCAAGTCCCTGGATATGATTCTACGGCAGTCCCCTCCTCCGCCTCACAAATAGCTCCATGAAAAAGATGAGTAGAACTGCGAGGTAAACCGAAGGTTTCCTTCTGAAATCAACCCTTACCGATTTGGATTCCGGATTCCTCAATGAGCCCAGATCTTTCACAAGGGAGGCAAGTCCTTCGACATCTACCATGCTTCCCCCCGACTCACGCGATAACACTTCGAGCATACCGGGATCCGGTCTCGGATCATCGAATTCAACGGAGGACTCATCAACAAGAAAGCTCCCCTTTCCAATTTCGCGTCTGACCCCTTCACCAGGCTCATAGGCGCTGTAGCGATATAGCCCCGGATCTAGGAACATCTCCTCGCTCTGTATCTCGCCCGCTTCACCGAAGTCGATCTTCCATAGGCTGTCGGTACCTTCGGCAGCTGTGATCTCAACTTCTATTCTCTTATTCTTCCCGAGTTTCTTTGATCTTATGAATGAAATCCCATCACCCCTCCTCACTGAAGTAGCCATAGGTTCACATGCGGAACTGAGCAGCGACGATGGTTCTGAAAGCCATTTCGTGATTCCCTCCATAATTTTCCTGAAATATGGACCCTTGCCGAATTGCACAGGGAACATGTCCCACTTCCAGAATCCGCTCGCGAGAAACACAATTCCCCTTCCTCCATTCCACTCTGTTGCTACGATGGCCGGAACCGTCACATTGTCCGCTATCTCCGAGCGCAGCAATTCCTTAAAACCGTCAGCCAGCACAGTTCCGATAAGGATCTGCTGGAAGGGCGGGAGTTGGTCCCACTCATCGAAATCACTCCCCAGCCCCGGTGAGATGACAGGATTAGGGGAAAGGCCATAATAACCGGCAGGCGCCTTTCCTGTCGAGACTCTATCCACTCCCGCAGGATAAGGGCAGAGAGTTTTTATCTCTTCCCATGATCTTTCATTATGCCAAGGAACTGTTGGCATGAGGAGCATTCCTACGCCATCCCCACTCAACTTCGCCCGGAGAGCTCTGCGGATCGGTTCCGGGATGTTCCCGAGATCCCCGTGGAGCACAATTAGTTCGGAGGCTTCGATGGAAGAAGTGAACTGATCCAGCGGCTCATTTACGTATCTATCGGCTCCCTCTAAACTCGCCGCTCTGCCCGGCGCCGCTTCTACAAGTACCTTCATTTGGTAATCGTGAGACGATTCCAGGCAGCGTTTCAAGTAAGCGAAATCCCAATCGGGAGAGTTTGAATAGAAAGATAGGGATCTCTTTGATTTCATCACCTTTATATATACGGACCTCTTGTTATTCAACCTTGTAAACTCCTCTCCTTTTGGAATTAAAGATACTTCCACAAGATGCATTCCGGGATCCATCGCGGGCAGCACTAAGGGCACCTCCACCCTGGCAGCGTCACCGGTTAAGTTGAGCATCCTCTTCTCAATGCCCCTTCCATCCAGTTTGGCCGCCAACTCAACCTGCGCCGTTCCGGGACCGTAGCCAAAGACCAAGAGCTTTACCGGTACCTCCTCAGCCTGGTATACAGGTTCTGGAAAGGTGAGAGATACGATGGATGCATCGAATCTGTCAAGCTTATCTCCAACCAGAACCGTGTGGACTGGAAAGCTCAACTTCGATTCTCTTGTGGACACCGATTGACCCATAGTCACCCTGCCATCCGTGACCAAAACGCATTGGCTTCCGTAATCAGCCAGCGACACCGCCTCCTTCAAAGACTTTATGATATCAGTACTTCCCGTTATGGACCGTTCACCAGCTGCATCATCCATCCGCGCCGTTGCCGTTCCAAACCACAATCTCTCTACTTCCCACTCGCCATCGAGCATCGACATGAGTTTGTCCACAATCCGCGCCGCTCTCTCTGCCCTGACCGCGGTAGTCTGTGCCGATTCCGGAAGCATCATACTGAGAGAATGATCTTCAAGAAGTATTACCTTTCCCCCACCCGGCCCCCGGGAGAGTATTACGGTGAGACCGACGAAAAAGGAAAGTACGGCCAGGATCAAAACGCATCTCATGAGAATGAGAACGGTTGAGAGCCTACTGCCGAACAGTTTCTTTATCCTCGCCTGAGTCGTTAAGACCCATGGGAGGGCGAGAAATAGATAAATCAGTAGAAGGAGTTTGACGGAGAGAATTTCTGTAATAAACCTCATGATGCCTCTCGCCCCGTATTTACTGCTATCCCCTCACTTCTTAGGAAGCTCAGAGCTTCTGCAACGGTGTAGAATGAGCCGGTGATCAGCATGTAAGATTTCTCATCCACGGTTTCAAGACCGAGTGAGGTGGCCGTCGCTATGTCGGGAACCTGAGACACACTCCCATGAATGTCCCTGACTACATCGTATAGCTGAGCCGCCTGAGCCTTCCTCTCGTGACGGCTGAAATCGGGCCTCGATACGATAAATTTCCTGGCAATGGGGGCAATCGGGCCCAATGTGTTTTTTGTATCTTTGTCGGAAGACATGCCGGCCACAACTACTGCTTCTTTCCCGGGGAGTACCAAACGCAGAGTTTCAACGAGGGCCCTCGAAGCGCTGGGGTTGTGGGCAACATCCAATATGATTTTGGCAGACGGTGTCTCAATGACCTGGAATCTTCCTGGCAGCCAGGCTTCGGCCAGGCCTTTTCTTATGTGTTCCTCCCGGAGGTAAATCACATCTCTTATCGTTTCAAGGGCCATGATAGCAAGAGCAGCGTTTCTGGCCTGGTGCGGACCAATGAGCGTTGTATGCAAACCCTCAAGCATGGTGTCAGGAGAACTATATGAAAAGCGGGTTCCCGACATTGTGCATTCGGATAGTTCGATTTCGACTCTTTCATCCAAGACATGGAGGGGGGCTCTATTGTTTCGAGCCACCCGCCTGTGTTCGGCCAGCAATGAATGATCGGTCTCCCCCGTTGCTATTGGAACGAGTTCCTTTACGATACCGAGTTTCTCCATTGCTATTTTCTTTTTCGTTGATCCCAGCTGTTGTCCATGATCAATCCCTATATTCGTTATTACAGCGGCACACGGTGAGAGAACGTTAGTCGCATCGAGCCTGCCTCCCATTCCTGCCTCGCAAATGGCGAACTCAACCCCCATATCTCTAAAATATGAAAATGCGAGAGCGGTGGCCACTTCGAAAAATGTAAGAGAGAGTCTGGAGATTTTCTCCCTCATGGTCGAGATCCATTGAGTCATGTAATCTCTCTCAATCACTGTTTGCCCAATCCTGATTCTTTCCCCGAATTCCAATAGGTGTGGTGATATGTACAGCCCGACCTTGAGCCCGGAATTTCTGAGCACCGACTCGAGAAACTTCGATGTCGACCCTTTACCATTGGTTCCGGCAATATGGATACTCCGGTACGCTTCATGAGGATTTCCAAGCTCATCGAGAAAAGCTCCCATGCGGTCGAGACCTAGCTTGACGCCGAATCTCTGGAGGCTGTAAAGGAATTTAATTGAATCTCTGAAGGATGAATTTTCCATGTAGATGAAACGCGACGGCGACCCCGCTATGTCAGAACGGCCTATCCCAATCAGGGTAAGCCCTTATCTTCATTAGAGGACATGAATGTGAGGAGCTTAGAAATGACCTTCTTCAGTTCGTTCCTGTTCACGATGATATCTATGAATCCATGCTCGAGCATAAACTCCGACAACTGAAATCCTTCCGGTAGTTCCTGGCCGATCGTCTGTTGGATCACCCTCGGCCCCGCAAAACCAACCAGCGCCTTGGGTTCTGCCAGTATCACATCACCAAGGAAAGCGAAACTGGCAGAAACGCCACCCGTCGTCGGATGAGTGAGGATGGAGATAAATGGTATCCTTTCATCGGAAAGCCTGGCAAGCCACGAACTGGTTTTTGCCATCTGCATCAATGAGAGAATTCCCTCCTGCATCCTGGCACCACCGGATTTGGAAATGATAACGAGCGGAATCCTCCCCTCTATGGCCCTCCTCACACACCTGGCAACCTTTTCCCCCACTACGGAACCCATGCTTCCACCCATAAATCCAAAATCCATTACCCCTATGCTGACGT
This sequence comes from Candidatus Glassiibacteriota bacterium, assembly GCA_046760905.1. Taxonomy (GTDB): domain Bacteria; phylum Gemmatimonadota; class CAZMKB01; order CAZMKB01; family CAZMKB01; genus JBHIFB01. The sequence goes on along the minus strand of JBHIFB010000020.1, from coordinate 11,641 downwards.
CTCTTTCGTTTATCTTGCCAACTCCTGTTATGATTGCCTCCCTGAGTCCCGTCTTTTCCATGTTCTCCCTGAGGCGGTCTTTATATTTCTTTGAATCCCTGAATCCAAGAGGGTCCATGGGGACTATTCCGGCATCCTTCTCCTCGAAGGTGCCCTCATCCATGAGAATGCTCAGATAGTGTGATGCCGAGATTGGAAAATGGTACCTGCACTTGGAGCAGACCCAGAAGTTTCTTGCAAGCTCCTGCCTGTAGATTATCTCACCGCACTCATTACACTTGAGCCAGAGGCCGTCTGGTGCCTGCCTCTTAGGCTGGCCCCGAAACCTCTTCTTCTCTTTCCTGAACCACGCCACTCTGTTGCCTCAACTCGACATGATCATTGAACCTTCATTACCTTTGGCGATTGTGATAATAAAGGGACATTAGGCCGTGACCCCGTCACATTCGCACATTTATATTTATTGTATCTCCCCTATTTGCCCATGTCAATGCTAAAAGTGTAGCCTGCGAAAAACCCCCTCGAGGATGCCTGCGATCATGTGGCTGCTCCCCTTGGCCGTCTCAAGAACCTGGCTGTGCGTGAGAGGCTCCTCTCTTCTCCCGGGATACGTGTTGGTGATAAGAGCAAGACAGGCAACCCGTAGACCGAAGTATCTGGCGATGATCACTTCTGGTACAGTAGACATCGTGACCGCATCGGCTCCAAGTCTTCTCAAGGTTTCTATCTCGGCAGACGTCTCATAGGTGGGTCCCTTAACCGCGGCCAGGACGCCGACTTTCAAACTCACGCCCAAGCTGCGGGCGACTTCCCTTATTATAATGCATATGCCCTCGTCGTAAGGTCTGGCCATATCGACGAATCTTTCCATTCCAGCTGCTCCTATTCCTCTCAATGGATTGCTCATCGAGAGATCGATGTGATCCTGAACCAGCATGAGGTCACCAGCATCCAACCATGGCGTGACGGCACCGGCTGCACAGGTGTAAATTATGCATTTTACCCCGAGAGATCGGGCAAGCAGGCTGGGTAGGGCGATTTCTCCGGCAGTGGTTCCCTCATAGCAGTGTACTCTTCCCTGGAAAACGACCGCATTATGCTCTCCGATCCGGCCATAATGGAGCATGCCGGCATGTCCCGCTGTGCTGGGAACCGGCATGTACGGGATCTCGCCATACGGTATGCTGCAGCCTCTCTTTATTAAAGATGAGGAGACATCAAAGCCGGAACCCAGCACCACACCGATATCCGCTTTTCCCACGCCCCTCTCCCTCAGCCATTTGGCCGATGAATTTGCCGTCCTGGCCAGATCAGCGAGGCCATGACTCTTCGCAGCCCTATGAGGAATGAAAGATATCAAGCCTGTATACGAGCGCATCCTCAACAGGAGCATTGTAGTAATTCTTCTGAACCATGACAAAGGAAAAGCCATTTTTACGGTATAGGTTCTGTGCAGGCTGGTTGGATTCCCTTACCTGGAGAAACAAGGAGGAGACCCCGGATTTTCTGCAGAGGTCGATCACATGATGCAGCATGCGATTGCCTATACCCCTTCTTCTAAAGTTCTCTTCAACCGCGATGTTCCAGAGCTCTGCATAATCATCCATGGTGCCGAAGATTGCATAGGCTATGATCTGGCCGTCCAGGATTCCCACTAGTCCGTATGAGAAGTCATCTTCCAGAACGCTCAGGAAACTGTTTGCCGACCAAGGGATAGAGAAATTCCGTTTCTCCAGCTCAGCCACGATCTCGATGTCTTCCATCCTCATCGGAGCTATCTCAAGCCTCTCGGTCTCTCTTATTTCATCCTTCTCCATCTCACTACGGCCTCTGGTGGTCTTATATAAGCCGGTTCAAAAGTCTGTGGATCCCCAACGAGATACTCCTCAGGGCAACCGGATACAAGATGCCCCATGACAGCGGCCCGTGGTATGCTGCAGGTGGATGGGGCCATATGCGCTTTTCCACCCAGCTCCCTCTCCAGCAGTTCTCTGTAGACGAGGCAGCCACTCCCTGCGAAGATCGTTTCCTCCTGGATCGACTCAAGTATTTCATCGGGTGGTGAAGATACTGGCTTACTCACGGTAAGAAGATCACCTCTCTCCCAGCGGAATACCTGTGCATATACCTCTCCCTTCCTGGCATCGAGCAAGGAACAGATTGGAAGCTCACAGAAAGGGAGACCGGCAGCTATCGTCTTCAGAGAACTCACCGCATAGAGCTGCCTTCCTGACCCACATATGAATCCCTTGGCAAAACCCACTCCAACTCTCAAGCCCGTGAATGAGCCCGGTCCCGCAGGGACAACGACACCGTCGATTTCCTCCACACCGAGGCCGGCATCACGAATGATACGGTCGATGCGGCCTCCGAGAGGACCGGAATGGTCTTTTCTGATGAAGATCCCGGTCTCGGCGATGAGTTCAGGCCCGCGGATCAGTGCGACAGAGCTCCAGTTAGTGGAGGTTTCGATAGCAATTAGAATGGCCGGATCATTCATAGCTTTTTTCTCAACCTGCCGAGAAGAACATCTCCGCCCTCACCGCGAGCTGCTATCCTGAGGGCCCTTTTTTCTTCGGCCATGTACTGTATGAAAATATCGAGCCCGGGAGGGACAATCCCACCTCTCACCTTTTCGGCCCACTCGATGATGGTCACACCCTCCCGACCTAGAATGTCATCGAAACCGGTGCTCTCTAATTCCTCCCGGGAATCCACCCTGTAAAGATCCACGTGGTAGACGGGCAACCTGCCCATATACTCGTTCACTATGATGAAAGATGGACTTGTGATATAGCCTTCGACTCCCAATCCCTGACAGATTCCTTTCGCGAGGACCGTTTTCCCGCTTCCCAGTTCCCCGACGAGTGCGATATTGAACCGTCCTTCAATGAGACTCCCGACCCTGGCGCCTAAGCGAGTGGTCGTCTCAGGGCTCCCGGAAACGATATTCACCTCGCTCACACGATTCCCCCAGAACGGTTACTCCGATTGTTATGTCCCCTCCCCCTGAGTCTTCCCGTTTCGAGCTCGGCTCTAAGTTCCATGTACTGGTCCCTGAGAAGTGCCGCTCTTTCGAACTCGAGGTTTTTAGCGGCCTTTTCCATTTCGGATTTCAAAAGCTTCGCCAGCTCTTCCCTTTCCATCTCTCCCTTGAGATCTATGGGAGTTCCCGGTTTTGCGTCTGGAGTCCTGGAATCGGCTACAGAAGTGGTCAAAAGCACCTGCTCTCTCGATTTCACTATTGTCTCTGGCATGATGCCATGTTCCCTGTTGTATTCCAGCTGCAGCCTCCTTCGCCTTTCGGTCTCGTCAATGGCTCTTCTCATCGAACCCGTCATGGAGTCGGCATACATAATAACCTTGCCATTGCTATTCCTTGCAGTCCTGCCCATCGTCTGTATCAACGCGGTATCAGAGCGGAGAAAGCCCTCCTTGTCCGCATCTAGGATCGCCACCAGGGACACTTCGGGTAGGTCGAGACCTTCCCTCAGCAGGTTTATACCAACGAGCACGTCGAACACGCCTAGCCTGAGATCCCTCAAGATTTCCATCCTCTCAATCGCATCGACTTCTGCATGCATGTACCTCACCCGGATCCTCATATCCAGAAGGTATTCGGTGAGATCCTCGGCCATCCGCTTCGTCAGCGTTGTGACCAGGACTCTCTCGCCTCTGGCCGCTCTCTTTCTTATCTGGCCAATTAGATCATCTATCTGCCCTTTTACCGGTTTCACCTCAATCTCAGGATCAACGAGACCTGTCGGTCTTATTATCTGCTCAACAACTTTTCCCCTCGACATCCTGAGCTCGTAATCGCCAGGAGTAGCCGATACGAAAATCACCCTGTTTATGAGGGATTCGAACTCGCTGAAGACAAGAGGCCGGTTATCGAGGGCGCTTGGCAGCCTGAATCCGTGCTCGACCAGTGTGAGCTTCCTGGAATGATCTCCCTCATACATCCCCCTGATCTGCGGAATGGTCACATGTGACTCATCGATGATCATTAGGTAATCGTCAGGGAAGTAATCGATAAGACATGCCGGGCGCTCTCCTTCTTCCCTGCCTGATAGATACCGTGCATAATTCTCTATGCCGGTGCAGTAGCCCATTTCAAGCATCATCTCTATGTCGTATTTCGTTCGCATCTCTAGCCTCTGTGCTTCAAGAAGCTTTCCCTCAGAGCGCAAGACTTCGAGCCTGTCTTTGAGTTCCTCCTTTATCATGGAGACGGCATCCTGCAATCTTGGATACGATGTAACGAAATGTTTGGCCGGATAGAGTCCGCACGAATCGATTTCCCGCAGGACGGTTCCGGTGAGCGGATTGAATCTCGATATCCTCTCTACCTCGTCCCCGAAAAATTCTATCCTGACCGCAGTTTCATCGTAGCTTGGGAAAACCTCGACCACATCTCCCCTCACTCTGAATTTTCCGCGTTCGAAGGCCAGATCGTTTCTGTCGTATTGCATGTCCACGAGCCTTCTTATAGCACGATCCCTTCCGTGAGTCTCTCCCTTTTTGATATAAAGGAGCATATCCTTGTACTCCTTCGGTGAGCCAAGGCCGTAGATCGCCGAAACGCTGGCAACAACGATGACATCTTCCCTCTCCATCAGTGATGATGTCGCCCTGAGTCTCAATCTGTCTATATCTTCGTTGATTGATGCATCCTTCTCTATGTATGTGTCCGTTGAGGGAACATAAGCCTCCGGCTGATAGTAGTCATAGTAGGAGATAAAATATTCTACTGAATTGGACGGAAAGAACTGTTTGAGTTCACCATAAAGCTGAGCCGCCAGCGTTTTGTTATGCGACATAACCAGGGTGGGCTTCCCGAACCTGGCGATCACGTGGGCTATTGTGAACGTTTTCCCCGATCCAGTCACGCCAAGTAGAGTCTGGAAACGTTCCCCTGCCTCGAGACCGGAAGCTAGTTGCTCGATAGCTTTAGGCTGATCACCCCTGGGCCGGTGTTCACTCTCAAGCCCAAACATTATCTGCCTTTCTTTCTCGGCGAATATCCACCGCGATCTATGTTCAATATTCCTTCGACCTTCTTGATTGCCTTCACCACAGCCTCTAACTGGTTGGTATCCATTACATCGACCAGAAAGGTACCGACAAATTCGAATCCCTTGGTTTTTACAACGGCACTTCCTATATTCGTCGAGGTTTCGGCGATCGCTCCGGCAATATCCGCCACCAGACCCTTACGATCTGTAGCGGTAACGATGAGCTTTGTGAGGTAGTAGGTGCCCTCCTGACCGCGCCAGTCTATGTCAACGACTCTCCTAGAATCGATTGCAGACCTCTTTATATTAGGACAGTCGACCCTGTGAATGGATATTCCCTGCCCCTTCGTTATGTATCCCCTCACATCATCACCTGGAATGGGCTGACAGCACTGGGAATAACGGACCATAACGTTTTCAATCCCCGCCACCTTAATGGGAGCATCTGGAGCTTTCTTCTCCTTCAGTGACTTCCGGAGGGAAATCGACTTCACACGGGGAGAGCGGATTTTATCCCCATAAACGAGCTTGAGAACAGAATAGGCAGACACATCTCCCCTCCCTACCCCTGCTATGAGGTTTCTGACCGATTTAAATCTCATTGCCTTGGCTGCTTTCTCGAGAGTTCGGTCAACAGGTTTGGGGATCCCAAGCCTCCTGGCTTCCTTCTCCAGAACCTCTCTTCCAATACCGATTGCCTTCTGCGCCTCCTCTTCTCTGAGGAACTGGCGGATTTTACTCCTTGCCCCCGAGGTTTTGACCATAGATAGCCAGTCTCTCTTCGGCTTCGCTCGAGGGCTGGTTATAATTTCTACCTTATCTCCGCTCTTCAGTTTTCTGGAGAGGGGTGCTATCACACCGTTCACCCTTGCACCAGCACACCTGAAGCCTATTTCGGTGTGCACAGCGAACGCAAAGTCAATCGGTGTTGAACCTGCAGGAAGTTCTTTGAGATCTCCTTTAGGGGTAAATACGAATATTTCCCTCTGAAAAATATCGATCTTCAAGAAGTCCATGAAATCTTTTGGATCTGTCATTTCCCCGAGCAGTTCTAGTACCTGCCTGAACCATGAAAGTCTATCGTCCATGGGATCCGTTCCTATTTTGCCTTCCTTGTATTTCCAGTGAGCGGCTATCCCATATTCCGCAGTTCGGTGCATCTCATGTGTTCGAATCTGAAATTCAAAAAGCTGACCCTCTGGGCCGAAAATAGTCGTGTGCAGGGACTGGTACATGTTGGGTTTTGGAGTCGCAATGTAGTCTTTGAACCTCTCCCCTAGCGGTGTCCAGAGTGAATGGATAATACCGAGTACATGATAACACTCTTTCACCGTACCAACGAGTATTCTGATGGCCATGAGATCATAAATTTCCTCGAAGGCACGATTCTCCATCTGCATCTTCCGGTATATGCTGAATAGGTGTTTCATCCTGCTCTTAATCTCCGCCCTGATCCCAGCCTCCTTCAGTTCCCTAGAGAGCGGCTCCATGACCATTTGCAGGAGTCTGTTTTTCTCATTATTCTTCTTATCGACGAGCTTCTCGAGTTTTTTGTATTCACCGGGTTCGAGATACTTGAACGAGAGATCCTCGAGTTCAGCTTTCATCTTTGCGATACCGAACCGATGGGCAAGCGGTGCATAGATTTCGCGAGTTTCCAATGCTATGCGTTCCCTCTTAGGCGATGGAAGTGATTCGAGCGTCCTCATATTGTGAAGCCTATCCGCCAGCTTGATGAGCATGATTCTGATATCTCTGGAGATGGAGAGAAGCATCTTCCTGTAATTCTCCACTTGTCGCCTCTCGAGAGAGGTGAAACTGAAACTGGAAATCTTTGTGAGGCCATCGACGATCATAGCAATCTCTTCACCGAAAGTGTCCCTCACATCCTCGAGTGTCTTTGGTGTATCCTCCACTACATCATGGATGAGAGCGCTCGCTATCGTTATCGAGTCAAGATTCAAATCAAGGAGAATCTCAACCACACCGGTTGGATGTGAAATGAATTCATCCCCAGACCTCCTTCGCTGACCGGAATGTGCTTCCCCGCTGAAGAGGTAAGCCTTTTCAATGAGCTCCAGATCAAGCCTGTCCTTCATTGAACTTATCTTCTTGATCAGTGCATCCATCCTACGCTGTCCAGTTGACTCCTACAATCTAGATATTTCCCATCTCCCTGAAGCTAACAAATCTCCCATCGCCGATGATTACATGGTCGAATACCTCTATGCCGATAACCTCGCCTGCCTTTCTGAGCTGCATGGTCACTCGATGGTCTTCACTGCTCGGGAACGGATTACCACTTGGGTGATTATGGGCAAGGACCACCGCGGCAGATGATTCCACAATCGCTTCTCTAAAAACCTCTCTTGGATGGACAACGCTGCTCGTAAGACCACCTTTCGATACCACTACTTCCTTAACAAGCTCGTTCTGTCCATTGAGCAGCAGAACGATGAACATCTCCTGCTTCACGTTGAGTAAAAGCGGCGAGAGATAGTTATATACATCTTCGGGGCAACTTATCCTGCATCTCTTGCTGACCTTCTCCCTCATCAGTCTTTTTCCCAGTTCGAAAGCTGCCTTCAACCTCATGGCCTTCACTGGCCCCATCCCCTTCACTTGCAGAAGTTCGTTAAGGCTCCTGGAGTCGAGTCCTCTCAGGGTGCCGAATTTCGATACGAGGTTTCTGGCGACATCGACTGCACTCGCGGCCTCGCTGCCCGTCCCGATGAGGAGAGCAAGTAATTCCGATAATGACAAAGCCCCTGGTCCAAGACCCTCGAACCTCTCCCTGGGGCCATCTTCCAAGGGCAACGTGTGATTTTTCCCTCTCACCTTCTTCATCTCACCACCTCCACCCATTCAAACTACTCTCACCACTGACGCCCATAAGCATACAATACATTGGGCGCGATCAGATAAAGTAACCCATAATGGGAGAGGGTTTCTAAAAAATCTACCATGTTCACTGCTTAAAATCAAGTAATGGAAAGTCCTCTTATTATCTCTCTTGATATTCTGACCGGATTGTGATAAAATTTCTTCTGGAAACGGGAATATTTCAATCATTTCGTGATTAATCAATATGATGCAGCTTTAAAAAAACCATGGAAGACGAAAGAATACTAATCACAGGCTGCGGCGGAATGCTTGGTGTTGCTGTTTACGATATCTTCTCCAAAACAGGTGCAGATGTGCTTGCTACAGACATAGACCTGAACGAGGATTGGTTGTCTCATCTTGACGTAGGCAATATTGATGAATGCAAAAATGTTTTCAGTGAATTTAAGCCGACACTGGTCCTCCACCTTGCCGCTTTGACCGACCTCGAATACTGTGAAAGGAATCGGGAAGAAACCTGGTTGGTCAATGCCCTTGGTACGGAAAACATCGCCCTGCTTTCAAGAAAATATGACTGCACCCTGGTATACATCGGGACGGCCGGTATTTTCGATGGCAGAAAGGAAGTGTACACGGATTTCGATCGACCGAATCCCCTGAGCATGTATGCAAAGGCCAAATATCATGGTGAAATCTTCATCCAGCAATTTCTTTCCAAGTATTACATTTTCCGGGCAGGATGGATGATGGGCGGTGGTATAAAAAAGGACAAGAAGTTCATCAATAAAATTTACAAGCAGATAAAAGCGGGTAAAAAGGAACTTTTCGTCGTAGACGATAAGCTGGGAACTCCAACCTATACTGTAAATTTCACTGAGTCGATCTTGAAAATCCTCCCCACAGGATACTACGGACTTTACAACCAGGTAAATGTGGGAGGGGGCAGCCGCTTCGATGTGGCGGTTAAGTATATCGAATTTCTTGACCTTTCGGATAAAGTAAAAGTGACGAAAGTCGATTCGGATTACTTCGCACAGGAATACTTTGCCCCACGTCCCCATTCAGAAAAACTGATAAACTTGAAACTGACCGCCCGGGGGATTAATTACATGAAAAACTGGGAGGATTGCCTGGACGAATACAGCGAAACTTTCAGGAAAGACTATTATGCAAAAATATGATTTCATAGTACTTGGAGCAGGCTTGGCTGGTCTGGCTTTTTCAAAAAGGATCTCCGAGAATGGCTTCTCAGTTCTTCTGCTGGAAAAGGAAGATGCCGTCGGCGGACTTTCCCGAACACTGATCCATGACGGATACTACATTGACTTTTGTGCGCATCGCTTTCATACTAAGAACACAGAGCTTCTGGAAGAGGTACTCTCACTTCCCGGCTTGAAAATGAACAAACATTTAAAAAAAAGCAGGATTTATATGTTCGATAAGTATCTTAAATACCCCTTTCAGCTTCAGAACCTTCTGCGCGCTATGCCTATAAGCCAGAGCATACCATGCAGCCTTTCGTTCTTGGTGAATCTTATTCTGAAAAGGTTCAGAAAGAAGGATAATATTCGCAGCTATAAAGACTGGTTTATTCATTTCTACGGCCGCGGCTTATACGAAGTGATGTGCCGCCCATATACATCCAAGATCTGGAGGACGGATCCAAGTGAGATATCAGCAGACTGGGCCGAAGATAGATTTCAAGGTGAGAAGGTCAAGTACCTCATCAAGCGGATCTTCCAAAAACTTCTGACGCTGGACTTCAGCAGTTATGACATAGAGGATGAGGCATATATACCGGATGGTGGAGAATTTTATTTTCCGATCAGAGGGATCCAGGAATTATCTGATGCTTTAGCCCGCACCGCAAGAGAAAACGGTGCCACAATCGTTACCTCGGCTGAGATAACCGATATTAATAGAAAAGAGAAGAAAGTATCATATGAGAAGGATGGCACTGCATATAGAGTCGAGTATAAAAATCTTATCTCCACCATCCCCCTAAACCTGTTCTATGAATTGCAGGATAAGAAGGATCTGCATATAGCATCTCTCATAAAGAACCTCATATATATGAATATCATCTTCGTGTTCGCTTTCGTCAACAAGGAGCGCATATCCAACGACCACTGGCTCTATTTCCCGGACAAGGACATCATTTTCAACCGTGCCGTTGAGTTTTCTAACTGGTCCCCTGAAATGTGCCCCGACGGTAAAACTTCTGTCTGTTTTGACATCACCTGCTATAATGGCAGCAAGATATGGGATCTCCCGGATTCCGAGATTGTCGACATCGCGTTATCCGATGCAGACAGGATAAATTACCTTGCCAGAACAGATGTAACTTCTACCCATGTGTTTCGATTAAAGTATGCCTACCCGTATTATGACCTCGATTATAAACGTAAGCTGGACGAAGTAGCTAAATTCCTGGAGACAGATGACTGCTATCTTCTCGGAAGGACCGGCCTCTTCAGATACAACAATGCCGATAATTCCATTGAGATGGGCTTCAAGCTGGCTGAAAATTTTGTTAGTGAGAAGGCCAACAAGTCAATATACGACTACAAGGTGAGACACATAAGTCTTTAGCCCTACCTGTGATCGACAATCACCTTCAGATTCAGGCGCATGGCTCATTTCCGCAGGACGACGTTCAATATATCGAAGGGATTGAAATAAAAAGATATGCTGTTTGCCAGCCTGGTATTCGCAAGCTTTTCCACCAGGATGAGTATCGGCCTAAACCCGGTATAATACTGCACACGTGAAAGATAAAATGATAGGGAGACGTACTTACCCAGATAGTAACTTTGCTCCATGTGAAATCCAGCCAGTTTTGCCAGTTGCGCGATGGTAGACCTGCTGAAGAAATAGAAGTGCTCAATATTTTTGAAGCCGATCCATTTCCTCCCGAACAGCCGATAGGACCATGAATCAATATTTGGAATTGAACATACTATAACCCCACCGGTTTTTAGAAGAGACATACAGATCTTCAGATCCTTGAGCGGGTCAGTTGAATGCTCCAGATAATCCCACATGGTTATGGCATCGAAACTCTCCGTTTCACCTGGATAATCCGAAAGACTGCCGTGATGTACCTTCAGGTCGCGTGATCTGGCATAATCCACGCAAAAGTCGGAGATTTCTATTCCCTCTGCCAACCAACCCCGCTGGATAGCGGCCAGAAGAGAAAAACCGGCGGCACAGCCAACATCCAGGACGCGACCCTTCTTTTCGGTATATTTCTCGACCTTCTTCATACGCAGATGCATTGAACGCGTGATGATCGGCTCTTCGCCTATGTAGTTGACATAAGCCGGATAATCGATGCCCGGCCTATCGTTATCAGAAACGAAATACTCCTTGGAATACACCTTCTTGAGGCTTTCGCCATCCAGGCGCGGGTTCAGGTAGACCAGGCCGCAACGCCGGCATTGCACCACGCGCTCGGGAATATTGTACAGAAACCGCTCATCTTTGACACCACAGATATTGCACACTACCTCCTCTCGAGTGTATCCATCTTCGGGTCTCTTAAATTCGCCAGCTTCAGACGAAACAGATAACATCGATGACATTTCCCTTTAAAAAAGTCTCATATCTTCTCAATTTTCTGCTAATGATAAGAGGTTTCCCACCCTTCGTCAACTTTTAGGAAAGTGGAGTTTCCCCGGTTTTTCTTGAACTTGGAGCCCTTAAGCGAGTCGTGAGAGCATTGCGCTACCCATCTTGGTCGAGCAGGAAGGGGAAAGCCGCGCGCAGTTTGCGCGGAAGGG
>JBHIFB010000019.1:0-32863 GCA_046760905.1 Candidatus Glassiibacteriota bacterium | reverse complement strand
TTGTTCGAATAAGGTAGAATCGACAAAGAAGAGGAAGTGAAAGTTTAGGTTCTCCTATCCATCCGAGGCTTCTCTCCCAGTTCAAGCGCGCCTTGATCTCACTTGACACCCTTCATGCGGCGTTGTAGAATCAATGCAGGGGGTAACGGAGAATTTCGAACATACTATGAACTGATTATCGAAGTCTTTTCCTCGAGAGAATAAGAGAAATCCAATTCATAATACTGCTGCATAAGAGGAGTTGAAAAATGGAATCCGATCTTCTTGCACGCGATTCAAAGCTTAGGGAGATCGTGCATCGATTGGTGGAGGCGTACAAGCCTGAACGGATTTATCTCTTCGGCTCAAAGGCCCGTGGTGACGACGGAGGGGAAAGCGATTACGACATCATGGTGGTAGTATACTCTTCAGGGGAACCTTCCTATAGGAGAGCACAAAAGGCCTACCGAATATTGCGCGGCATCGACACCGCGGTGGATGTTTTAGTATGGACGAAGCAGGCCTTTGACAGCCGTCTGCATCTTAAGGCGTCATTCCCCTCAACTATCGTGCGCGAGGGCAAGTTGCTCTATGTCGCTTGATCCTGTTCGAATAGCCGATACAAGAGCATGGCTGGAGAAAGCGAGGCTCGATATAGGTGCGGGCCAAGCAGATATGGTGGTAGACCCACCCTTCTATGGCGATGCGATGTTCCATGCTCAGCAAGCTGCTGAAAAGGCATTAAAAGGATTTCTCACATGGCATGAATGCCCTTTCCGGAAGACACATGATCTTCGGGAGCTCTTGGGACAATGTTGTGAGATTGATTCATCGCTTCAGTATCTTCAGGAACATGCCGACACCTTGACTCCATATGCCTGGGTATTCCGTTACCCTGGCGAGCCGGAGGAGCCTGGGCGAGATGAAGCAGACGAGGCGTTAAGCTTAGTACGCGAGATTTTTGACGCCATACTTTTGCGGCTCCCAGTTGAGGTGAGACCATGATCGTGGAGCATCAACCGCACGCCGCTGTCTTCCGGGCAATCCTAATGACAATCCATCTCATCTTCCTCGCTTCCCGCGCGAACGGTTTTGCGTAGGCGCCAAAATATTTCACGACGTGTTCCCTCGTGTTGGGAATGTGCACTTCGAATTTGGCCTTCCCTCTTCGAAAGCCCCGAGGCTAGCTCCTGGTAACTCTGCTCAACGGAAGCGATGACTGCAGCGATGCTCACACCGGCAGAGGGACCGTCTCTTGGAATCGCACCCTCTGGGAAATGGATAAGGGACACTCAACCTTCGAATTTCCCCTCCAGGACACACTGGTCCCTCCGGGGGTAAGAAAAGAATCGCCGGGAAGGGAGAAGCTGGACCCTCACGCGGCACTGCCTGCAAACGGTCCCGTCCGGGCACCAGTTCCCTTTACTTTCAGGTGAGCGAGGATTTTATGGACGGACTCAGACAAGGAAGCTGACGGCAGTTCTCAGGAAGGTATTATGTTTACAAGCTTTTGCGATATCAGAAAAAGGATTGAAGCCTCTTTCACATTAATACCAGTAGAAGCCTCGATGGCCCTCGCATATGCCATAAGCTGCGGTCTGTATAGTTTTCCTCTCGATTTAGCCTCGTCCTCATTCAGGTAATCGGTCTTGTAATCGATTATGACCAGGCCTTCATCTTCCTCAATCAAGAGATCGATTGTGCCCTCGATGAGGGCACCGTCATCCCATGCGATCACAGGGTACTCCCTGAATGATCTGCCTTCGATCGCCCGCCTGATTGTATCCGTCTCGAGAGTACCCATTACGATTTCGGATATCTTTACGGCTAGATCGCTCACACCGAAGCAGTGAGCTGCCCAGCGGGCAAGATATTCAACCTCAGATGGATTTTTAAAATCCACCAGCTCAAGGACCTTGTGAACTGCGCTTCCGAAGCTTCTGGCGATCTTCGCACGCTTCCCGGGCTTGTCTCCTTCGCCGGATGCAACTGTACCGAGATAGTCCTCGAACATCTTGCCCGGGAGAAACTCCCCTGCATCCACATCACCGACAAGATTTGAAGGGATCACCAGCTCGACACCCCTTGCCGCCTCATCAAGCAGCATTCGCCGATCCTGAAGCCAGGTGCTTCTTCGCTCAAATGACTCCTCCGAGCCAACCGGATCGATTGCAGTGAGCCGTGGGATGACGAAAACCGGCTGTTCCTCTTCCCGGAAAACAAGCTCCCCGGCTTCCACCCGGCGTGCTTCCACCCCCAGGTCAGCCTTCTGGATGATCCAATCCATCGAAGGATTCAGGTACTCGAACATGCAGCCCTTCTCCTCCTCCCAGAAAAGTGGAAGGACCAGGTAATCCCGAGCCCTCGTGAATGCGACATATAGTAGCCTTCTGTGCTCGGCTTCGGTTCTCTGCCTCTCCCTCACAAGCTCCCGCTCGAAATTCACGGTCATTAGAGTGGAATTCGAAGCTTTTATACTCACTTCTATCCCGGCCTCGCCCCCGCACCGCCTGGGAAGCACACGGATCGAGTCTTTCCTTCCCCCTCCCGCACCCAGGTCGGCGAGGATTACCATTGGAAATTCAAGTCCCTTCGACCTGTGAATCGAGAAGAGGGAGACTCTCTCCTGGCCGGGCTCTGTGATAGGTGAATCGATCTCGTCCAGATCCATGCTGGCCAGATCGGAGAGCATTCCGACGACCTTCGGAAACGGTTCACCTCTCAGCTCGAGGTCCCTGGCTCTGTCTATGAGCTTCATCACGTTGGAAACGGCTCGTTCACCGTCAGGTGTGAGTAGATACAGCTCGATAACACGGGTTTCTTCTAAAAGCTCCTGCACCAGAGCGCCAATGGGCTTTGTGTGACGAGCTTCGTGTAGCCTCCTCAAGGTGAGCAAAGCGCCCGCCAACCCCGAGAGCCTGTCTGGGCCAGCCTCATCCACTCCGCCGAGATCTGTGTAATTAAAGCTCCTGGCCGTGGCTTTCCATTCAAGCAGCTCTTCATCACTCACCCCGAAGTACTCGGATCGCAGAACGGCGGCGATGGAGAGCTCGTCTCCTGGATTCTCCACGGCTTTCAGGCAGCTTATGAGGTTTTTAACCTCCTGCCTTGAAAAGAATGCCCCCCTGCCCTCGAGCTGAAACGGAATCCGATGCTGCCTGAAGGCATCCTCGAGAGCATCCACGCAAGAATATGTCGGGAAGAGGACGGCGATATCCCGGAATGATATATCTCTCATCCTCCCCTCGGTCTTGTCGTAAACCGGATAGCCGCCCTCGACGGCTCCGCAGACAAACGCGGCTATGTGCTGTGCTTCCTCTCTTCTTCGAACCGGTTTAGTCAACTTATTCCCGGCCGGCTTACGGTGAGGAGGAAGGAGAAGTAGAGCCGGTTCACTGTGAGATAAAACCTCGCGGCCGGGAACGATTGGAACGTACTCCGGCTGATAGTTTCCGTCTGTGGATCTGGTTATTACATTTTCGAACGTCCCGTTCACCGCATCGACCAGCTGCGGCACAGTCCTGAAATTTCTTGTAATCCTCATCACCTCACCCTGCCTCTCAACAAGCCGCCTGGCCTCTTCATATATCTCTATATCCGCCCTACGGAATCGGTATATCGACTGCTTCGGGTCACCGACTAGAAAAAGCTTACCGGGCACAAGTTTTACCTCCCGCCAGTCCCGGGCCTTCTGCCCTTCTTCGGCCAGGTAGAATGCGAGTTCAACCTGAAGCGGATCCGTGTCCTGGAACTCATCAACCAGTATGAACTTGAACTGTTCCTGGAAGTACTTTCTCACCTTCCTGTTATCCCTCAGAAGGTCCCGGGCTCTGAGGAGCAGATCCTGAAAATCGAGAAGCCCCCTCTCCTCCTTGATCCTGTCGATCTCAAAGAAGAATTCCCCGAGCTTGTTCATGAGTTCCGACATCACGGAATTGCCAACAATCAACCGTATCTCGCAAAGCATCGATGTGACCCGTTCTATGTCATCTCTCAGCTCTCCCAGGGCCTCTGGACTACTGTAATTATTCCTGTTGCCGAGTCTTTTAGTGCCCTTGGTCAGAGGGAGTTCGAACAGTTTCCTCTCGGTGCGTCCGGGTGACATGGAATCGATCTCCCGGAGTGAGTAGCACAACTGTTCTGCGTAATTTATCGCCCCGTCCTCTCCTGCAACGATCTCTTTCCTGGCTCTCTCAAGCGCTTTGCTAACGATCATACCGGCTTCCCTCAGAATGCTCCCGGTCGGACAGAAAACATCGGGATAGTGCGTCTCATAAAGAAGATCACGCCACTTGTAGAGCTTGAGGGCAAGATCCTTCAGCCTTTCATGTCCGATGCCCAACCGCAATGATCTGGAAAGCACCTGGTCTCTCTCCACGGCTTTTTTCCCGAACCAGATCTCCCAGGCCTCATCCAGAAGCATTCCGGATGTGACCTCGTCTGCAACTTCGAACCAGGGGTCGATCGCCGCCTCAACAGGTCTCTCCCTCAGCATTGTAGCCGCGAAGGAGTGAATCGTCGACACGCGAGCGCGGTCAAGTTCTGTGATCGCCTGCTTGCCTATTGCCTCGTGATGGCCATCCAGGCGCATTTTTTCGATACCGGCCCTGAGACGGCAGATCAGTTCTGCAGCAGCCTTTTCCGTGAAGGTGATGGCGACAATCTCCTTCATGGTGGCCCTGGCCTGCTTGAGGATCGAGAGAATCCTCTCGATCAGAATCGTGGTCTTGCCCGTGCCAGCCCCGGCCTCGAGCAGGAAACTGGTCTCAAGGTCCCCTGTCGCCCTCTTCCTTGAGACGGTATCTACTTCGGCACTCATTTCAGCCCTTCGGCCTCCTTCATGGTGAGAAAAGGAGCAGCGCGACCGTCGCCCCTTTTCCTCTCGAAAATTGGCAGAACAGAACCAAGGCACATCCCCCTCGCGTCGCAGTAACTGCACTTTTTCTCCCTTCCATCAGGGTAGGGAAAGAAGAGACCATTCCTGATCCCGCTTGTGATAGTTTCCAGGATCGCATCGAAGGAGGGCCTGAGTTTTTCCCAGGCCGACCCGTAAAGTGCCACCCGACGGTGACGACCTCTCGCTGTGATGTACTGATAGAAAGCCGCGCCCTCTTCGATCTCTCCCAGCGAGAACAGATGCGATCCGGCCAGGAGGTAGAAGGCAAGCTGGAGCGATTCGCCTTTGCCGAAATCGTTATCCTTCGCCATCACCCTTCCGGTCTTGTAATCGATTATCCTGAAAGCGCTGCTCTTTTCCGAAGTATCCATACGATCCACTATCCCGCGGAGGTATAGTTTCTGGCCTCCTTCCGTGGTGTACTCAAGCGGTTGAGCCTTGCCGATGCCAAACCTCTCCTCGAAGTGAAGGGGAGACCACTCATCCAGCTCACCTATAAGCATCTCAACATACTTCGAGACCTCTTCCCTCACATCCTCCTTCTCCAATTCCCAAAGAAGGGGAAGCCCTGTTGCCTCTCTGGCCTTAAACCTGGTGAGCTCCTCTTCCAGGATACGGGATGCCTTACCTGCGATTTCCCCGGAACCGCCGTCGTGGAGATCCTTCACAATGGGTACCAGCACTTCGAGTAGCATGTGGTAGAGCCGTCCTCTCCTTTGCGCATCAATGGTCGCCTCCTCCTCCGGTTCCTCGAGGGGTGAGAGGTCGAGGACTTCTCCTACGAAGTAAGCAAACGGGCAGCGTGCGTATTTCTCCAGCCTGCGGGGTGACACCAGCTTGCCCGAGATCTCGAGCATGTTCCTGGCTTCCTGGCTCAATGCATCCCTCCGCAAGACTCCATCGTACCGTGTGAAGGTGCGCTTCCCCCACCTACCCTTGAGCTGGTTGAGGGCTCTTCGGAAGGATCCCGACAGTGCGAACAGGTACGAGATCCTTCCTGGATCCATATTTTCCTTGCTCTTGCATAGGTTATGGATATCGTATTCCGAAGGGGTGAGAAAACAGCCTTCAGATGCGCGGGGAGCCCAGGAGAGCGGGATTCTATCCAGCACTTCCAGATTGTCCAGCTCCTCGACGGCGATTTTAAGCCCTGTCGATTGTTCGAGGAAATCTATTAAAAGATAAGAGGGCAGCATGGGCTTCGAGCTCTCAGGGTCTATCCTCGGGTAGCTGAGTATCAGCCTCCTCGCTGCCGAATCAGTAGCCAGTTTGAAAAGAAGTTTCTCCTCCAGAATCCTGGTCCATTTCGGCCTCAGGAAGAAGGGGCCGGCCCCGAGCGATGCCCTGATCTCATCCCTCTCGCGGTCCAGAAGGATCGGATCCTGTCTCACCCTGGACGGGAAAATTCCTTCGATGAGACCGGGTATGACAACGACTGATGCGCCAACCCCCCTTGCCGCCATGAGGTCACAGATGAGGACGCCGTTTCTGCTCGCGAGCTCTGCTCTCACGCTATTCGATGCAAATAGATCAGCCAACATCTCGCAGCAGGAACGTGGATCCAGGCCAGCTACGAGCCCATCCAGACGGTCAAGTTCTTCCACTGCCGCCCTGATCCTCTCAGTCTCAGGCGTCTCTGAGAACAGGGTGTCTGTGACTTCCAGGCAGAAATCCTTTAGCTCTCTCCAGGAGGAGATTCGTTCGAATTCTCTCCTCAGCTCTTTCAACCTATCCACGATACTCAAAAGCAGCCGGCAGGCGTTCAGCCGCCCTCTGATTCTCTTGATGCCACCGGAAGAATCTTCTTCGGCCTCTTCGGCCTCTCTCAGCGCCGCCAGAAGACTTTTCTGCATGAGGATTAGTTTCTCCATCCACTGTTCACAGCCCTGTACTACACCCGCTTCCCTCGATGCAACGTCCATCTCCATGGGGCTCTGTAGCTTGACGCCGAATCTTTGGGCGAAATCGATTGGGGCTAGAGAGAGAAAAGAGGAGAAAAGCGGTCTTGGGAAGTCTGAGGAAAGCAGTTCCATTAAAAGAAGGATGCTCCTGCCCGTTCTCGTTCTCGAAAGTGGGATGCCATCGCTTATATTGTAGGGGATTTTGACCTCGTCGAAGCACTGCATGAAAAGATCAATGTAACTCCCGGAGTCCCTCAGAAGGACCGCCATGTCGCTAAACGGTATGCTTTCCTTCTCGGCACACATTAAAAGGAACCTGGCGATTTCCCGGACCTCGCGCCACCTTCCCGGAGCATTCATTACACTGACCTTGACAGCACCGTCCTCGCTCCGCCCCGGCATTAGTCCGGCCTTGGCGACTTCGAAAATCCTCTCTCGCTTTTTACAAGCCTTCTCTCTGAATCCGAGAGAGCCGAACCAGGCACGGGCTTCTGCGGCATACTCATACTCCCGGGAGTCCTCGAACGGAAAGAACACGGTGAGGTCAGTGTTCGTTATGAGTGCTGCGATTAGCTTCCGTTGCAGTTCCGTGAAGTCATAGAACCCATACAGGTATAGGGACCTGGAACCGAATATCTCCTCGAAAAGCGGTGTGCACCCGATTGCTTTCGAATAGGCATCACTCGGATCGTAGAATCCCTCTTTCCTGTCGAGGTAACGTCGGTACAGAGAGATGAGCTCTTTCCATTTCAGGCCTCCCATTGAGGGAAACTTACTTGATGCGATGAGACCCGATTCGGCGAGATCATCGAAGGTGGAGGCCAGAGCTCGGTGGAAGCCTTTCTTTCCCTTTATGCTCTGGAAGTACCTGAGATCGGGGATAGACTCAACGACTCCCCTCACAAGCGGTATGCCTGCGAGTCCCGGGAAAGGCAGCCTGCCATCTTCGGCGAGTGTCTTGGAAGCGAGACGACGGGCTAGATCAATTAGAAGCAGCAGCGAGATTCCGGCATTGCTACCAATCTTCTCGGCGATTTTAAGCTTCAAGTAGTTGGAAAGAGTCACCGAGCCCACAACGACCACGACGGGTTTGAGTGGGTCCCTTGACTTCTCATCTTCTATACTCGATAGAAGCGCATCCTCGAGCTCCGGATGCCATCTTCCGACTATGAGCAAAGGTTCCATGTCACCTCCCGCAGACATAAGCAGAGGCTTCATACATGTAGCTCAGGCCATTTTTCCGGATAAAAGGGGAAGCCACGATTTACATTTCATTTATTATTGTATCCATAACCAGGCAGGCTGTCAATTCACATTCCTGAAAGTGACCACCGGCCCCAAACAGCGAGCTGAACAGAAGCTCCCGTTTGCCAGGGAGGTCTGAGTATCTCTGCGCTCACTTGCGCTTGCATCGTGGTTACAGAAAGGATAATATTGAGAATGGATGAATTCCAGTGACTTCGACCTGGGGGCTGTGGATGCAGGATATCGTCATACTCATCGCCGGCCTGATCGTCGGTGCTTCCATCGTACTCATCATCCACCACCTGCGGAGGAGGGAGGCCGAGGCGATTGCACGGGAACTCTTCACACAATCACAAACTCAGAAGGCTCAGGAACTGGAATTGGTCATCAGCCGGGTCAAGGACTCGTTCGGGGCGCTCTCCCTGGAAGCACTCTCAAAGAACACCGAGGAATTCCTGAAGCTCGCGAACGAGACCCTATCGAAGCAAACACAGATGGGGCAGAAGGAGCTCGAGGAAAAGAAGAAGCTGATAGACCAGACACTCGAAGCAATCAAAGGTGACCTGAAGAATGTCCAGAGCCTCGTGACCGAGTTTGAGAAGGACAGAGAGAAGAAATTTGGTGAACTGACCGGCAATCTGCAAGCCACCGCCAGGCAGCTTTCAGAGCTTCAGGAAACGACGAGCAAGCTACGAACCGCCCTCGTCAGCTCAAAGGCGCGCGGACGCTGGGGGGAGAAAATGGCCGAGGACGTGCTGAGACTCGCCGGTTTCATAGAGGGTATCAACTACCTGAAGCAGAAGGCGCTGGAGACTGTCAGCACCCGCCCGGATTTCACTTTTCTTCTACCCCAGGACCTGAAGGTGAACATGGATGTGAAGTTCCCTCTCGACAACTACCTCAAATATCTCGAAGAGGACGAGGGTGCAGACCGTGAGGCTTATAAAAACCAATTCTTACAGGATGTCAGAGCTCGAATCAAGGAGGTGACAACCAGGGACTACATTAATCCAGAGGAGAACACAATCGACTTCGTTATAGTGTTCATACCCAACGAGCAGGTATATTCCTTCATCAATGAATGTGACAGCTCCATACTTGACGAGGCTCTGAAAAACAAGGTGATACTCTGCTCCCCCATCACGCTCTACTCGATACTCGCGATCATTAGGCAGGCGGTGGACAACTTCAATCTCGAGAAGACTGCGGCACAGATACTATCGCTTCTCGGCGCTTTTCAAAAGCAGTACGATGCTTTCGTGAGCTCTCTTAGCAAGATGGGGAAGAAGATAGAGGAGGCCATGAGGGAGTATAACACACTGACCTCAACGCGCAGGAACAAGTTGGAACGCCCATTGAGAAGAATCGAGGATCTGCGCAGACTGAGGCAGATTCCCGTAGCTCAGGTTCCTGAAGGCGAGCTGCCACCGGCCGAGAGCGAGGAAGAAATAGAGGCGGGAAGCGAGTGAATTGCTCAAAATGTATTTATCATGGCGTAGCCGTTCGGTGTCCTCGTGGGCGCTATGATGACTGAAGGCATGGCCGATGAAGATAGCTTACCTGGCACTGGCGGCAAAAAGGCATGACAACCATGCCGGTTTCACACATCCATACCATATCTCCAGGGTACTCAGCGGTTTTGCCGACGTGACGCTTTTTATTTCCGGCCCGGCTCCGAATGTACTTAGAGGAGAACGGCCGAGGATTGTCGAACTCACATTGCCCTCTTCTGTATCCACAAGCCTTGACCCGATTGACTACATGCGAAGCGCGAAACTCGCGATGAATGAGATGGCGGGTGCCGAACTGGTTCACGAAAGGTTTCGGTATAATCCGCTTGATCTCATTTTCGCGGTCAACAGAAAGTACGTGCTCGAACTCAACGACCTCGCCGGCTACAACTCCGGAGGCACGTGGGGCAGTATGAGAAGGGAGGTGTTTCTGCAAAAGCTCTCCAGGTGCAATGCGGTCGTTACCCAGACGCAGACTCTCAGAGAGCACATCAGAGAGCTCACCGACAGACCGGTCTTTGTCGTTCCAAACGGTGTCGACACTGAGATGTTCAGCCCGTCGCAGACAGATCATGTTAGAGACCGGTACGGTATAGGCGAGGATGAGATACTGGTGACCTACGTAGGTTCATTCAGGCCCTGGCATGGGATTTCGATCATCGCGGAGGCTGCAGGAAGGGTGTCTGAATTGAGGAGAAGGGTAAGGTTCATGCTCATCGGCAACGGTCCCCTCTCCCGCTATGCAAGAAACGTCGCACGGAAAGCGAAAAACCTCATCATCACAGGCGACATTCCCATGGAGAAGGTACCCGGATTCATCTCGAGTTCGGACATCTGCATCGCTCCGTTCTCCAGTGAATTTTACAGACCGATACGCGAGCTCGGGTTCTGGTGGTGTCCCGTTAAGCTTTTCGAATACATGTCCTGCGGCAAGCCCATAGTCTCTGTAGACTTCCCGGAGGTGAAAAAAATAGTGAGGGATACAGCGCTGCTCTCCCCACCAGGCGACCACTCGGGTTTCTCAAGAAACATCGTCAGACTGATTGACGACGATGAACTCAGGGAGGAGCTCGGAAACGAGGCCAGAAGGCTCGCCCTCAGTGAACATTCCTGGAACCAGAGGTCCGAACTGCTACTTTCAATCTATGACTCCCTCTGAGCGGCTAGATATCAGCCCCCATTCCGTCATTCCCTGTTTCAACCCTCCCTGAAGAAGCACATCCCCGAAGCCTGTGACTGACGTCATTATAAACATGAGAAATTGCCAAAATAAAGGCAAGTTTCCCAACTTTCACATGCGGGATATACTGAAAGTGAAATGTCAGATAAAAAGCGGAAATTATTGTCGGGATTTGCTTGACAAACTATATACTGTATTGTATTATTTTAAAGAATCAACATACTGTGTATGAGAGCCGGATTCTTTTTAAATATATTTACGGGTGAGGGACCGGTAGGGGCACCCGTTTTTGGGGGGTTCGAGTATGCTGGTCTTGGTAACCGGAGGAGCCGGTTTCATAGGCTCTCACACCACCAAGGCGCTTCTCGAGGCAGGGTATGATGTAAGGATTCTTGACAATCTCGATCCCAAGATACATCCAAACGGGAAACCAAAAGACCTGCCCGAAGATGCCCACTTCATCGAAGCCGACGTGCGTGACCCGGATGCCTGGGTCAAGGCGCTGGATGGCGTATCCCATGTACTCCATTTCGCGGCCTACCAGGACTACCTAACCGACTTCAGCACCTTCTATCACGTGAACGCGGTCGGCACCGCGCTCATGTATGAAGTCATCATCGGGAAGAAGCTTCCCGTCGAGAGGGTAATAGTCGCATCTTCGCAGGCCGTATATGGCGAGGGGAGATACCGCTGCCCAAAACACGGAGAACTATTCCCCCCGCCGAGACCGAGAGAGAAGCTGATCAGAGGTGAATGGGATCATGCCTGTCCCCGATGCGAAAGAATACTCACCCCGCTTCAAACCACTGAGCTCGTGACGAACCCGGCCAACAGCTATGCTATATCCAAGTACACGCAGGAAACCCTTGCCATAAACCTTGGCAGGCAGTACGGGATCCCCACGACGGCCCTCAGGTATTCCATCGTCCAGGGGCCGAGGCAATCCTTCTACAACGCTTATTCAGGAGTGTGCAGGGTATTCTGCCTTAGCGCATACTTCGGGGAAAAAGCGATCGTATTCGAAGACGGGAATCAGTTGCGCGATTACGTGAACATCCAGGACGTTGTGAAGGCGAACCTACTGGTCCTCAATGATAACGGATGCGACTATGAGATATATAACGTCGGTGGTGGTGGGGCTTACACGGTACTCGAGTTTCTGTCAATCGTGGAGGAGGTTTCCGGCAGGAAAGTGAAAGTTGAGATCGGGAACCATTTCAGGTCCGGCGATTCGAGGCACATCGTATCTGACATATCTAAGATCAGAGGCCTGGGTTTTGCGCCGCTACACTCTCCGGCGAAAAGCGTCGAAGATTACCTTGACTGGCTGGAGGAATGCGGGGGCGAATCGGGTATCATATCTGAAGCTTACGAGAGGATGAAATCCTCTAAAGTCGTGTGTTCGGTTACCTGAGGCACTCAAAGCATGGTCATATCACGCACGCCGCTCAGAATAAGCTTTGCAGGAGGAGGAACCGATATAAAATCCTTCTACGAGCTCGATGGCGGAGCCGTGGTGAGCTCCGCCATAGATAAATATATCTATGTAATCGTGAAGGAGAGGTTCGACAGGAAGATATACATCAACTACTCGAAGAAGGAAATCGTGGATTCGATCGATGCGATTCAGCACGACCTCGTTAGAGAGACCATGCGAATGACCGGAGTCGAGCATGGTGTTGAGATAACGACGCTGGCTGACATACCTTCCGAAGGGACAGGGCTCGGCTCCTCGAGCTCCGTTACGGTTGGCCTTCTCAACGCTCTCTACACTTACAAGGGTGAGGCGAAGCCGGCGAGCCGGATCGCCGAGGAGGCCTGCGAGATAGAAATAGATAGAATCGGCAAGCCTATAGGCAAGCAGGATCAATACATTACGGCGTTCGGCGGGATAAGGTATTTCAGGTTCGCTAAAACAGGCCAGGTCGAAACGGAACCTATAGACCTCGAACCGGATGCAAAGCGTGCCTTCTCGAAGAATCTCATGCTCTTTTACTCTAACAGGATACGTCAGTCGGACCCGATTCTCAGGGAGCAGGTGGCTCACACGAACGACAGGCGTGGAACACTAAACAGTATCAAAAAGCTGGCGGAGGATGCCAGGCTGGCGCTGAGAACCGGGAACCTAGAAGCGATTGGCACCCTTCTCCATGAAGGCTGGGAGTATAAGAAGAAACTCGCGGAACAGATATCGGACGACCACATCGACGAGATGTATTCTGCAGCTCTCAGCGCCGGTGCGCTCGGCGGAAAGATTTGCGGAGCGGGCGGAGGCGGTTTTCTCCTCCTTTACTGTGAACCTGTCTACCAGGCTCAGGTAAAAGAAGCGCTCAGCCGGTATGCCGAGCTCCCGTTCACTCTTGAGAGATACGGCACCAGTATAATCTTTAACATCGCGAGGTGACGAGGGCCGGTCGCAGCCATGAGTGATGCGAAAAGTTATATAAGCCAGTACCTGACCATGTTAACAGACACCCTCTCCATGGTGAACGCCAAAGAGGTGGCTAAGACCATCGAGATCCTCGCCACGGCGAGGGAAGGGGGAGGGAAAATATTCATCTGTGGAAACGGCGGTTCGGCAGCTACTGCTTCTCACTTCGCCTGCGACCTGGCGAAGGGAACGATGGAGTACGGGAACAAGCCTTTCAAGGTAATTCCACTCACCGACAACGTTCCACTTATTACCGCCTGGGCCAACGACAGTGACTACTCTAAAATATTCGCCATGCAGCTTGAGCCGCTTGTTGATGACGGGGATGTCGTCATCGGCATCAGCGGTAGTGGAAACTCCCCAAATGTGGTGAATGCCATAGAGGCCGGGAACCTCCACGGTGCCGTCACAATCGGCCTGGTTGGTTTCGACGGAGGTTCCATCAAGCGGGTCGCAGGTCATAGCGTACATGTCGTATCTTTCAACATGCAACAGGTGGAGGACGTTCACATGATCCTCGTGCACCTCATCGCCTCGGCTCTCAGGGACGAGCTTCTCGTTATCGAGAGACAGCAACTGCTATCGATGGATGCTGAGCTATGAGGTGTACCATAATACCCATCAGGTCGTCCCTTGCGGTTATCTTCTCTATCCTCCTTCATCAGAGCTTACCGGCCTCGGAAATCTCCCCGTATCTTCCCCTCGATCACTGGGCATACGTGTACATCGACGTACTTCAGGAAAGAGGTGTGTTTCCCGATCTTCACAGGAGCATCAAGCCTTACAAGCGAGCGGAGCTTCTGGGCGCAGTGGACGCTGCCCTTCTGAAGGGAGCCCTCCTCACTAAGGTGGAAAGAAGCTGGCTGCGCCTGATAAGAGACGAGCTACAGATGCTGATGGGCAGAAAGGAGGGAGGCCTTTCCGTGTGGACGGAGGGTAAGTTTTCGGCAAAGCGGCTGAGATGGAACGATGGACAGGAGGAGTTCGACTCCGACTACTTCGCCGGCCTTGAATTCTCCATTAAGTTTCCGCATGCAACCCTCCTCCACAGGACGGTGATCGATCAGAACCTCATCGACGATCCGTTCTATCGAGGCAGGAAGGATATCGATATCGCAGCTGCGACCGAGGATGCATACTTGATGGTAGAAGCATCGAAGGCGACTCTTTTCATCGGAAGAACCCGCCGAAACCTAGGGCCCTCACCCCAAAGCCTTCTGGTCTCGAATAACGCTTCCTCCTTCGATCAAATATTTTTCGAACTCGATTTCGGAAAAGTGAACTTCAGCTTCCTGACGGCACGGCTCGATGACATGCACGAAGAGGATTTGTCACCGGCGAGTGAATCCGAGGATATGGATGGAATCCCCTTTCAGCGGTACCTATCTATGCACAGGCTCGATGTAAGACCGATTCCCCGGCTTGAAATTGGCATCTTCGAAGCCGTGACTTACGGCGGAAAGGGGCGGGGGTTGGACTTCGCATTTACAAATCCGTTCTCGCTCTACTTCGTGGTGGAGAACGCTTCCAACAAGCAGGCAAATTCATTTATCGGCTTTGACGCTTACTACAGAGCCGGTGATAATGTGGGATTTTTCGGACAGCTCCTCATAGATGATGTGAAGCTCTCTCTATTCGGCAAACACATCTTCTGGGGTGATGAGGTTGAGCCGAACGAGTTCGCTTATCTTGTGGGTGGTGAATTTACTGACCCGTTCGACCTCAAGGACACGCGCGTTTCAGCCATCTACACGAAGGTGACCAACTACACATACAACTCGATAAACGCATTCGAACGCTACACCTACGAGGGGAAAACGCTGGGTCCGCCCGAAGGGAACGACTTCGACCGCCTCGAACTCTCGTGGCTCTTTGCTCCACGCGAGGACCTGCTTCTTGAGAGCGCCTACACCAGGGTGAGAAGGGGGGAGGGCAGCGTTTCCGCTCAGTTTCCCGGAACCTTCGAGACTAGCGATTTTCCTTTCCCCTCCGGTGTCGTTGAAACGACCGACATCATTACACTGAGGGCGCGCTACCAGAGTGGACCGCACTGGTTCGTTGACGGGAGAATCGGTTATGAGAGGAAGGAAAATTACCTCAACATATCCGGGAACACATCGGACATGCCGAGGTTCGAATTCGTACTCGGAGTGCAATGGAAGAAACTCATATGATGGCGACACCATTTTCGGAGTGCTCACATGAGAACGAATGACATCCGTCTCTTAAGAGGAGCCCTTATAGACAAGCAGACGGCACTCTTTCTTTTGGCCGATATGATGTCTTTAACTTTATCGTTCGTGCTGGCCTATTACGTTTCACCATCTCTCAAGGAGATTCTGCCAGGTCACGAAGCGAGCCCTCTGGCAAGCTTCGGCGAATACGACTGGCTCCTTCTCGTGATATATCCGGTCTTTATTTTCGTTCTGTTCTACAGAGGCATGTATGAAGGCCACGGCTCTATGGAGTTTTCCAGAGTCTTCCTCAGCGTATTGCATGCTTCCCTGGTTACCCTCATTCTTCTAACCTTCTTCATATTCCTGTTCAAGGTACAGTACATAAGCCGATTCATGATTTTCGTATTCTCTACGATGACTGTTGTCTTAACCACTTCATTCAGGATAATACTTTTCTATTCCTGGCCGCTGATCAGGAAGCTTGAGGGCAGGGCGGAGAGGATCCTCGTAGTCGGCTCAAGGAGAAGGGCAAAAGATTTCCTAGATTCCATAGAGGAGAGCGCTCACGCAGAGATTATAGGTTGTATCGACCCCGATCCCGATTCGGTCGGGAAAAGAGTCGGTAAGATGTGTGTCATCGCTACAATCGAGGACCCGAGAAAGGTCATCGCGAAAGAGCATCCCGACCTGATCGTCATCGCGATGCCCGTGGATAAGATTGACGGTATCGAGAAGCTTTTCGATGCAATCGAAGAGATCGGGATACCTGTTATGATCATGCCGGATTATCACATCGCTAAGTATCAGCAAAAGCTCACACTCTCCACAATAAGCATCGAAAACTATCACGGTATTCCCATGCTCATGCTAGCGACGACCACTCACCCGAAGCCCGCCCTATTTCTCAAAAGAGCAATCGATCTCTCCCTCTCCCTGTTTCTGCTCATCGCGGCATCTCCGCTTTTTATAATTATCGCGCTCCTCGTAAAGTTGAGCTCACCGGGGCCCGTGTTCTACAGGTGGAATGTGACAGGGAAAAACGGCCGCGAGTTCACCGGATACAAGTTCAGGACAATGGTCCAGGATGCCGACAGGCTCAAGGAGAGGTACATGCGTGAGAACGAGATGAGCGGACCGGTTTTCAAGATCAAAAACGACCCAAGGATAACCCCGGTCGGTAAGTGGCTTAGAAAGTTCAGCCTTGACGAGTTGCCTCAACTCTACAGCGTTCTGAGGGGAGATATGAGCCTCGTCGGTCCCAGACCTCCCCTCAGAACAGAGGCAGAGAGGTTCGAGTTCTGGCAAAGGAGAAAACTCTCTGTAAAGCCCGGGATCACCTGCCTCTGGCAGGTAAACGGCAGAAATGACATCACAGATTTCAGCGAGTGGGTCAGGCTCGATTTAGAGTATATCGACAGATGGTCTCTCGGTCTCGATCTTACGATACTGCTCAAGACCATACCGGCAGTCTTCAGGGGGACGGGCAGATGATAAGGAGAAAGTAAGTCTTAATGTGCGGAGTATGCGGAATATACACAACCTCATCTTCACGTGACCACGAGGAAAATATCATCAGGATGGTCCACAGTATCAGGCACAGAGGCCCCGATGACATGGGTTGGGAGACAATCGAAGGCAGGGGCGGCGAGCGGGTGTACCTCGGCAATACCAGGTTGAGCGTCATAGACACTAGCCCGCTTGGACATCAGCCGATGACATCAAAAGACGGAAGCCTGAGCATCGTTTACAACGGTGAGATCTACAACTTCCCCGAGATAAAAAAGATTCTCGCTGAAAGGGGGCACTCGTTCCGTTCCGGCACGGACACGGAGGTGCTCCTTAACGCTTACCTCGAGTGGGGAACCGATGCCCTGAATCTCCTGAACGGAATGTTTGCCTTCGCCGTATGGGACAGGAGAAGATGTGAGCTCGTGATCGCACGCGACCGCCTTGGGATAAAACCCCTCTACTACTCAGTTCATGAAGGCACAATTACTTTCGCTTCAGAAATAAAGGCGCTCTTAACCTGTGATTACATGGATCAGGAGATCGACCCGTCAGGGCTTGCAGATTACCTTTCCTACCAGTTCACACTCACCCCCAGGACCATATTTTCAAATATAAAGAAGCTGAGGCCCGGTACATTCATGCGGCTGAAAGAAGGGAAGCTCTCAACCCACACCTACTGGACCATGAAGGACATCGAGAGGGATGTATCGCCGCTTAAAAAGGAGGACTGCGAAGAAGCCCTTCTAATGCTTCTCAGGGAATCGGTGAGAAAGAGGCTCATAAGCGATGTCCCTCTTGGCGTGTTTTTATCCGGCGGCCTGGATTCGAGTCTCGTTGTCGGCCTCATGGCCGAGGCGACTGGCGGGAAGATCAAGACATTCTCGATGGGATTTCCCTCCAGGGGAGAAGAGGCATACAATGAGCTGGAGTATGCGAGAAGGGTTGCCCGTTACTTCGACACAGATCACCATGAGCACATCGCGAAACCCCAAGACATAGAAAAGGAGATAGAGAAGATAGCGTATCACTTCGACGAACCGTTCGGCGGCGGCTTACACACATATTTCATCTCGGCCCTAGCAAGGCGACACGTCACTGTGGTGCTCTCAGGGCTTGGGGGCGATGAACTGTTCGCAGGATACGAATGGAATAGAATGGCGAAAATCATCCATTCCTATAAGCATATTCCCGGCATTATCAGACGCGGGATCATCGAGCCTGCGCTCTCCCCATTCCCGGAAAAACCTCTGGCCGGCGGATTGATTCAGAAGATGAAGAAGCTGATCCGCTATGATCGCACGGACCCGGTTTCGTGGTACCCTCTCTGGATCAGCGTGTTTCACCCGGAGAAGGTGAATGAGCTTTTGGATAACGGGTATTGCCAATCTCATTCCGGTATCGATCACCGGTCTCCTTTCGGTGAATATATGGACGAAGTGTCTGAATGGAATTACCAGGACAGATTGCTCTACCTCCAGCTTAAAACCACGATGCTCGATGATTTTCTTAACTATACGGACAAGATGAGCATGGCCCACTCACTCGAGTGCAGGGTGCCATACCTCGATCACGAGCTCGTTGAGTATTCCATGAGCATCCCTTTCCGTTTCAAGATGAAAGGCCTGATAGGGAAACACATACTAAGAAGATGTGCGAAGAACATTCTGCCCGAGGACATCGTGGCCAGGAAAAAACAGGGGTTTTTAATGCCGATAGATGTTTGGATGAGAGGCGATATGAAGCCGCTGGTTCTGGACTGCCTCCTGGGGAAAAGAGCGTGTTGCGATGGTATGCTGAACAGAAAAAGCGTAGAAAAGATTCTAGAGGAATTCTTCGACCAAGGTAAACCGCTTGCGCGGCATGTCTGGTCGCTTTTCACTTTCACGCTATGGAGGGAAGTCTTCCTGAATCGAAATAGAACATTTTCGAAATCCCTTGACGCCCATGGAAAAGTTATCCAGAACGATCGTCTCACACAATGACGTGTTGCTTCCGACGGCGGCTTGCACCGGAGTCGTTGCTCTTTTCGTCGTTGCAGCGGTCGGAGGACTCTCGCCGCTTCTACCTAACCTTTTGATTGTGCTCGCATCGATCGCGCTCTTTCTATTTCTGAAACCGATCGCATGTCTATACCTGCTTCTCTTACTATCTCTTTTTCAGAATATCCTCGGATTCTGGTTCGAATCTCTTTACGTGGGCACCTGGAGAGACATCCTTACCATAGGTATCCTCGGAATCATCACCGTGAAATTCATAATCACAAAAAGAGGGTTCTGGGTGAGAACACCCATAACCGGCCTGCTTTTTCTCTTTGCCGCACTCATTTTCGTACAGATTTTCAACCCGGCGCTGCCGAGTATCGGCATGGGCATTTTCGGGTTCAGAGCGTATTTCGTCCCGATGCTCGGATTCTTCATAGGACTGAATTTCATAACCAGCAGGAGAGAGCTAAAGCGGATCGGATTTTTCCTTCTCGTGTTTTTATCGCTCGCCGCTGTTGTGGGCATAATCCAGGCAAAGATGGGATTTGGCTCGTACGAAAACCTCAGCCAGTATATAAGAACAGATATCGCCCATTACTACTCGGGATATTCATGGTACAGGGTCTCCTCCATATTCGGCACGGTGTGGGAATTCGGCAACCTGATGAGCTTCATGATACTGCTCTCGCTGCCGCTTTACAACATCATGGAGAATAAAAGGAGCAGGACTCTACTTTTTTTGGCAATCTCAATTCTTTTCACAGGTCTCATCGCATCGGCTGCGCTCTCGAGCATCTACAGCGCTTGCCTGGGAATATGCGTATACGCTGTCTTGCTCAAGAAGAGGAAGTTCAGTTTCGTTGTAGCATCGATCGCGGCCATCTCACTCTCCGCCATATACCTCGAAAGAGTCGGCTGGGAGAGGGTGATTTTATATTTCTTCAGCGACCTACAACACCAAAGGCTATTTGCCACAATCCCCTTTCACGAGGCGCTCGTCGGTAATCTCAAAAGCAACTTCCTAGGGAAAGGGATGGGCATTTCCCTCGACTCGGTCGGCATGAGGTTTGGATTGTCCCACAGCCTGTTCATGGAAAAGTTTCCGGACCTGACAATGGAAGGGGACTATTTCATGCTGATGAACCAGGCCGGCTTTCCGGGCATGATTCTATTAATCATAATCCATGTGAAGATAATCGCATGGGCCAGACGGATTCAAAGGCTTCTCTTTGATACGTTTCTCAAATCCGTCGCCTTCGGGATAAGCATATTGATGATCTCAGCAATCGTGACATCCCTTTTCAGAACCTTCCTCGCACAGAGGCCGCTTGATCTTTTCATCTGGATTGCGACCGGTCTCCTGTTTTCGCTTCCGCGACTTGAGGAGAGGGAGCGAGAGGCTCGAAAGAATGGAGAACATCCTCATCTTAAACCACACCGGATGGCTTGGAGGCGCTGAACTGTCTCTTCTGAGGTACCTGGAGAGAACGAAGATACCCCGGGAGAAGATACTGTGCGTCGCTAATAGAAGTGGCCCTCTCTTGGGCGAAATCAAGCGCCTCGGCTACAGGATCCACCCGCTGAGCATCCCGGTTCCGGGCCTGCAGAAAAGCCCCTGGAAGAAGGCCTCGAGCTGGGTCAGACTCTCCTGGACCATCTTAGAGCTTGCAGCAATTGTGAAAAAGCATGATATAGGTATCCTCTATGCAAACAGCCATCGATCGGCCTTTCCCCTGCTTGTGCTCAGGACGATTTTCCCCGGCCTCCGCCTTGTGACCCACGTGAGGGATAGGATAGATGGAAACCTCAAGAGAAACATGGTTGTTTCTAAAACGGATAAGATAATCGCCATATCGGACTATGTCGCTCTTAATCTCGGCATTGACATTACAGGAAACGGCAAGCTAAAGAAAATCCCTTCAGGAATCGACGCCGTCAAACTCGAGGATACGGCCGGCCGGGAAGAAGTGATACGGGAGCTTGGCATCCCGCAGGGATCATTCGTGTTCGGTATGTTCTGCCAGGTTCTCCCATGGAAAGGGGTTCGGGAGTACATAGAGGCATCACTGGAGACCATTAGAAACTGTGAGCACGCCTACTCTATAATGGTGGGTGATGACAGCTTCAGTGGGCAAACAGGTTACTTCAGAGAAGTGAAGAGGAAAGTCAAAGAAGGTGGCATGGACGGTAGGATACATTTCACAGGTTTCAAGAGGGATGTAGAGAGATACCTCTCATGCGTTGATGTTGTAGTATCGGCCTCATTAGAAGAGCCGCTCGGGCAAACCCTCCTTCAAGCCATGGCCATGGGTAAGCCCGTGATCGCCACAAAATCAGGGGGACCTCTTGAGATTGTATCTGACTCTGAAACAGGTCTTCTGGTGGAACCGGGTGATATCACAGCTCTCGGAGAGGCAATGAACTGGTTCTATCAGCATCAGGATGAGGCTAAGAAGATGGGTGAAAGGGGCAAGGAAAGATTTTACAGACTCTTTCTTACAGCCGGGGAAATGGCGGAGAAAATCGACGAGGTCTTAATTGAAACCCAAACGTCATGAGTCCAAAACAGTGCAATCTGATCTCAAATTTAAAGTCGCCATGGATGTGAGTTCGGCGTGCGAGACACTTGTCGGTGGTGTCGGCTACTCGACTGCCCACATCTCACATGAGATGAAGAAGATCCTGGGGGATGGAAACATAAGATTCCTTTCTCATTTGGGGAGCTTTCAGGAAGTTTCAGCCGAAGCGACCTTCCCCCTGTCTCTCAGCGGTCCACGCTGGAAGCTCAACCGGGCATACAGGCACCTGTACAGGGAATACATTCTCCCAAGGCAGATAAAGGAATTCGGTGCAAAGGTTGCCCACTTCCCGGATTCTAAGGTCCCAAGGGGGATGAGGGATGACAGTACTGGAATCGTCGTTACGGTCAACGACATGGGTGCTTATGTCGGTATGGTACCCGAGGAACACACGCTAAGGCACAGGAAGACGATTGCGGAGGGGGTGAAGGCGGCCGATATTATCATAACAATATCAGATTTCACGAAAGGCTCCCTCATTGAAATACTTGATGTAGATCCGGCTAAGATAAGGACAGTATATCTCGGTGTTTCTTCCCGGTTCAGACCTCTCGAGCAAGAGGTGTCTATTAGAACCTTCCTGGAGCGATATAATGTCAAAGAGGGGTACTTCTTCTTCGTGGGGGAAGTGAACAGGAGAAAAAACTTGCTCTCCCTCACTGAAGCTCACCGCTTGCTCCCCGCACCGCTCAGGAAAATGCACCCGCTCGTTATAACGGGAAGAATCAACAGGAGAGCTATGGGAAGCGACAAGGCATTTCTCGAGGACTTCCTCTCGCTCATTGATGAGCACATTATTCTCACGGGAGTGGTCTCGGAGCAGGACAAACTTTTCCTGTACAACGGGTGCCTTGCCTTCGTCTTTCCCTCGACATACGAAGGGTTCGGGCTCCCGGTTCTTGAAGCCATGGCCTGCGGCAAGGCGGTAATCGCCGCCGACTGCTCTGCGATCAGAGAGCTGCACTCGGGAAAAGCCCTTCTTCTGGAAGAGGCTACCGGTGAAGTAATCAGGAAAGCAATGGTTCGCATAATCGAGGATGATGCCCTGAGACGGCGGCTGGAGGCAAAAGGCAGGAGGCATGCGGCATCCTTCACATGGAGAAACACGGCGATTAATACCATCCGGGCGTATAAAGACGCGGTGAGAAGTTGAGAGAGTGCACGGATGAGCACGATATCTGTCGCAACCATTACACACAACAGCAGTGAGCTCATCGGTCTGTGCCTCGGCAGCGTGCAGTGGGCAGATGAGATAGTCGTGGTGGATGGGATGAGCACCGACAATACCGTCGAAATCTGCAACAGCTTCCCCACAGTCAATGTCATTGTCGTTCCCAACAATCACAACCTGGATGTGAACAAGAATATTGCAATCGATAACTGTAGAGGCGACTGGGTACTGGTTCTCGATTCGGACGAGGTGGTGACGCCTGAACTCGCTGAGGAGCTCAGGCGAACTGCAGAATCGGGTGGAAACGGGAAGTCCGGTTTCTTCCTTCCGAGAAGAAACTACTTCCTGGGCAGGTGGATGAAATCGAGCGGATGGTACCCCGACCATGTGCTTAGGTTTTTCCAGCGCGCGAAGGGGAGATTCCCGTGCGATCACGTGCATGAGCGCCTCGAACTCGAAGGCGAGGCCGGGTACCTGAGTGGAGATCTACTGCACTATACCTACAGGGATTTCGGCGAATACTTCATGAAAATGGACAGGTACACATCCTTCGAAGCCAGGTACATGCTTCGTCTTTCGGAAGAACTCGACAGTGTCACATTTCTTGATTTCCTGAGGAACAAAGCGCAGAGGAAACCTTTTATCAGAAAGATCTGGTGGAAGTACGCTCCGCTCAAACCTTTTTTGAGATTTCTCCTAATCTACTTTGCGAGGAAGGGATTTCTCGACGGCAGACACGGCCTCATGCTCGCCATCCTCTCAGGATTTTCAGATTATGTGAGCCTAGAGAAGCATCGCTTACTGAAAGAGAGAGAAGGTTCCTTCAGTGAGGCCGCTGATGCCTGAACGGCCACATATACTCATAGTCAGGCTGTTTGCAATTGGAGATGTTGTCATGGCCACCCCCGCGATCAGGCGCATCAGGGAGAGCGTGCCGCTTGCGCATATCACTGCTCTCGTGGGGAGCTGGTCAGCGCCAGTCCTCGAACAGAATCCACGTCTGGACGACCTCATTGTCGTCGAGGATGAGATCTTCTTCGAAAGGAAGTGGCGCAGGCTGGCGAAGCTTGCAGTCTCTCTGCGAAGGAATAAATTCGATGCAATAATCTCGCTGCATGGATCCCGACCATTGAATTACCTTCTCTTCGCAGCGGCAGGATCGGGCAAGTTCTTCTGCCTCACCCACCCCGGTACAAGGACAAAGGCGGACGGCAGGGTCGAGATCGATCTGGAGAAGCACAAGGTAGAGCTCTATACTGAGCTTGTGGAGATGGCGACAGAAGAAACGGGAAAGGGTCGTCCTGTCCCTTTTCCAGAAATGTTCCTGAGTGATGCGGAGGTTGAAACCGGGAGAAAGATCCTGGCATCCCTGTTTCCGATGGACTCACGTAACACCATCGGCATCTGCCCCGGTGGGGGGAAAAATCCCGGCTCTTTCGAGCCTTCCAAGAGGTGGGGTATCGATGGCTATTCGAAGCTCGCCCGTATGTTGACAGAGGAAACAAACCACAACATAGCTCTCATAGGTAAAAGCGATGAACTATCCATTCTACAGGAGATAAAGAAGAACGCCGGTGACAGGGTAAGGATCATAACCGGCTTTGACCTGAGGAAAGTCTCTGCTGTGATCGATCAATGCGTTCTTGTCGTGGGAAACGACTCAGGGCTGCTTCACATCGCGAGTGCTCTAGGCACGCCGACGGTTACTATTTTTGGCCCGACTGCGCCTTCGCACCTCAGGCCCTACGGTGCTTTTTCGAGGTATCTTTATTCAAATATCCCCTGCAGCCCCTGTGACGTGAGAAAGAGGGATCACAGGCATCCGGTGGTATGCAGCACGATGGAATGCATGGAAACAATCGACCCTCGAGATGTGCTAGAAGAATTCAGAAAGGTAATCCACGATGCTGGGATCATTGAAAGTCGCACTGGTGCATGATGTCCTCATAAACTCAGGGGGCGCGGAAAGGGTTTTATCGGTATTTGCAGAAGCCTTTCCAGAGGCACCAATATTCACCGGAGCTTACCACCCGGAAAAAACCTTCCCTTTATTCAGAAAAAGGAAGATCCACACGACTTTTCTGCAGAAGCTCCCGCACAACGAGAGGCTCATCAAGTACGCCCTCCCGATCGGCATAGCCGGGGTGGAATCGTTCGATTTCAGAGGATATGATCTTGTACTCTCCTCTTCCAGCTTCCTCGTCAAGGGGATCGTGACGCCGCCACAGACTTGCCACATCTGTTACATGCATAACGTCTTCAGACTCCTGTGGCTGAAGGGCGCATACGTATCCGGGTCGAGGAAGCGGCACACGCTTCTTGATAGTCTACTCACACCGCTTCGGCTGTGGGATTTTACTGCCTCACAGAGGCCTGATTTCATTATTACCAATTCGAAAGTTACACAGAAGCGTATTCAGAAATACTACCGAAGAGAAGCGGAAATCCTCCACCCGCCTATTGACATGTCGCAGTTCGAGCTCTCGAAGTTCCAGGATGATTACTTCCTCTGCGTGTCACGTCTCGAACCTTACAAGAGGGTTGACCTTGCAATCAGTGCTTTCAACGAACTCGGGCACCGTCTTATAGTGGTTGGTGATGGTTCACAGAGAAATGAGCTCGAAAAGCTGGCGGGTGGAAACATAGAATTTCTGGGAACGGTTAGCGACGAGCTTCTGTGTGAGCTCTATCCCAGAACGCAGGCCTTGATATTTCCAGGCGAGGAGGACTTCGGAATAGTTCCGCTTGAAGCCCAGGCTTCCGGAAGGCCGGTGATCGCATACGGAGCGGGAGGGGTGCTCGAAACGGCGACTCCGGACACCGGGATCTTCTTCTCACCTCAAACAAGCGAGGCGCTTGCCGGTGCTGTGAAGGAATTCGAAACGAGATCCTTCGATTCTGAGAGAATCAGGGAACATGCGAGGCGATTCGACAAGAAAAGCTTCATCAACAATCTCTACGCCTACATGGAGAAGTATTTCTCCACCTTCACCGGGAAAAAGGAGGTCCCGGCTCCAGCTGGCAGTCTCACCGGATAGACCTATCAACTTTCAAATATCGGTCTTTCTTTCCTGCCGGTAATATATGCACAGTCAATGAGAGGAACTTTTATTATAACGTCTGTAAAAGAAGAAGCCATCAGTTGAAGCAGCTATTTCTGCTCTTTCCCATTTGTTTTCTCGGTCGTCTTCCCCAGAGCTGCTAGCCCGGCATAGCTGCCAATATCAATCGACTGAACCATCGTGCTCGGGATGACTAAAAGCGAACCTTTCTCCTTCATACCCTCGTAAAGTATATTCATAGACCTGAGCTGGAAGGCAAGGGAGTTCTTGGCATAATGTTCAGCAGCTTCTTCGAACTTGTCTGCGATCTCCACCTCGGCGTCTCCAAGAATCACACGAGCTTGCTTCTCTCTCTCCGCCTGAGCCTGACGCGACATCGCGTCCTCGAGAGCCGGTGGAATCACTACATCTCGAATCTCCACAGATTTGACCGTAATCCCCCAGTCATGGGTTCGCTCGTCGATTAACTGGCGAAGTTGTTCGTCAATTGACTCACGCCCGACGAGGATCTCTGCAAGGATCGTCTTGCCCATGATGTCTCGAAGGGCCGTCTGCGCCGCCCAGGCCACCGCATCCTCGTATCTCTGGACCTCAAGAGCCGCTTTTTCGGCATCCGTCACCAGCCAGAAGAGGACGGCATCTACGTTTATGGGAACAGTGTCCTCCGTCAGAGTCTTCTCGGCAGCAAAACCGGTGGTGCGAACACGAAGATCGATCCAGGAGGTTACCCTGTCCACGAAGGGGATGATCCAGAAAAGTCCCGGTCCCTTCAGACCCGTATATCGGCCCAGCCGCAGAACCACAGCCTTCTCCCACTGATCGGCCACTCTGGGCGACAGGGAGAGGAAGAGACTGATTATGCATCCAGCCGGAAATATCCCTAGCCGTACGAGGCCTTTGTCCGTGAGCTGACCGAACCAATAGGCAGCAGCAGCGGATACAAACACTCCCAACACGAGGATGACAAACGCTACGATGTTGTACCTGAGAACCCTGTTCCCCATTGCACTATCCTCCGTTTAAAATGGTGAAAAGACGTAATTCACTCTGAACTCTCGCTAGGGCCTACGAGTCCTTCCACTTAAAGGACCGATCGGCGGGCTCGGTTCTACCAGCCAGTCCTCAACTGAAGTGGGCTTCATATCGACAATACGAGGCTGCAACTCGGCATACTCCACTCTCTTTGCGCGTGGCTGAAGCAGGCAAATCTCCAAGGGAATCGCGCAGAGAGAAAATATCCCCGTGAGCCATTTAACGGGCGCATAGTCACTCGACCAGGTGGAGAAGCCGAAGATCATCATGCCGACTCCGAATGCGAGTGTTGCAATTATCAATGCTCTCCTCACAAGAGGAGACATCTCTATTCGCGGGAATAGCACGTAGTTCTTTTCGTCCCTGATTTCGATTTCTTCCGAGAGCTCAATAACCGGGCAGATCTTTAATAGAATGGAAAAAAACAAGATGGCGAAAAGCCAGGTCCCGACCAGGATGAAGATCTCGATGGCTGTCGGCTGGTATGGAAGTATACGGTAAGGCAGATGGGGGTTGTAGAACGTAGGGATCACGATGAGGAACCTGATCATCCAGAGCGCCATATTGATTAGGATCGCGGAAGCTACGGTGAGATGCATGTTGCAGATCTTCGGATTTGATCCCTGTATGAAAAGCAACCAGAAGGGTATGAAAAGCCCCCCAATGAATGTCGGCCAGGTGATGAGTGCAAACCTGCCCCACAGAATATCGTTCCAGAATATGCGATCGGCTTCGGGTGGAGCATACTGGCCCGTAAGCAATTCAGAGAAGAGGAAGTACATGTACAGCCAGGTCACGAAGCCAAGAAAGATTCCAAGGCCCTTGAAAGTGCGATCAGGAACGAACTTTTGCCATCCATAGATCTTTCGTATGATTGCGATGATCACGATCATTGCGGAAAAACCCGAGACTATTGCCCCCAGGACGAAATAGGGAGCCATAATAGGATTGAACCAGCCAGGCCTTCCCGGCTGCAGACCAAATACCCATCCATAGACAGAATGTACTGAAACCATAATCGGAAGAATGATGACCGCACACCACCAGACGGTACGATCATGCAATTGGCGTATGTTTGGCGAATCTGTGTATCCAATACTAAGAATCCTATACAGCCAGCGCCTCTCTGGAATCGCCATGGAACAGATAGCGAGATCCCGCCTCATTGCCAGGTAGAGGTAGACGAAACTCCCCACCACATACCATGATATCACCGTCATCGACCAGACGAACGGCGCGTGAATGCGACCGTGCAAGATAACATTAGCTATGAACCTATCCGGCCTGCCGACGTCCAGGCCGATGTTC
This sequence comes from Candidatus Glassiibacteriota bacterium, assembly GCA_046760905.1. GTDB lineage: Bacteria > Gemmatimonadota > CAZMKB01 > CAZMKB01 > CAZMKB01 > JBHIFB01. The sequence goes on along the minus strand of JBHIFB010000019.1, from coordinate 4,899 downwards.
ATGACGGCTGCCGTCATCGATACGAGGGTCACGAGTTCGGCAATCCTGGCCAGGGGCACATATCGTTTGAGCTTCATAATCCTGACGGTCGCCGAGATGGCGATCCCCACATGACTGATCCCTATAAGATGAATGATGTTGGCCACTATGATCCCCCATATAGCCCCCTTCGTACCGAGTCCCTGCACGCCATGACCGGTCAGCGTCTGATAAGCGACGGCCAGAACCCAGAAGAACAGCGCGACCAGTAGCCCTGCGATGAAAACGTAGAAAGACCTTCCCGTTATCATAAGCGGCTTAAGGGCCGACTTCAGATCGTAGACATCTGCATGAGGAGTCGTCTCCCGGCTATTCATGATCGTATGCCTCTCTGAGGTAGATCACCTTAGGATGTGTACCCAGCTCCTCCAATAGCCTAAAGGCTCTCGGGCTCTGTGACAGTCGGAAAACGGCGCTATCAGGATCATCCAGGTCACCAAAAGTTCTTGCACTCGAGGGACATGTCTGGGCGCATGCCGGTAGGTGGATAAGTTCCTCATCTCTGAGCTTTCTGTTTTCCCTGCGCGCCTTCTCCTTCGCACGACGCAGTCTCTGGATGCAGAAGAGACATTTTTCGACAACTCCTTTGCATCGGACTGAAACTTCCGGGTTCAGATACTGATCCATCGTCCGTGGCTTATGTCCATCATCAGTCCAGGATTTCTCCACGGGCCATTCAGGATGATACCAGTTAAAGGATCTGGCCCCGTAGGGGCATGCGCACATGCATAACCGACACCCAATGCAACGATTCCATATCTGGGCAACGATTCCCTCACTGTTCTTATACGTTGCCCTTACAGGGCACACCTTTATACAGGCAGGATCATCGCAATGCATGCAGGGTCGCGGGATGAGGTGCATTGTGATATGAGGGTACTCTCCCTCTGTGAATGCAATGAGCTCGTTCCAGAAGATAGCGCGCCCTTTAAAGGATTCCTCAGGGCCGGCCACCGGAACGTTGTTCTCCGCCCGACATGCCACTGTGCAGGCCTGACATCCTGTACACCTGTCCAGATCTATCACCATCGCCCATCGTGTCATTTCTCAGTCCCTCAGTAAAGTTCTCATTTTTCCAGCTTGCGAATCGCAACTTGTGTTGTGGAACGGGATACCGCCCCTGAGAGGCAGTCGTATAGTTCTTCGGTGATTGTATTGGGATTGGTACGAGAGGGATTGCCTGCTCCCCTTGCTGCCCAGCGGCCCCCTCCTGAGTGCCCGTACTCGTAAGGCATGTTCACGACACCTGGCATAGCACCGGCATATATCCTCGCCTTCGCAACAATCTTTCCAAGCGGTGATCTCAACTGTACGAACTCACCATCACGTATTCCATACTCTGCAGCTGTTTCGGGATTGATCTCCGCCCAAGGACCCCAGAACTCGGAAAGCTGCACCCCGAAGGATTCCTGGAGCCAGGGCTGGTTCCCACCTCGGCCTTCAGCGTGAGTCATGGTCTTGTAGGAATTGAGATGAAGCGGGTATTGCTCTTCCACGGTGACCGACCTGGGTTTCTCATAATGGGCCATGAAAACCTTCTCCCCCCGAGCCTCGATCTCCAGATTCGACACGAGCTCCTCTACACTCATCCCTTCTGCGGAGGCAACGGAAGAGAGTTTATCCTTCATAAGACTGGAAACGAACTCGAAGTGTCCCGATGGTGTCCTGAAGAGTCTTTTCTGATCGTCAGATCCACTTATGCTGTCAGACCACACGCCCTTCTCAATGAGCTGCTTCCATAATTCATCAGTACTCAATCGAGCTGCGGCCGCTGTACCATCCAGTGTAGATTTGATCGCCTCTAGGTGATTCTTCCAGGGGAAAGCCTCCCCTATGCTCCCTCCCATCGCTTGAGCGATCTTTATCAAGACATCTCCAGTGTCCATCGTATCATATAGCGGTTCCGTCACAGGCTGACGCAGTCCCAGGACTGGATACCCCACGCTGGGTGGGGGGATGTCTTCCTGCCATCTTTCGAGGTAGGTGTGATCCGGAAGGACGAGGTCAGAAACGGCGGTCGAATCATCCATGAAGGGGGAGAAACTCACTATGAAGGGAACCTTTCCGAATGCCTCCCGGAATCTCCGCGGGTTTGGTGTGGAGAACAATGGATTTGTGTAGTAGAGGAATATTGCACTGGTTTTGTATGGCCTCTCTTCGGTGATTGCCTCTGGAAGCACGGAGGAGACACTCTCAGCGAGGGGGAATCTCGAGGTTCCGGCTCCATCCAAACGGGGCATTGAAAGGCCAAGCCGCGCCACGTCATCGAGTTCTTCCTCCGGCCATTCGGCGATCGGGGGGGCTTCCTGAACGATGATGCCGCCGGGTAAGCCTATGTTTCCGGCAAGTGCGTTGAGACAGTGGATTGTCATGAGATTGTACAATCCGTTTGTGTGCATGCCGGCGCCACGACCCGCCACCGCTATAGCAGGCTTCCTATGAGCAAACTCGTGAGCAAGTTCTACGATTACGTCTGTGGGTATGCCGGTTTCGCTTGATGCGGCATCGACTGTGTATTCATCGAGCACAGTCTTTTTCCACTCATCGAAACCGATCGTGTGTTCCTTCAGGAATTGCTCATCGTAGAGTTTCTCGCTCACGAGAACTCGGGCCATGCCGAGCGCAAGGGCTCCGTCTGTGCCCGGACGAATGGGAATCCACCGGTCGGACTTGGATGCAGTGACCGAGAAACGGGGATCCACGGTAACGAACTTTGCTCTGATTCCAGTAGGGTTGCGACGCAGGAGGGATACCATCCTCTGAATCATGACAGTCGGTCTGAACGCCTCGATAATACTGGCCCCGAAGGAGATTACGTAATTGACGCGTTCCCAATCGTAGGCCATATAGTCATTTATGCCCTGGGTCAGGTAATGGGCCATCCTGTTCGTGCCGGAGCCTATGGAGCTATTGTCTATATCATTGGGAGTACCATAGCTTCGGGCGAATCGATGGAAAAGTGTGCGCATCCGTCCGCGGTATCGGCCGCCCATAAAGACGACAGAGTGAGGGCCCTCCTCCCGCCGTATCTTTGCCAGCAGGGCAGCGACCTCTTCAATGGCTTCGTCCCAGGAGATGGCCTCCCAGTTACCGGAGCCTCTATCACCCACCCTTTTCATCGGTCCCTTGATCCTGTCCGGATCATAGAGCACCTGCAGTCCCGCCTGGCCCTTCGGACAGAGCTTCCCCCTGTTGATTGGATGATCCGGGTTGCCTTCGATCTTCACTGCATTTCCATTGATGGTCTTTACCTGTATTCCACATCCCGCAGGGCATTGCAGGCAGACGCTCTTCTTCCAGATCACCGGTCCGGTAGGTCGCTTGCCGGTTCCCGCCCTGCCCAGCGCCTGCGTTAAGAATGTAGGTCGGCAACCCAGGGGCAGAGCAAGTGTCCCGGCAACCAGTGTGCTTTTAAGAAAATCTCTGCGGTTTATTCCCACAATCAGGCCTTTCTGGCAGGACGATGGCTATTGGTCACTTGTGACATGCCAGACAATCGTTGTCGGCTAGCATGGATTCGTGACATTCTATACAATCCTCCATGCTGAGCTCTAAGATGCGTGTGAGCGGCCTCGATGATTTCTCCACATCGCCGTGGCAGCACTTACAGTCTAATTCGCCCAGCATGACATGACGCTCGTGAGAGAAGACTATGTCCCCCGGCAGATAGTCATAGACACGTATCCACGGGATCTCCTTACCGTTTTTAATGTATTCAATAAGTTTTTGCTCTTCGAGGCTTTGGGTACGTGGTTTGTTATGGCAAGAGACGCAGATCTCCGTCTGAGGGATCGAAGCGCTATAGCTGTAAGGTACGGTCCGATGGCAGCCTATGCAGGGTCGAATCTCAGGTCTCGATCTGATTTCGTAGTTGAGAAATATCTCATGACATCCGGCGCATGCTTTGATCCGAGGAATATCCTCAGCTGCTTCGTCGAAGGAACCATGACAATCGAGGCAGTCACCGTTGGCAAGCTCTCCTGGAACCTCACCCAGAATATCCTCATGCATATCGAAGTAGGTTTGCCTGTGGATTCCCTCACGGAAATATTCGAAGTGCTTCATATGATTGAACTCGATAGGCTGAATGATCTGTCTTCCGGGCATTATCGAGACGGACACTATGACCACAAGCATAATGAATAGCGATCCCACCAATCCGGTAACTATGTGCTCCTGGGAGATCATGGATCTTCCTTCCTGTAGAAGGAATAAATGGATTAGAAACCTCTATCTAAACAGGCGATTCGATCTCAAATCCCGCCCAACTCGTGGCTCCATCTCAACTAGTGAAATTTGGGCAATATCTTTTTTGACAAAATGAATCAGCATTCTATCAAATTCCCGGAATTTTGATGCACTTCGACGTTGTATATCAAACAGATCGTAGATTTGAGTGATAAATACCCATCGGAATATAAATATATTTTCCCAGTCGTCAAGAAATTTTTTTAAAGTATAGAATCAGGTGAGCGTCACTTCATATATTATGTTGGATCAATGCGAGGCGAATGCTTCGAGGCCGCTTAGCATTTCATATGCCGCATCAACAACGTCTTCCACCTCTATACTATCGAGGCAATGCTTTCCCTTTCTGGTGCAGCTCGGACAGTATGTTAAACTACACTCGGGGTCCGGCATCATGACTCTGTTCTTCTCAGTACTCCCGAGGGGGGCCCACCTTGCCATGTTTATGCCTCCTGAAAACGAAATTGTTGGAACACCGAGTGCACTGGCCATGTGGAGGAGACCGGAGTTGTTCCCGATGAAAAGATCAGAAGATCCGATCAGTGATAGGACCTCAAGGACACTGGTACAGCCGCAGGCATTAGTGACCTCACTCCCAAGCCCGATGGTGAC
>JBHIFB010000018.1:0-33166 GCA_046760905.1 Candidatus Glassiibacteriota bacterium | reverse complement strand
ATGGGTCGATTACAGTTCAGGACGCGGGGAACTTTACTACGGCTACTATAACGGATCGACATGGACAGGAACAGGCCCCGCATCGGTTCCCCCGCCAATAGGCACGGTAAATCAGCCCGACTTCGCAATCGACGATCTGGGGAATACCTTCCTCGTCTGGGTGGATGTCATGGAAACCAAAAGCGTGTTGGGAATGGACCGGGACCCGAGCCCTTAACACATGCATGCAAAGCACGCTGCACTTAATGGCCCCACTTCTATGGCTTTTGATGATCAAGACAATTTATATGTTACCGGCATGCTCCTTAAGGATCTGTGACATCGAAGTCGAAGTGATCCTCTGCCACGACTTCCTCGCCCAGGGAAAGATAGGCGTTATATGTATACGTCCATCTCGGAGCTTGGAGGGGAATATCGTGAGAGATATGAACCGTTACCCACTGAAGCGAATCGAGAGGGGCGCTTATGGGTCCTAGCAGATACCCTGTAGGTGGATAAGTCCCTCCTCCCGGAAGTGTTACGTTCGTCCAGAATACGAATTCCTCTTCGTAAGTGAGATTGTTCATTGCAGAGACCTGTATCCCGAGTGATCCGCCTGCCTCGACTGTCGTCGTGTCCGGATCCAGCTCGAGAGTCGCCACCACAGGTTCCTCGTTGAACCAATCGACAATCCTCTGCATGACAACGATGGAACTGCCATTAAGAGGCAGTGCTTCAAACGGCGCGGAGAAGAAGATCGTTTTGAAGTCAGCACTTCCCACAGCCGGGTATCTGATCACGCTGTAGTAGTCGACCGTTCCTCTCCCCTTCCCCGAATAGCCGGTGTTCATGAAAACTCCTGCCGCCTCCGCGTCGGGAAGAATGTCATCAGAAAAGTTCGAGAAGCCCGATGGGAAGACTAGGTCTATGTCGAGTCCATCAGAGATGGGATCACCCGGGATGCCGCTGATTGATGTGACAGCTACGTCGCTGTCGTACCAGCCAACGTGCAGGTAGCCCGATGCGAATGCATCGATTCCGTTCTCGGAGAGGTAATCCTGGCTGGACAAAAACAGCTTCCCTCCCGCATCTAGATACAGGGAGAGATTCGCTTCGTCAGCCGGAGTCAGCGTCTCTTCGTAGTCTTCTCCAGTCGTCCAGATTACGATGCGGTAATCGGAGATGTCCTCAAAGTCCGGTGCCCCCTGGGAGGTGATTTCCCACGTGTCATAGAGGAGGCCAGCGCCGTCAAGGGCGTATGTGAAAAATTGGTGGTAGTTTGCGCCGTCATCATCATCGACGACGAGAATTGGCTTCATTCCGATGAGTACTGAGAGGGAATCGTTGAAGGAGTAGCCACCGTCAGCGCTGATAGCCAGGCTCAGCGTAGTCACATCTCCCTCGGGGAAATCCGGAGATACATTGATAACGTACGGTGTGATCGATGAACCGCTTCCCCCTCCCGGGATATCAGGATAAGATGCCTCATCGACACTCACTGTGACCATCGTGTCCTCGGCAGACATTATGGCGCTAACACCCGTCGCATCGAGGGTTCCAAGATTGGTTAGAGTAACCCATATTTCTACTGTCTCACCCGGATCAATCCTACCGTTCCCATTGCCGTATGTCGTGTCGCTCATCTCATGACTCTCCCGAGCCAGTATCAGCGTGTCGGGGGATGAAACCGTCACCACCGCATCTATATCACAGCCCGGATACCATGCATAGGGATCGCCGTCATCGTCATCGATTACCTTCACGTACCTCACAGTACCGAATCCCGCTTCTTCGATGTCGAAGGATTCGGTGCCGGTTGTGGCTCCGAGATAAACCCAGGGCCCATTGAAGCTGTTACTCAGGTATACGCTGTATCCATCGTCTTCGCCCTGTTCATACACGGTGAAGTCATCTCCATCCAGATTCGGGATAGATCGTGTGGCACCGAAGTCGAGCACAATATCCCCTCCTTCCCCGAGCGAGGCCGATACACTGTCCGGATTACAAAGCGCAAAATTTGCGTTGGTCGGGTTTCTCTGGTACTGATCGGGCCAGGTGAATGGATCGTAGAAATAACATGACACTACCTGGTAAGCGTAATTGTCTCCACCAGTTCTAAGCGCAACATCGAGTATTGTGGCGCCTGTGTCACTGACCGAGATCCCTGAAATCGTCGTGTCTACGTATCCGGGAGAACTGAAAGTCACCGTGTACGTGCCAGGCAGAAGCATGCGATGATAGTCTCCCAGTGAGGGGTCGTTATACCAGGGATATCCCGACTCCTCCACCGTAATGATGGCGTCGATGGGCTCGCCCGTCTGGGAATCGGTCACTGTACCCCTTATCCCCTCATCGGCATGTCCCATGAGTGTGATTATCGCATCCCTGTTGAGGTTCCATACCTGATCGATGTTGTAATCTGAGACTTCAATGGTCCAGTCTATACTGCTCCTTGATCCATACGACCAGTCATTGCAATCACCGTAGGTCTGATACCAGTAGTAGCCATGTATAACCCAATAGCCGTTGAAAGTACCATACTCCTCAGACAGCTGTTCTACGATATCGTTATCCGGCGTCGGCACTCCCGAGTAGTTCCAGACATAGTTCACGATGTCTCCGCTCGTATGAAAAGATAGGGAGAGCATGAATGTATTTTCCAGTCCGTGGTTTCTAATGGCTCTGGTCTCAGGCTGGGAGAATGCCGCTGGAGTTAACTGGTTCCACATGTAGCCGTAATCCCTGTTGAGATCGACTCCGTTCGCGTTATAACGTGTTGGATACGGTGTTGCCATACGCCCGTCCGGATTCATCATCGGTATGATCCATATCTCGGTGTCATCGACGAGGGAGGTCACGGTGGAGTCTGAACCGTAGTTGTCGGTAAGGTAATCGAGGAGCAGGAGATTCACCTCGGTCCCCATGAGTTCGTCTCCGTGGTGTAGCCCTATCACCCTGAACTCTGGTTCATTCTCCTCCTCTTGGGGGTTGTCAGTGACTTTAGCGGCCATAATAATCCTGCCCTCTACAGAGAATCCCAGTCCCTGAATCTCAACGATATCCGGATGATCTTGGGCCGTCTGATTCAGGATCTGGACCATCTCATCGTAATCGTGAAAGTAATCCTCGTAATCGGCCCCGATCGTTTCTTCGATCTTCTCCTTCTGGCTGCCATAAAGCACTTCGTACGAAGGTAGCTTTTTTGCCAGTTCTTCGAGCTCCGATCTCGGGATCATGATGTCTAAGTAGTCATCACCTCCACCGATTATGATGTATCTCCTTCCAACATCGTTTGCCAGAGGGCTCGTCCGCTCCAGTTTCGCCCGTATATAAACCACATCGGGTGTTGTGAAAGCAAACACGGTACAGGCGGTGAGAAGCATGCACACGAAAACTGTTGCTGTTTTTATATTCATAACATACCCCTTCGTTTTTCGAGAATTTGCAGCAAGGTAGTAACAGCTACATTATAACACATTCCAGGGCGAATTGTCAAAGAGATGTGGCGAGTCAATCGGCTTCAGGTATGTATTCTTCGAGGAATGGAAAATCATCGAGGTCCTTCGCGAAAGCTGCCCTCAAAAAGGAGTCGATCCACCAGAAGATGTCCTGTCTGCGTATGGATTGTCTTAGTTTTCTCATCCTCCATCGCCTCTCGTCATAGTCCATCGTGTAGGCCCTGTAGATTGCACTGGCGATGCCTTCCACATCGTAGGGATTCACGATGAGGGCCCCTCTCTGTAATTGTGCGACGGCTCCCGCGAACTCGCTCAGAATCAAAACGCAGTTCTCTTCGAGGCTCGAGGCGCAGTATTCTTTCGCCACCAGGTTCATGCCGTCCTTGAGCGGTGTCAGCAGAGCAATCTCGCATGTCCGGTAGTAGGCGATGAGTTCAATAGGATCGAGGTGCCTGAATATGTAGTGTATCGGTATCCATCCTGACTGGGTAAACTCTCCGTTTATCTCACCGACCAGCCTCTCTATCTCGGTTTTCAGGTCATGGTAGGTGGGGATATCGGCCCTGCTCGGCACGACGATCTGGATCAGACTTGTATTTCTATGAAGATCCGGGAAACGTCTGAGGGCGTTCCTGAAGGCTTCCAATCGGTAGGGAATCCCCTTGGTGTAATCGAGACGATCTACGCCGAGGATGAGAGTGCGCTGCGGTAGGTCCTCGTGGAGAAACCATGCTTTGTCTGCAACCTCCTGCGTCGAAGCCGTCTTAACGAATTCTTCATAGTCTATGCTTATGGGGAAATTGCCTACCCTCACCGACTTTTCTGCAGTGTTCACTGTGATAACCCGGCCCTTACCGTGGAAAGACGCTTCCTTTATCAATGTTCGAACGCACTGGAGGAAATTGCTTCTATCTCGTAGGGTCTGGAATCCGATGATATCATACTCGAGAAGATCACGGAGGATCTCGAATCTCCACGGCAGCTTGAGGAATATGTCCAGCGATGGGAATGGTATGTGCAGGAAAAAGCCCAGTGCATAATTGATACCCATTTTCCGCATCTCTCTCGCAACGCTCATCAGATGGTAATCGTGCACCCAGATGTAATCCTCCCCGCTTGTGCTTTCCACTATCTTTTCGGCGAACTTCGAATTCACTTCCTTATAAGAAGTCCAGTAGTTCGGATCGAAATTACAGCGGGATTGAAGATCGTGAAAGAGCGGCCAGATTATTTCATTGGAAAAGCCATGGTAGAAACCGTTGATCTCCTCCTCAGTCAGTTTGACGAGTTTCAGAGAATAGCCGATCTCCTTAGACGCCTCGGGAATCGAGTCACTCAGGTCTACTTCCTCGCTGGTTCCTGGCCAGCCAATCCAGAGACCCCCACGGTTTCTGAGCACCGGAGCCAGGGCGGTGACGAGACCTCCCGAGCCAGGGCGCACTGAGTACCCCTCATCAGTCTTCTCGACCACTATAGGTAGTCGGTTCGAGATGATAACGAGCCTTTTACCCGAGCTTTTCAGGCTTTTTCCCGGCATACCTCCAACCATCTTTTCAAAAACCATAGGAGTTCATCCGGCGGTTTAACCCATATATCAGCGGCTGTCTCCCTCAACTTCTCCCGAACGAGCACGGCCAGTCCTCTCCCTGATATGGCATGGAATGCATCCTCGTCGGTGAGATCATCCCCGAGATAGGCCGCCGCTGTCCCCTCCCCCATCTCTTCAAGCACGGTGTCAACGGCAACCCCTTTGTTCGGTCCGGTTGTTCTGAGCTCGATACCACCATCGAATTCCTGGACGGTCAGCCCACTCTGTTGGGCTATGCCCGACCACTTTTCGAGTGTCTTAGCTTTGATGGTCCTGCTCTCGCCCGAGGATAATCCTCGCAAGTGAAGGGCGAGGGAGGAATGCTTCCGCTCACAGTATCTGGCCAGCTTCTGCTCAAGCACCCACGATTCAGCCATGGCCAGCCCGCGGAGGGCATTTGCATCCGATTTCTCTATCTGATACTTTCTATCCGGCATGAGCCTTTCAGATCCGTGGGAGCCCCATACTTCAGGGAGCTCTTTTAATCTGAGGAGGGGAATCAGGTCACCGAGCCAACGACCCGAGATTATTACGAGGCGGCAATCACAGGTGCTGATGATCTCATCGAGCAACTCGCACACACCGGGGTATGGAACGGCCTCACTCCTTTCGACTACGAATGGGGCGAGGGTTCCGTCGTAATCAAGAAAGAGGGCTCTTTTTCCCATCTGCCTTACGCGCTCGAAGAACTCATCGACGAGCATAGCCTGTCTGAGAATCTTCATGATTCATCTCCCCGGGTGAGAGAAGCGAACTGATGAGGCGTTATATGAGTTCAATCCTGTCCTCGAATCCATATTTCAGCGCGACCATGAGGGTAAGATAGTCCCTCAGGTGTCTGGTTAAGAGAAAATTTTCCCTGACGAATTCTTTTGCCTTTAATCCCATCTCCTGGATCTTATCACGGTGACTCAGCAGATATCTGATCCTGAGGGCCGCCCCTTCTGGGGAGTTTACCAGAAATCCCGTATGGTAATTCACGATCTGTATCCTAATGCCTCCGGTGTCGCCACCAACAACCGGCTTACCTTTCCACATGGCTTCGGTTACCGTCAGGCCAAACCCTTCCTTGATCGATTTCTGAACCACTATGTCAGCCATCCTCTGCAGTGCGTTTACCGAAAGCGGTGAATTTGCAGGAAGCAGCAGGACATGGATGTCAGGGTCCGAAGCTGCAGCCGCCTGCACTTCTCTCAATACCAGCTCCCCTTCAGGATCATCGTTTGCCGCTCCTCCCGCGAGAACAAGCTGAATCGGCATGAACTTTCTTGCTTCCTTGTATGTCTCTATCACACCTATAGGGTCCTTGAACCTATCGAAACGGGATACCTGCACGATGATCGGTCGCTCCCGATCAAGCTCGAACCGAGTGCGATAGGAGTCGACGACATCATCGCCGAGCTCCATGTTCTTGTTGCTCAGGGGATCTATGCTTGGCGGGATGAGATACTGCTGGTGCGGCAATTCCTGTGCGAAGGCTGCCAGCGAGAAGATGCTTGCGTCATAACCGGATACAAAATCACGGAGGTATTTCCAGACAGGCCGGTATGGCTTGCTGACATCTATGTGGCATCTCCATATCCATTTGTTCTTCCTTTTCGGAAAGAATTTGATAAGCATTGCCGGCTGTGGGTCATGGATGAAAACGATATCCGCCTCTTCCAGTTTCGAACGAAACTCCTCGGCATTTCTCGCATTCGATTCTTCGTATACTTTCTTCATTGCATCGGACAGAGGGATGTGGCTTCCCTGTAAGGCATTGTGAATGCTCTTTGTGCAATTGAAAAATTCCATATCGCCGTCGATGACTTCCCAGCTGACATCTATGCCCAGCTCTCGCTTTAGCGGGACCAGCTTCGTGAGAATCTCAGCCACACCTCCACCCACTCGTGTAGAGTTCACGTGTACGACCCGCAGCCCGGAGAGTGATAGGGCAAGCTGCCTGAGGTGGTCAACCACATCCTCACCTGCTATACTTCTGTATGTGTCAAGCAGGGAGCTTCTCAATTTTATCTCCGAAATAGTCAAAGAAAAGCCTCGTAATCTTATCCCTCAGTTCGACTAGTGTAGCGAAATAAGGATCTATGGCTGAGAGCTGACTGTGCAACTTTCTATACTTATCACCGTATCCTCGCAGCCATGTGCTGAAGTCATCAATCCTGTCGGGAGTGCGGCGGCGTGCGTCTATGAAGTGGTAGAATATGCTGCTCGATGACATCGATTCCGTTGCGTGCGGCAGCATCTCAGGTTTTTCGATCCTTTGACTCGTGTCGAATACGACTATCTTTGAGCGTATGAAGTGAAACTGTCGGTCTGAGTTTGTCCATGGTACATATTCGTTTTCGTCCAGGTGATCTTCGATCACCTCAACCAGTTCGAGACGCAGAGCTTCGAGATCCAGGAAGTCCGTAGGATCTATGACACCGAGACGTTCTGCTAGCTTGTGCTCGTTTAGTCCGTCCCGGGCCCAGGCAGCGAAATCGTTGTTGAACTCAGGATCATCGAAGCGCGGTCGCAGCAAACCACCCCAGAAGTGATAGTATATGCTGTCCGGATGAACAGTCGCTATGTGGTCCCTGAGTTCCCTGAGATTCTGTGCTCGCCTGCCTGTTGCGACGGCGACCAGGGTACAGTCTCTCACTGCAAACGGTTCCCTTTTTCTATTCTTGTTAGATGGAGGAATGTCTCACCTCACGGCATCAGTCGATGGATCTCGGCCTCGTGCCTTCTTTTCCCTCTTTAAGGTTATTATAAAACCTCTGTGTGGGATAGGCAAAGTCTATATCCGGACAATCAGAGAATTCCTTCAAGACGTCTTCCCAGATCGCCGCTTCACTTCCTCTTCTGCGCCGTGGCTCGCATAGATAGCGTATCGTAAGCAGGACCCCGCTCTCTTCGACACTGGTGTATACCGTGGGAGTGAGTGCGGTGTAGAAAATCATGAACTTCTTCGTCGCTTCCTTGAGCTTCTCCTCGGCTGCCGTGCTGAGATGCTCCGCATGCCTGCTCGCGATACCGCTGAGAACTTCTTTTGCCTTTTCCCAGTTGCTTTCGAAAGTAACAAGGACCGGCACCTCGTTCCATATGTACTGAAATCCCTTGCTGTAGTTTGCGAGCGGTTCATTGAAAACTAGTGCATTCGGTATGTGGATAACCCTGCCGGTACTCTGTTCAGCATTCACCCAGTTGCCTATCTCCATTACTGTGAACTGGAAAAGACGAATGTCTATTACGTCTCCTGCGTGGACCCCAATCTGAATACGATCTCCGACTTCGAGGGGTCTTCTCCATATTATAAAAATCCATCCAGCCATATTCGATACCACATCTTTCAAAGCTATGGCTAGGCCGGCTGACAGCAGGCCCAGGAAGGTCGCGAGCTCCTTGAAGCCGAGGAACCAGACGCGACCTATGAACAATATCCCGAGTATCACTGTCAGGTAAGTCGTTGTTTTTCTCCATCGGTATCTGGTCCTGACATCCTCAGTTCGGCGCCAGACAATTTTGAGTATTATGGTCCTGAGTATCCAGAGAAAGAGGATTATTATGAGAGAGATGATGAGCTTCTCCTGAACCTCAGGATTGATTTTAGTGAGCGAATCAATCAGATTGGTTTTGGAATCCATGGGATCATACCTCTGAATCAATGTGTAAAGATATCAACCGATTAGAATCACGCACCTCATTTGAACCATCTGAAGCTCTTGTGATTTTCCTCACCCATAACTTTCATGAAGAAATCGCATTCCATGCAGGTCTCGAATTTTCGGGCGAAAGTTCCCTCTGTTATACCTTCGCAGAGAGTCCCGGCGATTGACCAGCAGATCCTGCCACCGTTTTTGCCTCCATTCAAGCCATCGCATGATGAATCTATACTGGCAGGACATACACCGAGTTCGGCGACATTTTCCCCCCCGGGTTCCCTGCCGCACTTTTTAAACTCCCAGCAATTCAAGCGCCGCTGCATAAAAGACTCCATTTTTTACGAAGCTTCTTGAGTGTTATTATTCGATCCACCTCTCCTCCCCTTCCCTCGTCACTATGATCGCCGCCTTCCCTCTGACCGGGCATTTGGTCTCGCATATACCGCATCCGATACACCTGTCTTTCACGAGGAACGGGATTTTCACGAGCTTTGTTCCTGAACCTGGCACCCAGACCTCCCTCGATTCGAATTTTATCGCTTTCTCAGGCACGGGGCAATGCTCCTCGCAAACTATGCAGTTCTCCCCGCTTACCCAGGGTATGCATCTTCCCCGGTCGAACTCCGCAAGCCCCATCTTTCTTTTTTTCTTATCCTCTTCAGAGATCTCGTGGATGGCGCCTGTGGGACATACAGTGCCGCAGAGATTACAATTATACTCACAGTAGCCCAGCCTCATCACCGCTGCGGGCGTAAGAAGCCCCTCTATGCCGGTCTCGGTCAAAGATGGCTGCAGGCACCTTCCGGATGTCGAGCATGCCCTTATGCATGTATAGCATCGAACGCATCTGTCCAGGTATTCGTTCTCCGGCACTGCTCCCGGTGGCCTGATCGCAGTCGAAGCTTTCGCCCTGTCCACGGCACTGATTCCAAACAGCCCCACACCAACCAGGCCATAAAGACCGGAGGCTATGATGCGCCTTCGAGATAGGTCGAGCGATTTTTCCCTTTCCCCTCGGAGGACGAAACTATAAGTAATCGCTCTCTCGGGGCAGACAACGCTGCAATCCATGCAGAAGATACACTCAGAGCTACTCGTTTTAACCGGGTCATCGGCTATCGCTGCCATCCTGCATGTCCTCTGACAGATTCCGCAGTCGGTACATGCCGGGCTCACCTTCCTCTGCAGTATGCTTTTCTTGGAGACGAGTCCCAGGAGCGCCCCAAGCGGACATAGGTATCTGCACCAGAACCTGCTCCGGTAACGTTCGATCAGGATTATGGAAAGGAAGATCGAGGCAACGAGCAGTGATTTCAACAGGTGCTGTTCGTATACCGGCAGGATCGATTGCTTAAGCCAATCGAGGAGATCCAGTGCGGGATCCTCGAGGGCAGTTATCAGAGAGATTGTCTCCAGAAAGTAGCTGATCGCCGATGCGAAGAGGGGGTATAGAAAAAGCGTCATGGACCTCAGCATTATTGAGATTGGATCGAAGAACCAGAACAATCCCAATGACAGAAGTGCCGAGGTTGCTAAGAATACGAGGGTGGCGTATTTCAGCCACATCCATTTCCTGGAAGGATTCTTAACCGGTTCTTTTCTCTTAAGGCTTCTTCTTGTCACATCTATCGAGGTGCCCAGCGGACAGACCCAGCCGCAGAAGAACCTGCCCAGTAAAACAGCGAGTGCGAGTAACAGCACAGACCAGGCGAGGTTCCAGAGCCAGCCTCTGGCAGCAAGTGAGACGAGCAGGAATATGAGGGGATCCACCTTGAAGAACTGGTCGACGGTGGCTTGTCCCTGGAGGGGGTACTTCGAGGAGAGGAACAAGATTGAAAACAGTATCAGAATTACGATCTGGCTTATGCGTCTGTATGTTATCCAGTGCCCTCCGACCTCATCTTTACTCTCTTCAGCCGAGTTCCTCTTTCTGAATTGTGATTTTCTCAAGTTCGGTTTCCCCCAGACCACGCTCGGAAGCCCGCGTCAGGTAAGGGATTTCACCCAATGGTATCTCCATTATCGAAGCTCCGACTGAGTCAACGGCGACGACGTCGCTTCCGGCTATGATCGTATCGAGTGTTTTTACATCGTCCAGGCTGCCTCCCTGCGGTCCGTTTCGAAAGAGCACTCTGGTTGCATCGATGATATTGAGTGAAGGTTTGATTACCGTGTTGATATCGACGATCTTATCGGTGAACCCCTTGTGAATCGTACCCCTGTCCCCGCCGAGTAAACCCATCATGTTCTTCAATCCCATGGTGAGGATGGCCATACTGTGATGCTTGAGTATCGGAACATTTATTATCTTATCAGCCCGAAGGGCTTCCCGGTAGATGGGCCATGACTTGAGCGCTGTTCCATCTGGGATCGGCACTTTTTTGAACCTGTTCTCTGAAACGAAGCTCACATCCGCACCGGCTTCTTTCGCAGCAGCCGCGATCCCGCTTCGGTCATAGCAACGTGTGGCATTGTTACAGGTTCTATCCAGCACCTTCACCGTCTTTGCACCGGCTTCCAGGCACATTCTTACGACCTCACCTACGATTACAGGATTTGTGTTGGCGGCCTGTTCTGGCCTCCTGTCCCATGAGATGTTGGGTTTCACGAGGACCCGGTCACCTTCCGAGACGAAGCTGCGCATGGATCCGAGCATCTCGACAGCTGTTCTTAGCGCCTTCCGGTGATCTTTCGATGTGACGATGCTAACGATTGGTCCGGCTTTTGTGGAAAGAGAGGAAATCGGAATCAGATGTGAGCCTATTAGCACAGAGGAGTAACGACCTAGTCGATTAAGGAATTCCCTCCTGGTTATCTGGTTTCTAAAACAGTCCCGCATCTTTCGTGTACTCCCCTCCTCAGTATGTGATTAATGAATAGACATCGTATCCAGCGAGCTTCTCTCTTCCCTTCAGGAACTCGAGCTCAATGAGGAACGAGATTCCAATTACTTCTGCTCCAAGTTTATCTAGCAGTCTTAGGGTGGCGGCCATGGTTCCCCCCGTGGCAAGGAGGTCATCGATGACAGCCACCTTCTCCCCCCGCGACACCGCATCTCTGTGTATCTCCACTGAGTCAGTGCCGTACTCGAGTTCGTAGACCTCTTTGAGGGTCTCAGCTGGAAGCTTGCCAGGTTTTCGCACCGGTATGAATCCTGCACCGAGTGTATACGCAATGGCGGAGGCGAATATGAATCCCCTCGACTCGATTCCCACGATCTTTCGCACCTCCTTCCCCCTGTATCTTTCGGCCAGGAGTTCGACCGCTTCCTTACAGAGATCAGGTTCCTTCAAAAGCGTGGTGATGTCCTTGAAGACGATTCCCTTTTTTGGGAAATCCGGGACATCACGAATCGCATGCCTCAATTTATCTAGGTTCATATCCTCTCCTTGCATCGGTTTCCAAGGATCAGAATTCTATCGTGAATGATTTGAACTCACCTGTCGGGGTTTCCTCCTCCAACTTGATGTCATCCACCCGTCCTCCGGGGGGCCCGTCTTTTATTGCATCGATGAAGGTGGCCACATCATCGTCATCACCCTCAACTCGTACCTCCACAGAGCCATCTGGGAGGTTCTTCACGTAGCCAACGACACCCATCTTTCTCGCGATCCTGCAAATGAAAAACCTGCACCCGACACCCTGTACATACCCGCGGAGCCTCAGGCGGTTTCTTCTCATGCTATCCTCGAGGGTTTCAAAAGCAGTGGTCGGGGCGAGAGGATTCGAACCTCCGACCTCACGGTCCCGAACCGTGCGCGCTTACCTGACTGCGCTACGCCCCGACGATACTATTTCACAAGGTACCTCACGACCACGAATCCAAGGACTAGTAAGATTACGAATATGATCGTGAACAGGTTGAAATATCTATCAATGTACTCCCTAATTTTATTGCCGAAGATCCTTATCAGACCGCCAACCAGAAAGAACCTCGCGGCCCGGCTCACTGCCGAGGCGGCCAAAAACACCCAGAAGTTTATTTTAAATGCTCCGGCTGAAATTGTAAAGACCTTATAAGGAATAGGCGTAAATCCAGCTATGCCGATCGCCCATGCATCATATTGCTCGAAGAGGACTCTTACCCTGTGATAACTGTCCATCGCCCCATACCACTCAATGATCGGTTGGCCTATGCTCTCGAAGCCGAACTCACCAATCGTGTATCCGAGCATCCCTCCCAGGATCGAGCCAATGGTCGTTATTAGTGCATAAAAAATGGCCTTACCCGGTTTCGATATGCTCAGTGCGATGAGAAGGACATCCGGTGGCACAGGGAAAAACGAGGATTCGCTGAAGGCGAGTAGAAAAAGAGCCACGACCCCATAAGGTGTATCCGCCCAATGCAGTACCCAGTCATAGAGGCTTCTCACTATCTTCATTTCTCAGCCCGGTATCGAATGAGGTGGCCGGAGGGCTTTTCTATGACTGCTCAACCTCAAGCCTCCATGCGTTCAGCTCATCGATCACGTCATAATTTGTAAGATCAAGATGGATCGGTGTGATAGAGATAAAGCCTTCGTCAACGGCCTTGAAGTCACAGGAGTTCGCTCCCTTCCATCTGGGTCCCTGTCCGCCTATTGTGAAGGAGAACCTCTCATCATCCTCCTTTTCGATCTGGATGGGATCCTGATAGAGCCTTCTTCCGAGAGTTGTGATCTTCACTCCTGCCGTATCGTCGGGATTGATTGGAGGTATGTTGATGTTGAGGAGTGTATCTGTAGGAAGATCCTTTCTAATCAGCTGATCAAGGAGCATTAGAAGCTTTTTTCCCCAGAGGTGGATAAATTTCGAGTCTCTGCTCGCATAGGATATGGCCAGCGAGGGGATGCCGAGGAGTGTGCCCTCGATAGCCGCGGCAACCGTACCGGAGTAAGTGACGTCATCCCCGAGGTTCGCACCATGGTTTATGCCGGAAATCACGAAATCCGGCCTCTCTTCAAGAAGCCCGTTGACAGCCATCATGATGCAGTCGGTCGGGGTTCCATCAACCGCATAGATCCCGTCACCGGTTTTTCTCACATCGAGGGGGCGAGAAATGGTGAGCGAATGACTTGCGGCACTCCGCTCTTCCTCGGGAGCTACGACAACTACATCGCCAAGTTCCAAAAGTATCTCTCTCAGCATCCGTAACCCGAATGCTCTAAATCCGTCATCGTTCGATAGAAGAAAAAGCATGCCGACTCCAATAAAAAAAGCAGAAACGATTTTCTGCTCGTTTTGCACAAATGTCGGGGCGACTGGATTTGAACCAGCGACCACTAGCCCCCCATGCTAGTGCGCTACCTGACTGCGCCACGCCCCGACCGCTATAAGTATATACAAAAAACGCACCGAAAACAAGCCGAAAATGAGTGAATGATCTTTTTCCTACACTCATGCAATGCCCATGCCACCGAGTACAAAATAATGGCCCTCTTCACGACGTCCTTAAAAATGAGCCGGCGGTCAGTCTTGCTCGATCAACTCTAATAACTTCCTGAGGTCGTTTCGAATCGAGGTGAGCATCTCCTCCTTCTGGATATCTTCAAGAGGCAGCTCCCTTTGTGGACTGAAGTGCTGTTTGAGCTTCTTCATCTCCTGCCGTGCCCCCTCTATAGTGTAACGCTTCTCATAGAGCAGGTGCTTGATCATGAAGATAATGTCGATCTCCCTCTTCCTGTAATTCCTGTTACCCGCTCTGTTCTTCTGTGGCCTCAGGATGCCGAATTGAGATTCCCAGTACCTCAGGACGTGTGGTCTTAGGCCCGTTATCTCGCACACCTCGCTGATGGAGTAATACTCCTTCTTTTGATACGTAGAACTCACCTCCTTCTTTCTCGAGATTTACAGTTCGGGCTTGGGTTCTCTGAGCATGAGCTCATCGACTGCAAGTTTGGGATCCTTTCCCTCGAAGAGTACCCTGTAAACCTGTTCCGTGATCGGCATGTCTATAGCCTTCTTCTCAGCAAGTTTTATCGCTGCCATTGTTGTCTCTATGCCCTCAGCCACCATGACCATCTCGGAGACTATTTCATCCAGCTGCCTTCCCCTGGCCAGTTCGAAGCCGACGTGGCGGTTCCTGCTGTGCTGGCTTATGCAGGTCGTGATGAGATCTCCTATGCCAGAAAGACCGGAGAATGTAAGGGGATCTGCTCCCAAGACCGTACCGAGCCTCGAGATTTCGGCGATACCCCTGGTGATCAGCGCTCCCGTTGTATTATCACCATAGCCCAGGCCTGCACATATACCGTTAGCTATGGCGATGATATTCTTCAATGCGCCGCCGAGCTCTACCCCTGCGATATCTCTGTTTGTATAGACCCGAAGATGGTTGGATGCAAGAGCCTTCTGGATGAACTCAGCAGCTTCCAGGTTTCTCGAGGCGGATACGATGGTCGTCGGGAGTTTCCTGCTCACCTCCTCAGCGTGGCTCGGACCCGAGAGCGAAACGATTCTTTCGGCGAATTGATCACCGAGCTCCTGTGTCAGTACCTGGGAGACCCTGAGCAAGCTTCCCCTTTCCAGACCCTTAGAGGCCGAGACGATAATCTCGTTGCCGGCCAGGTAGCTTTCTGCCTCCTTCGCGACCTCACGGATGTGCTTCGAGGGAATGGCGAAGATTACTATATCGAAGCCCTTCCTGAGCGTTGCCAGGTCCAGTGTCACCTCGATGCCGGGTGGGATCGGCACTCCCGGAAGGTATGTCTTATTCTCCCTATCCTCAATGATCGATCGAGCGATATCTTCAAACTTCTCCCAGAGCGTCACACTGTGGCCGACCCATAGGCAGTGCAGGGCCAGTGTCGTTCCCCAGCTGCCTGCACCTATCACGAAGATGTTCTGAAGACCCACCTTATGCCTTTGCTTCATATCTTCATTCCTTTATGTCCTTCTCTTCCCCTCTCATGAGTCTCAGGATGTTGGACCGGTGGGTGAATATGACAAGCAACGCCACAGCCAGGGAGAAGAAAAAGAGTAGCTTCTCAGATTCAACGAGATTCTCTCTGAACAGATAGAGGAATGCAGGAAAGAGTATTGCAGTTATCATTGAGGCAACCGAAACCTTGCTGAAAAAATGTAGGATCGTCATCCAAACTATCAGCGAGGCAGCAGTTGCAATGGGGGCGATGGCCAGAAACACACCGAAGGCGGTAGTGACCCCTTTACCGCCTTTGAAACCGAGGAAGGCTGTCCATACGTGGCCAGATATTACCGCCATACCGAGGATGATCCTTATGACGATGATCGTGTGCGTTCCCACGACGATCTCTGGAACATCTGCGTTCGAAATGGAAATGATTAAACCGGGTAACAAAAGTACGGGGGAAAAACCCTTCAGTGCATCCAGGATACCAACAACGAGTGCCGTTTTGAAGCCCAGCATTCTGTATGTGTTCGTCGCACCAAGATTACCGCTACCATGCTCTCTGAGATCGATTCCTTTCAAGAGCTTTCCGGCCAGATAGGAGAATGGAATTGATCCGAGCAGATAGCACAGCAACGCAAATACACAGAGGAGAATGAAGAACATTATAGGCGGTGTCAATTGTCCTTGCCCTTTCCTCTTACTGTGAGTATCACGGGTACGCCCTGGAAACCCAGTTTTTCACGTATCTTTTTCACCAGATACCGCCTGTAACTTGTATGAATGAGGGAAGGGAAACTCGCAAATACGACGAATCTGG
Organism: Candidatus Glassiibacteriota bacterium; assembly: GCA_046760905.1. Classification (GTDB taxonomy): domain Bacteria; phylum Gemmatimonadota; class CAZMKB01; order CAZMKB01; family CAZMKB01; genus JBHIFB01. The sequence goes on along the minus strand of JBHIFB010000018.1, from coordinate 16,830 downwards.
GCGGTGCCGTGGCGACCTGACTTCCATAGAGTATCTTCACATTCCTTCCGCGCGCCTGCGGTGGCTGATACTCCCGGACGATTTCGGAGAGGACCTTGTTGAACTCGGAAGTTGGTATTCTCTTGGATCTTTCCCTGCTTGTTTCAAGTATTGCTCGAAGAATATTTCTGACCCTTAAGCCGGTAAGCGATGAAATGAACACAATGGGCACATAGCTGAACCCAGGTGCCTGATCGTAAATCAGATTCTTGATTTGAACTGCCTTTCTTTCCCTTTCTTTTACAAGGTCCCACTTGTTCACCGCGAAGAGGAGCCCTTTCCCCCGCTCCTCGGCAAGTTCTGCAATCCGGAAATCCTGTTTTCCAATACCGGCTATGGGGTCCAGCAGAATGATAATCACGTCTGCCTTTTCCAGGCTGTCGAGAACTCTTCTCGAGGCATAGAACTCAAGGCTGCCTGTTACCTTGCTCTTCTTCTTTAGTCCGGCGGTGTCTACGATTACCACTTCATGACCCATGTATCTTATGGCGGAATCCACTGAATCACGAGTGGTCCCGGGCTCCTCGGATACGATAACTCTCTCCTCGCCGAGTACCCTGTTTACGAAGGAGGATTTCCCCGCGTTTGGCCTCCCCAGAACTGCCACCTTGATGCGATGATTTTCTTCTTCTCCCATCTCCACTTTCGGCAGCTTCTCAATGACAGCATCTAGCAGATCGCCCACACCAGTGCCGTTTGCGGCAGAGATCGGAAACGGTAGCCCAAGGCCCAATTTCGTGTGCTCGTAATGGCCGGTCGAATTTACCGTGTCCACCTTGTTTGCGACAAGTATCACTTCCCTCTTTGATTTCCTCATCATGTCGGCGACTTCCGCCTCCAGTGGACTCAGACCCAGCCTTGCATCGACCATGAACAGTATGAGGTCGGCTTCACGCAAAGCCACCTCCACCTGCTTCATGATTTCCTTCTCTATGGAACCCTCCCTGGGATCTACGATACCGCCGGTGTCAATCAGGGTGAAATGGCTCCCACCCCATTCGGCATCGGCTCGTATCCTGTCTCTGGTGACACCCGGCTTTCTGTGTACTATAGAGACTCTGCGCCCCAGGCATCGGTTAAAGAACGTGGACTTGCCAACATTCGGAAGCCCCACGATTGCAACAGTCGGATTGCGCATGGCTATTCTTCACGTAAAACTTAATGGTAATGTTATAACTATCTGCCACATAAGACATTGATAACTTACAAATTCCGCGAAGGAAAAGTCAAGGAGTTTTTGCTAGGAAGTACTAGTCGGCACCGCCGGCAAACTTGCTGAGAGATACGATGGCCTCGATAGCCGCTTTTCCTGTTAGAGGGGAATCGGGCCTGAACCTGCCGAGGGAATCGCATTCCATAAGATCGAGCATGAGTATCTCACGTATGGGAACGGCATCGTATCTGGTTGAGTCGACATCCATGGGGAGTTTCACGCTCACTGTCTCCGGTACCTGGATAGAGAGCAGTCTAGTGATATTCTGGAGAACGATTGCCATCTGGCTCCTTCTAATTGTGTCGTCTGTGTGGTTTGAACCATCGCTGAAAGCGGGGAGTATGCCGGTTCTGTTTAGAAAATACCACATCTGCGAGTCCGGTGCTGTTGCCCCCGGGAATCCATGGCCCCCTGAAGCATCGAGGAGCAGACTTTTAGGAAAATAGCTGATCATCGTTCGAGCGAGCTCTCCCCTGCTGAGGGAGTCCTCATCCATTATTGGCTCATCTCCGTCAAGAATCACAAGCTCACCTGAAAGGCAGGCGTATGGGAGGGTGACATTTAAAACTGACGCCACGGATAGGGTTATGGCGACGAGTAGCCCATAATGCATAAGTCGTTTCATAGGAATCATCTGGAGCGGGCGAAGGGACTCGAACCCTCGACGTCCAGCTTGGGAAGCTGACATTCTACCACTGAATTACGCCCGCCCCCAGATCAAAAATACATTTCCCCAGCCCCGCTGTCAAGAAGACCGAATGGTCGCAACCACCATTACTTGATTTCTTCTTATGGATTGGGGTCGAGTATGGTGACCTTCGTCTCATCAACATTGAGCGTGTCGCCCTGGCTGTAATCCAGTATGAAACCCTTCAGCGTGACCTTCAGGTTCGGCGGGGTTCCCGAAGGGACGGCGATGGGGAGGCTTCCTGATATTTGCCCACCGGCAGCAAGATTCACACCGTTTCGCGGAAATGGCCGGAGGACTGGGAGCACGAACCCACTGGGTAAATATGCCGCCAGGCTCACCTGCACGCGTCTTTGCTGTGTGTCATTGTTGTAGATCGTGATGGATTCATTCAGCTGGTCGCCGGGAAAGATAGAAACCCTATCCGGTATCAGTACTATAGCCTGATTAAACAAAAGAGGCAGACTCATATCCTGGATGATATCATTGTTTACTACGACATTCAGAAGAGTATCCTCACCGACTCCGCTCTCCTCAGATGGCTGAAAAATGATATCGAAGGTGCCTGATGGTACAGTGATATCATACTGACCATTTGAATCGCTGTTGTCCCTGGGGGTGAGAATCATCTCTCCCGAGTTTGTGTCGATTACATCGAGGTCGCAGTTTACCACCGGCGAGCCGCTTTCATCGGTTATAGTTCCTGAGATCGAATAACCCAGCTCAAGTGCTTGATCGAGGGTAAGGTTCCCGTCTACCACGACGGAATCTATCTTATGACTTGCGAGAGGAATCCCTTCAGGTGTTTCAAAGGAAATATCATACGTTCCAGGAGGTACCATGATACTGTAATAACCGTTCGAATCGGTGTTATCGTGAGAGGTATGGAGCCTCTCTTTCGTTGCGGAATCATCAACGTCCAGATCCACATTTTGGACCCCTTGATCCCCGGGATCGGTAACGTAACCCGAGATCTCGAAACCATCTTCCAGGATGACATCGAGATTCAGATCGCCGTTGACGACAGTGCCATATACCACATTGTCGGCATAGCCGCTGCCTACCTGAGCCTCGAACATGACGTCAAGGAAACCCGTTGGCACGTTTACCCAGTAAAAGCCGTCTTGATCCGTGTTGTCGTGAGGTGTTTCGATGCGGCGTCCGGTGATCGCATCGTCCACGTCGATATCGACGTTAGGGATTCCAACACCGGCATCATTCCTCACCCATCCCCACAGTATGACCGCCTGTTGTAAGGTGACATCAATTGTGGTATCCTCATTGATCGTTACATCCCAGATTGTTTGACTGGCGAGGTCGCCTCCCGACTGCGGCGTGTATATAAAATCAAAAGTCCCCTCAGGGATTATGACGCTGTAGTTGCCGAATGAATCTGTGTTGTCATTTGGCGTGAAGAGAATCTCATCTGTGTTGCTGTCACGCACATCAACGTCCACGTTCGAAACAGGGTCTCCGTTATAGTCGGTCACAGTCCCCGAGACTTCGAATCCCCAGGGTGTAGTGACGTCGAGGTTCACAGGCGCCTCTACCACCACATTATTCACTCTGACGGGAGCCAGTCCGCTGCCGGCAGATGGAATAAAGAAGATATCATATGTACCCGAAAAGAGGCTGAATGAGTAGGACCCATCCACCATCGTTGAGTCGCCGAAGATCGGTATCGGATCACCTGTCTGGGAGTCTTCGACATCTATGTCCACCGGATACACTCCATCACCGTTCGGGTCTGTGACAGTACCCGATACGGTGAACTGGGCTGAGAGATTGACAGGAAATAATGTTCCAATGAGCACGACAAGACATGCACAGAAGGTTAACGTGCTGCTTCTCATCGTCTTTCTCCTTTCTCTTCGTAGAATTTCAGGTCTCTTTCCTATCATTTGAGGCCCGTCATTTTACGAAGTATGCTGTAAGGTCCATAACTCAATCTTAGGAAATAAACTCCTGAAACGACCGCTCTGCCCTTTCCATCCCTGCCATCCCATGTGATACTATGGCTACCTGGCTCGAGCGGTTCGTTTACGAGCTCTTTCACCCTTCGTCCTCTCAAATCGAAGACTTCCAGGATTACTGATACAGTTTTTGATCTGGAATCTTCGCGGGAGAACTGATCATCAGGTATGACGAAGCGGATAGAGGTGCTGGGATTGAAAGGGTTCGGATAGTTCTGGGACAGCGATAGCCCCCGGGGAGGCATGATTCCCTGCCCTTTTTCCTCATCCTCCTCGATGCCGGTAGCATCTCCGAGGACAAAATCGACTACCGTATCGTTCAAAACGCTAACCGATGACATGGACTTCTTAGTCAGGCCGCTTCCCGGCGGAGGGCTCATATTAAGATCATATACGGCTGGCGGTATTGTGACGGCGTAATGACCGGATTCATCCGTATTATCTCTGGGCGTGGGAATTGTTCTAAGTGTTGAGGGCTCAATGACATCCAGGTCAGCATCTACAACGGGCGTTCCACGAGAGTCAGTCACCGTTCCGGACAATATGACACCATTTAGGAGTGTCACGGTATCGAGAACCGTATCAGAAGTAACTACGACGGTATCGAGTCTTGAAGCGGCCAGATCTTCTCTCATCAAAGGATCAAAGGTCACAGAGAACATCCCTGCGGGCATAACGACCAGGAAATAACCGTTGTTATCAGTGTTGTCTCTCGGCGTAGGAATGAATTCACCCGATTCGACATCTTCTACGTCCAGATCGATATCGGGCAAAGCCCCTCCTCCCTCATCAACAACCCATCCTGAGACAAAATAGCCCTCTTCGAGGGACGTGTTCAGCGCCGTGTCGCCGGTTATTTCTATCCCGTAAAAGATGGATCCGACAAGCCTCACTCCCGGAGGTGGTTCAAAGGTGACATCGAATATCCCTGCCGGCACAACAACCTGGTAATCACCATTGCCGTTTGTATCATCTCTCGGGGTGACTATTCTCAGGCCTGTATCCGAGTCGTCGACATCGATGTCGACCTGAGCCACACCTATACCCTGGTCATCGGTCACCCTGCCCGACAGGTAATAGCCCTCCTCAAAACTGACGTCTATAACCATATTCGATTGGACCACTACATTCCTGCGTATCTCGGATACCAGCTTTACTCCGGGTGGTGCGTTGTACTCGATATCAAAAGTTCCGGTCGGTAGGATGATATCGTAATAACCGTTCGGATCGGTATGGTCGCCGGAGATATTCAGCGGGTCACCCGTATTCGAGTCCGTAACGTCCAAATCGACATTCCATATACCTGAGCCGTTAGGATCGGTTACATATCCCGATACGTGGTAATACTGTGCACTGGCAGGGTGAGGTGTATGAAACAAGACCATGAGCATCAGTGCAGTAATTATTTTAAAAGGTCTTTCCATCGTAGCCTCCTCTAATCTCAGAAGTTGTATTCGATCTGAAGTTTCGTCCTGGAAGCTGTGTCGGTCGAAGGCCGGAACGCGCTGCCGGGCATAAAAAAGCCGACGGTTAGCTTCACATCAATGTTCTTCAATTTCTCGAGTCCCAGGATGAAATCGACCTCATCTCCAACATCCCTGTTTGCACCGGCCGGATCAATGAGAAGGTTGGAGCCATGCACATCGTTATCGGCTACTACCTGTCTGTAATTGTGGTACATGATATCGAATGAGCCGTTTCTCGACCACCGGAATCCCAATCCATAAGTGAAGATGTGTATGTTACTCAGCTCAGGATCGAGGACCTCCCCGTAGTATCTGAAGCTGTTCACGCCGTTGAACTTGTCATTATTATCCTCGAAGTCGGTTTGACGAAAATTCCCATCTACGCCATCTCTGAAATCGTCATCTCCTGAGCCATATGCATACCCCAGCGTGACCGATGGCTCAAGAAGAGCTTTTTTGAAGGTGGTTGTGAATCCCACATCGAGGGCCTTTGATCTCAGTTCTCTTCCCCTCTTCTCCCCCACTAGCTGTGAAAGCTCAATCCAGTACTCGAAGGTCTTGCCGACATCTCCGAAGCTTCTTATTCCATACCATCTTCTATCATAATTGATCAACCGATCATCGTCTTCTCTGTGAATGACATAGGCGGCGATTTGTCTCTCATTCCCCATATCGTATGTGCCATATACGATGTAATTGACGACACCCTTATCTCTTTCTTTAGTCTCTGAAAAATTGGTGCTCGCTGATAGCTCCACGACTACAGGCTCGTAGTTGAGATAGAGCCGTATGGCATCGAGGTTCTCGTCGTAAAGCCATTCCCTCTTTTCGTCGTAATCCTGGCGGCCGAACTTGAGCCCAAGCCTTCTGGTAAGCACCTTTCTCCAGAGGATGTAGGATTCGGCCAGACGAATTTCTCCAACACTTCTGTCGGGGTGCAGGGGGTCGAAGGAGCTTAAAGGTTCCCGTGCTGCCATCTTGAAAAACAAATCGATTTCAGGGTGTGGTCTTGAGGACAGTTCAAGTCGAGTGGAGAGCTTGGAGAACAGGAGTTCGTCGTTGTTGATACCATCATCGAGGTCGAAATTGCTTTCCGGGATGAGATCAACCTGCACTTCTCCACCTATTGTTAGTATATCTCCTAAGCTGAGTTGGCTCGGCGGCCTCTCCTCATCTGTGTCAACAAGCCTTCTGTACACATCGAGTTTTGAAAAATCAACATCGATCTGTTCCCCGCTAGGTGTAATGAAATGCGTGTTCTTATCGCATTGGAATCTTTTGTTCAAAACCAGTATATCCATCCGAAACCTGCCGTGGACGATCAGTTGATCGACGAGCGCTTTTATCTCTACGTCCCTGTCGCGAGAATCGAGTATTCGTATCTTCGTGGCTCTTATCCGGTTGTTGCCATTTTTGATATACTCTGCGTTGATTCTCATCCCCTCCTTGAGAACCAAAACGGATTCGATCGAACCATCCATGCCTATCACCCCTGACAGGGAATCCAACAGGAGCGTGACGCCTCCGATATTCAGCTGTTCGGCATCCAGGTCTATTTCCTCCAGAATCCCTTCTACACTGAGGGTACCTGTTGCATCACCTTTCAATACGACCTTTTGAGCCTCGAAAAGATTTCTTCCCCTGGGCTTCCCCTCCACCTTGACTCTCATACCCTCCGACAGGATCTTCCCCACATTAGGCCTCGAAATCAAAATAACGGGACGGGACAGACCCGAAGAGAATATCATGCAGAGAAAAAAGACTATTCTCCATCTCATGAAACTTCCCCTTTAGAAGGTTTTCCATTCACTTTTCATCCCTCACTCGTGAGTACTCTATCCCGGTGCAAGCTGCCCATTCATCGAGGATACGATGATCTTCCATAGAAAGGTGAGCCTCTGGATGCATGATTTGATAATACCAGGGTGGCATTTCTCTTTCTTCCACTTCTTTCCTCAAATTTTTTAGCTTCTTAGCTCTTTGGTGTTTCTCAATTCTGTTCCACGCCGAAAAATCTAGCTCCTCCCTCGCTTCATGAACATCGTGCGAAACCAGCCAGGACACAGGCGCAATTGAACTGTACCAGGGCCAAGCAGTTTCATGAGAGTGACAGTCATAACACGCCCGCTTCAGTATCGATTTGACCTCGGCAGGCATTGGTGGCTCAGTCTGAACCGGCGGATTGTCCTTCTCAATCGGTACCAATTGGGCCAGAAGGATGAAGGCCAGAACGACAGGAAACACTCGCTTCGATGACATTCGCGTCTGGAACCTTTTCATGCCTTGACTACTTGCCTGGTTTGCTTCATTCGACATACCCGATCGCCCTCAATTCATCCACCGTCTCCTCATCGAGATCCTGAGCTTCCGGTTTAATCACGCCGGCGAGAGCGGAAACGGAGGGGAATTCCTCTGAGAGCAAAGACTTAAGCTCCTGGCATTCCTGATGCAGGGACTCAGAAAGATTATTCCTCTCTCCTGGATCGCTCTCAAGGTCGTAGAGCTCGGTCACCTTCAAAGCCGGCTCTGGAATGGTATCCGTTACAGGAACCCCGTCACCGTCCACATTTATTCCATGCACAACTGTGATTCGAAGATTCATCATCGAAATCACAGTCGTATCCTTCCCGGCCTCCGTCATATCCTCTATGACCCCTTCCAGAGTGTACTTTCGCCCTTTTGGCTCCTTAAGGTCGATCCTGTTCACTTCCATTTCGTCCGAACCTTTGACATGACCGTTCAATTTTACGCACATTCCTTCCTCGAGATTTTCCAAAGACAGTGATTCTCCACTCAATCCTCTAACCCGCACTGTGGGCAGGGGAATGATATTGAGCGACATCAGGGTGAACCCTCTACCACCGTCGACTATTTTTTCGATGATGCCTTCTATCTCATCATCATTATCCTCCTGATTATCATCGATCCCGATCTTCGTAGCAGAGAAGGAATGATCGCCAGTCAGTTCACCCTCGATCTCGACTCGGTTGCCGACATGGATGTTTGTCAAGAATGAAGGTGGGCCTGTTCTCCTGAAATTAGCAGAATAAGTTTCTATAAGCTTGTATCTCCCTTTCATGATGCTTCTCATATATGTACCTCGATGATAGAGTTCACTGTATGTATGAAGCGTTTCTGGATCCTGTGTTTCCTTACCTGTGATAAAGGGCAGAAGGCTTCGGCCGCTACTCGGTATCGGAGGGTTCCATCCCAGATAATCGGTGAGAGTGGGAAGCAGATCTACCAGTTCGACCGGTCGATCGATACGGCTTCCTCGCCACGAATCAGCGGGAAATTTCATAATGAGTGGAATATGCAGAAGTTCATTGTAAAGCGATTGACCATGGCCGATCTTACCGTGCTCCAGAAACTCCTCTCCGTGATCGGCAGTTACGAGTAGCAGCGTGTTATCATACAGGTTCCTTGCCTTCAGTTCTTCGAGAAGGATTCCGAGCTGATCATCAAGATATCGCAATTCTCCATCATAGAGACTGATCATCCTCTCCAGATCCTCATCTGCAAGTTCGATCTCTCCATCATTTATTCTCCTCCTAAGAATCTTCCATTCCTTTGAATAGAAATCGATGTCGGATTTATAGTTTCCGAATATGGTATCATATGGTGAAGGAGGTTGGTAAGGAAAGTGAACATCCAGGTAGTGGAGGTAGGCAAAGAAAGGGACTTCCGGTCTCGTTTCAAGCCACGAGAGAAACGACGTGTTGATTTCTTCAGCGTCTCCCGCCCTGTCGTTATAGAGGTCGAATCCCTGTGAGAAGCCCAGAAAACCTCTGAGTTGTGCATTGTGGATGAAAGCAACCGTACTGTAGCCGTTATCCCTGAATACCTCTGCCATCGTGATCAGAGTATCCTGCAATATGTCTGATGTGATGTGTCCCTCCGTATCCTTGCTGCTTCCCTCGAACACACCGTGTCTGGAAGGATACAGTGAAGTGAAAAGCGATGGGATGGATGGTTTGGTCCAGCTCGATGGGCTTATCGCCTGGTTGAAAACAACGGAAGATTTGGAAAGTTCATCTATGTGAGGGCTCGTTTCTCGCTCGTATCCGTAACATCCCAGATGATCAGCTCGTAGTGCGTCGATGAGTATTATGAGCACGTTATGAGCATCGTCGGAGACTCCGCTTCCGGGTACCTCGGACAACGAATAAGTGTAAGACAAAATGAGAATCATGCAGGAAACTAGAACTGAAGTTATACGATTCTTCATCACTTAAACCTCGCTTCTTGAATGCAGATCTAAAATGTAATCCCCACTATGTTCGGCTTGATTCCAGCACTCTTCGAGCAGTTTCACCACTAATCCCTTCCATGATGGTCTGTAAGCATAGAGGCAGGCGAGCCTATAAAGTGATGTCATCCGATAGAAGGCTATCTTCTCCATGTCAGCGGGAGGATTATGGAGAATATAAGCCGAAAGAAAGATATAAGAGTCTCGTAGCATTTCTTCCCGTGATTCGCCTACTTGTAGAGATCTCAGGAATATGTGAGCAAGGAAATTCCCAACATCTATCGTCTGATCCGACATTGCGACGGTGTCAAAATCAGTGAGATACATTTCATTCACTCCGACGATGATCTGCTTGTCGTGAAAATCGCGATGCGTTATCCGTGGCGTGTAGTTTTTGATCCTCAAACTGCTGGCTTTCCTCCGAATAAGATCGAGCATTTTACGGCTCATCACTTCGAGTTCGGGTCGTACAACCGGAAGGTAGGCACTCATTCTATCGAGCAGAGAAATTTCATCCTCAAGAGTGAAGTGACCTGCGACACTTACTTCTGAAGCATGGAAAGTCGAAAGTATCTCACTTACCCTTGATAGTAATTCGTGGCGAACCTCTCTGACCTTGAGTTCGGAGAGATCGAATCCCTTCTTTGATTCCCGAAGACACATTCTATACTCAGGCACGTAACAAAACGGCCTTGGAATAACAGGGGGGCGTGTACCGGCGACTGACAGCGACCAGTTCCAGAGCTGCTGAAGGTTGTTAAAGGTACTCCGCCCCCTTGAATCGCGATAAGTCTTTCCAATAAGCTGAATTTCAGCTGGTCCTTCTCCCTCTGCGCCGAGAATTCTGACATCGTATTTAAGTGTGCACCTTTTACCGAATCTGTATCCGAGCAATGCAGGGCCGCTTACTGCTGAAACACTTCTCCCATTTAGGAAATCTGAAAGATGGCGCTCGAGTAGCTGACCTATCGACTTGGTATCCATCAGGTCCGGCAGCCAACTCATACGGCTATCGAGGGGATAAGTCGAAAGTATGACAGGGGGATCTGTGAGAGCCAATGCCTTCTTCCCGGTGAGAAAGAGCTCTCTTTCCGAATCTGTAAGGGGCGAGGAACCGGCTCTCAGGGTTTTCATCGGCCCTTTTTTAGCGTTATTATGATGGGCGTTAATGATTTTCGTTTCGGTTTTATGACCGAGCCCCTCCCTCATAATTATTTCATATTCGATCACACCCTTTCCTGGGAGTGACCAGGGAAAGGCTCTGTGTATGCGGATTTTGAGTTTATCCTCATCCCCTGGAAACAGGACGGCTGCCAGTTTCCGATGCATGGCACGATGGTCCATGACCATTCTTATATATTCAGCATTATCGGGCTTGATAATTTTTCTTCCTCTCATATCCGATCTTTCACTTCTTTCACAATTCGTCGTTTACCGAATGCTTAGCCTCTTCACCTCGTTCAGAAAAGAATTCATCTTACCGCGCCAATCTGGCCGAAGAAATTTCAGGTTGCTCAAAGCAAGTCTGATCAGAGATACCTTTTTATGCCACAGATAAGCGGACTTTAAACTTTGAATCTCCCTTTTCCTGAAATAGCTCTCTATAAACACCTGCTCTGCCTTTTCTACCTCTTCTCTGGAGCAGATTCCCTCCATCTGGAGTTTCAACAGGTGAGCCGTGAAATTTGCCACATCAGAGAGCGGGTCCGAGGCTCTTATCTCGTCAAGATCGAGAATCACCGGGCCGGAGTTTGTAATCATGACCTGCTCCAGATGAAAATCACCGTGCACTGTCTGAAGTGTTCTAGGCCTTAGAATGTGGAATTCTTCACAAACATGATGCAATTGTTCCAGCAGACCTTCCCCTTCATCCGGCAATACCTTTGCTGTTTCCAGTATCGATTCCTCCAGGTCCCTGAGTTCCTGTTCGGGGGGGTATCTCCTTATCCCATTTAGCACAACATCATGAAGCGACCTCAATCGTCCAGCTATCTGGCAGATTAGTTCTTGTGGTATCCCGGCAGAGCACTCCTGGTAGGAGGGGTGGCTGCCACCGACATCCTCCTGGAAGAAAAGCGAAAACGAAGGATCGAAAGCCAGAGGCCTCGGTATGATCTGAGTCCTCCCCGCACTTCTGAACAGTTCCCATATCTGCTCATTCGCATCATACAGCTTGTGTGCTTTTTCCGGTCTTAGCAGTTTCGCGATAACCTTCATTTGTTTCTTTTCGCCGGTATCTATATTTCTTAATCCCAGCTGGCATTTCACGACACAGTGTCGTTCCGGTTTATAGCTCAGAATTTCTATTTGGCTCCTTCTGCCCCTTATCCGCCAGTGCTCACCCAAGAAATCTCGAAGGTTATGCTGTGCGATTCGTTTCAGCTTGTCTGGATAAAGGGCGAATCGAAGTCCTCGCAGGCATCTGTCATTTGGAAAAAACGAGAGCATCATGCCTAATTTCTTGATATAAGTTATGGGTGGGCCGTAATTGGGGATTGCCTTGTGTGTCTTCAGCGCCTTCTCGAATGACGCTCTTCCCTGTTGTGGATCAACGAACCTTCCATACACGCGCTGGGTTTTACCTGTAAAACCACCGATGTCTGAAATCTCAAGACGATATCCGATTATGCAACTCACTCCCGGTTTGTAGCGGAAGTATTCCGGTATGCATTCGATCAGTTCATGTCCGTTCCGCTCGCTTGCGCCCGACAGTTCATCCCGGAGGATGGCGGTCATAGTATCCGAGTCAACGGCGTCTGCCAGGGCGGGGAATAGCGGATCGTTCGGGAGTGAGATGAGCTTATTCATAGGAAATCTCCGCCTATATTGCCCCTCATACCTTGTTCTGTCTGTATTGAATAGAGTTCCCTGTACCTGGTGCTGGAGCGCAATAGTTCTTCGTGGTTACCGTCTTCTATTATTTTCCCATTATCCAGGACGAGGATTCGATCCGATGACACTAAATTTGAAAATCTATGAGCGATGATGATGCAGGTTCTATCACGCATTATTCGCTCAAGGGCATCCAGGACGAAAAGTTCCGATTCTGCATCGAGCCCAGTCGTAGGTTCGTCGAGTATGATGATCGGCGCCTCTCGGATCGCCGTCCTGGCAAGGGCTATCCTCTGCTTCTGTCCTCTTGAAAGTGTGGAGCCGGATTCTCCCACAACAGTGTCATAACCATTTTCCATCTTCATTATAAAGTCATGGGCATGGGTTATCCTCGCGGCTTTTATGATTTCCCGTTCTGTGGCGTCGAGTTTCCCCATGGCAATGTTTTCCCTGATGGTGGTTCCAAAGACATGAGGTTCGTGCAATATCACGCTGATTTGTGTCCTGAGTGATTTCAATGTAATGCTTCTTATGTCGTGATCATCTATTCTTATGCTCCCACTCTGAGGATCGTAGAAACGGAGCATGAGACTGGCTATGGTTGTCTTTCCTGCCCCTGATGGACCGACAAGAGCAACGGTCTGACCGGCCTCTATGGTGAAGTTGATATTTGTCAGGGCTGGCATATCGCCGTTGTATGAGAAGTTCACATGGTCAAAGCATATCCTTCCGCTGAATGGCTCGGCGGTCAGTGCGTTGGGGGCATCTCTAATCGAAGGTTCCTGATCCAGTATTTCGAGTATTCTTTCCCCGCAGGCAGTGGATTTGCCAATGCGTGAGGTGAGTCTGGAAAGCTGACGTAGCGGACGATACATATCCTTCATATATGAGGTGAACACAAGGAGGTCGCCGGGGGAAAGGGATCCATCCAGAACCCTACGAACCCCGAACCACATTACGAAACAAGAACCGGCGGCGAGGAGGAGTTCGACGATTCTCTGGAACGCGGCTATCAATTTGGTCGTCCGGAGGCCGGCCCTGAGGTTACTCCTGTTATACTTCGAGAATTTATCATACTGCACTTCTTCCAGAGACAATGCCTGTATCAGCGATATCGAGTTCAAAGATTCATATGCCAGAGATGCCACTTTTCCTTCTTTATGTCGAGCTCTGGTAGTGGACATCCGGATGTGCCGGGTGTATCTTCTAATCAAAAACATCAAAACTGGTACGGTCACAAGTGCCAGCAACGTTAGTTGCCAGTCCATGAGGAGCATGATGGCCATCATTCCCAATAAGATCAGTACTTTTCCTGTGACAGTTACTATGAAATCGACAAGCATCTCTTTTAGGAGACTTATATCACCTGTGAGGCGGATGATGAGGTCCCCGGATTTCCTGGTGTCATGGAAAGATCGGGACAGTTTCTGGAGATGGTCGTAGAGCCTTCTGCGTATTGAAGCCGTTGTACGGTGCCCCACCTCAGCTGTATAGACCCTTTCCCTATATGAAAAAATGCCCTTCAAGTAGGCTATGACAACTATCGATATGCAGGTTACGGCCAGGACCCAGCCGGTGCCCCTTTCAAACAGGAGAGAGAGAACAGGGTAATCCTGCACTTTCTGATTGTCGAAAAGTATACCGTCGAATATTATTTTGATTGGCCATGGCTTGAGAAGGTCCATCGTCATGACGCCAATGGCGCTCAGAAGGGCCATGATGAGCTTCTTCCTGAACCGGATTGAATATGGATAGAAGTATCTATACACTTTCTTCACGTCATTCATTTTTATATTCTTAAGAATCGAAATCATCTTATTCATCCCTCAAGGCACCGATGAACAGGTTTGCCAGATGCTGAGAAGTCTTCTCAACATCGTATTCTGTCTCGATAAGCTTCCTGGCTGCTTCTGTCAGCTTCTCCCTTAGGGCCTCATCCGCAAGCAGAGTTTGAATGGAATTCGATAGCGCTGCCGCGTCTCCAGGCGGTGTCAGCATGCCTGTCTCAAGGTGATGAACCAGTTCCGGTATTCCGGAAATTTCGGATGTTATTACCGGTATCCCCAGGGCCATGGCCTCCTCGAGCACAACTGGTATACCATCTCTATCGTTGTTTCCTGCCACTGTACACGGTAAAACGAAGACATCTGCTCTCTGGTAGTAGTTCTTCAAAAGCTCATCCTGCGTTTTGGAACCTTCAAGGCTAACGCATTCGGTTAGATCAAGTGCCCGGATCTGAGCCTCTATGCTGGATTTCAGCGGCCCATCGCCGACAATGATACACCGGAAATCGATGCCGGCTCTCTTCAGGGCAGCGCATGCATTTACCAGGCACTTGAATCCTTTTTTCTCTACCAGTCTGCCCACCGATAGTATTACCGGTCGGTCTCCCCCCCGGTGTCCTCTTCCGTTTGGAGAGAAATCGCTGATACGGATACCGTTTCTGATTACATGTATTCGGGTGGATGGTTCGATCGTCTTCAGATACCTACTGTTATACTCGCTTATCGTGATGACGAAACTTGCCAACCTCATTCTTCTGCGAAGCTGTTTCCCACTGACTCTGTCTGAGTAGATGTCTTTTGCATGAGCGGTGAAGCTGAAAGGGACCCCTGTCATAAGGTGGACGTATTTTGCGAGTCTTGTGCTCCCTGTCGCGAAGTGAGAATGAATATGTCGTATGTCTTCGGAAAAGATAACACTGCTTATATACCCCGCGAGGATGAACTTTCTCCTTGATTCTTTGCTCCGGTTCTTCCAGGCATAGACAAGGCATCTAACATAGCCGGAAGGTCTTCTGGCGAGTGAATGCAGGTGTGCAGAAAGGAATGAAAGAAAATTTCTTTTCGATATTTCCGGCAGATAGCTAACCGAGCGCATCAACTCGTGAACGAACGGATGCAGTGGGTCGCCCGGATCTTTTATCGAGAAGATTCTTATATCGAATCCCTTCTTGGCCAGGGAGAGAATCTCATTGGCTATGAAGGTTTCGGACAGGCGAGGGAACCTCTTCAGGATGTAAGCAATTCTCCGGCGACCAGCCGCTTGTTCGTTTGACATAATTCCTCCGCGATCGTGAGCACCTTTTCAGCATTCTTCCTCCAGCTGCTGTTTCTAATGATCCATTTTCGTGCTCTTACTCCGATCGCCTGACTAACGTCAGGATTTTCCATTAGAAACAGTATCTTCTTCACCAGGTCATCGGGGGAGCCCGGCGTACACAAAAGCCCTGTTTTACCTTCCTGTACAACTTCGGGTATTTGCCCTATTCTGCTTGTTACAGGTGGCTTGCCGGTTGACATATATTCATAGATCTTGATCGGTGAGAAATAGAACTCAGGGATATCAAGATACGGAGCAATCGGTATGTCCATGACCCGAATGTAATCCGGCACATCAGAATATGGAATCTCACCGGCCATAGTAATCCGGGTGTGTAACCTTTCCTTTCGCATCGCATCTTCGATCCAGCTCCGCAGTGGCCCATCGCCCACCACGAGAAGGTGGACGTCTAGTGCAAGCGATAAAAGTTGTCTCATCGCATCGATCATCACCTCGACACCGTGCCATTTTTTTAGCGAACCTAGAAAACCGATGACGCATCTGCCGGCTGGTATGTTGAGTTTCTCCTTCAACGACTGCTCTATACGATCCGTAACAGGGCAGAAAAGATCAGGATCAACGGAATTGGGAATCACTTTGATCTTGGATGCCCGGATGCCGCGTCGTTTTATGTACTCTTTTACACCCTTTGAAACTGCGATAATAGCATCCGTTTTCTCGAACAGCACATCTTCTATACCATTGGCCAGAGATTTCAGGTGCAGCATACGATACTTCTCCTGCTCGATGGATAGCGGAGCGTTGACTTCAAGGACATGGGGAACACCGATGGACTTCGCCGCCTCTACTCCCGAGTAGTTCCAGAGTGAGAATCTTTCATACACGAGATCGATTGTATGAGCTCTCTTCAGAGCCTGTATCTGATCGAATATAAGTCGATTAGATAAGATGGATCGGATTTCCTTGAATAAAGCCTGTTCCATGCGATCACCTCTGCCGTTATCCTTCAATTTCTGCAGGATTTCCCTCTCATAGCCGGGAATCTGAATTTCTATCAAGTTGCCGCAGAAATGATTACTTTCGTCTCCATCCATCCTCGGCGTGATCGTAAAGACCTCATGGCCAAGCTGATGAAACACCTTTGCCATCTCCCTTACATGTACGGACCCGCCTTTGTTTCCAAGAATCGGGATACCGTAATCAGCGGAAATGTATAGGATTCTCATCGTCGTAAAATGTCACCGCATGACAGAGGCGTTTGATTCCAGGGAAGCCTCCTTGAGCCGGTGGAGGCGTGTGGATAAGAG
>JBHIFB010000017.1:0-33243 GCA_046760905.1 Candidatus Glassiibacteriota bacterium | reverse complement strand
TGCTGCGTTTCACTTCCAAGATACGTCACCGTATTTGTGAAACGCAGCACTAAGATCACTCTCTAAGTGGGCCGGTTAGTAAGCACGGTGACATATCCTTGGATCTGTAATTGTGAAACACGGCGCTAAGGAGTAGCAAATGGATTACAACCTCAAGGATTATTCGCCAGAGGTGATGGAACATTATATGAATCCCAGGAACGTGGGAGAGATTGAAGACCCGGATGGTACGGGGGTGGTAGGCAATCCGGCGTGTGGGGATGTGATGAAACTTACGATCAAGGTGAAGGATGACAGAATAGTCGATGTGAAGTTCAAAACCTTCGGGTGTGGGGCTGCGATAGCAACGAGCTCGATGGTCACGGAGCTAGTGAAAGGGAAGACCATAGATGAAGCACTCACAATCAGTAATAGGACTGTTGCCGAGGCACTGGGTGGTCTTCCGAAGATAAAGATGCACTGTTCAGTGCTTGCCGAGGATGCATTGAAAGCCGCGATAGAGGAATACAGAAAAAAGGGGGGAGGAGAAACTGAGTAATCGAAGGATCCTCTATATCGTGCTCGATGGTCTCGGTGATGAACCCATACCTAAATTGCGAAATCAAACGCCTCTCGAATTCGCGCAAACCCCCGTTATGGATGAACTGGCCAGAGGAGGATGCAGCGGTCTGCTCTATACGGTTGGAAAGGGTATTGCACCGGAATCGGACATCGCGGTAATAAGTATTCTGGGTTATTCTCCAGAAACCTATACGGGAAGGGGGCCCCTCGAAGCACACGCCGCAGGTCTCGAAGTTGGAAGCGGAGATCTGGCTTACCGTGTGAACTTTGCAACCGTCGGTGAGGGGATGAGAATAGTGGACAGAAGGGTGGGAAGAACTCTGAAAACCGAGGAAGCCTTCCTTCTCGAAAACGAAATCAACAATAAGGTTATCCTCGATGGGGACAGGGCTCTTTTCTCGTTCAAAAGCACCGTCGGTCACAGGGGGGTACTTGTGTTCTATCCCAAAGCCGGTGAGCTGTCTCCCTGGGTAACGAATACCGATCCTGCGTATGGGCGGGATGGGCTTATCGGTGTTGCCTTGAAGGTGTTCGAAGAATTCGTGAAAGAATGCAAGCCTCTGGAGGGGCATGAGGAGGACGAGTCGACGCTTGTTTCGGCGTCCGTGACCAACGAGTTCATCGAGAAGAGTCACAGAGTACTCGCAAAATCTGAGATAAATGATGAAAGAGTCAGAAGAGGCGAACTCGCTGCAAATATAATCCTAACGCGTGATGCCGGTACCGGCCTGCCTCAATTTAAAACAATAGCGGATCTATATGATGCAAGGTTAGGCTGTTTCGTCGAGATGCCGGTAGAGCGCGGAATCGCCCTCTTGACAGGGATGGATATAATAGAAGTGGGTGAGCTTACGGGGCAGAGGGGAAGGGATTATTCTCTGCTCGCAGAGAAGGTGCTGGAAACAATGGGAAACTTCGATGGGCTCTATGTTCACATCAAGGGACCTGATATTCCCGCCCATGACGGAGACTTCCATGAAAAAGTCAGGGTGATAGAGGACATAGACGATTTCTTTTTTGGGAAACTCATCCCGGATGTGAATCTTAGTGAGACGCTTGTCGTGATCACTGCAGATCATGCAACCTCATCGTTGCAGAAATCCCATACCTCTCATCCCGTTCCGCTCGTTCTCTCAGGGTCCGGTATCGATCCCGACGGGACTGAATGCTTCGGTGAAACTGCTTCAAGCCACGGAAGCCTGGGTGAACTAATGGGCAATGAGCTCATGCCTCTTCTGATGGAAAAAGTGAGAATCTCCTGAGTACCGCCTTCTGGTTCTCAGCCTGCCCATGTCCTGTTAATTCCTTCCGGGTGGAAGGAGGTAGCCTCGATAGAGGTATTTACTTTGAAAAGCGTCAATTCGTTGAAAGTGAAGTCAGGATTCGAGAAGTACAAGTGCATGGACGAATCCCTACTGATAGAAAGGATCCATGAAAAAAAGCGGTCTCTGGAAAATGAAATCGTCATCCTCGTGCATCACTATCAGAAGCCTGAGATAGTGCAGTTCGCAGATCATATCGGTGACTCCCTCGAGCTCGCAAGGCTCTCCTCGGTTAATAAAACGGCAAGGTTCATCGTTTTCTGTGGGGTACATTTTATGGCGGAGAGTGCGAGTATACTCTCTGATTCCAATCAGACGGTCATCCTTCCCGATCTCGACGCAGGTTGCCCACTCGCCGATTCGGCACGTATTGATCAGGTCCAGGAGGCCTGGGCAACTCTTCGGAAGATATGCCCCGGAGAGACTATTTTACCTGTCACGTATGTGAACTCTGACGCAGAACTCAAGGCATTCACCGGCAGAAACGAAGGGTCGGTGTGCACGTCTACCAATGCCGCTGTCGTATTCGATTGGGCTGTGAAAAACGCATCCAAAGTTTTCTTTTTCCCCGACGAGCATCTCGGCAGAAATACCACGAGGAGCAGAGGCTTTCAAGGTGAGGATGTGATCGTCTGGGATCCGAACATCGAGAATGGCGGGAACACTCCCGAGAGCATTCGCAGGGCCAGGGTTGTCTTGTGGAATGGTTACTGCCATGTACACACATGGTTTGTGCCTGAGCATGTGAGGAAAATCCGTCAAGACGATCCGGATGCTAAGATAATAGTGCACCCCGAATGCAAGGAGGAAATCGTCAGGCTTGCCGATGCATCCGGATCAACAAGTTTCATTGTGAATTTCGTCCAAAACGCTCCCTCCGGTTCAAGGATAGTCATAGGAACAGAGATACATCTTGTTAAAAGACTCGCTGAAGAGAATCCTGATAAGACCGTGTATGAATTATCGCGTTCCCTATGCCCTAACATGTACAAGATCGGGCTAGATGATCTGTTGTATGCACTGGATTTTCTGGGGAAAGTGAACGTCATCAAAGTGGATGATGATGTAAAACGATATTCGAAGGCAGCGCTTGAACGAATGCTTCGATTAACTTAACTTGAATTGGGGAGAAGCATGATAGAGATCCGGATACATGGAAGGGGAGGCCAGGGCTCAGTGATAGCCAGCAAAATTCTTGCGGCGGCAGCTCACAAAGATGGCATGTATGCCCAGTCTTTCCCCGCATTCGGTGTCGAACGAAGAGGGGCGCCGGTTTTGGCTTTCACCAGAATAGACGAGAAGTATGTGAACCTCAGATGTGAAATATACGAACCGGGGCATATTGTGGTACTGGACCCCACTTTGCTTTTGAGCATAGATGTGACTTCGGGATTGAAGGAGGGAGGTTCTGTCCTTATAAACAGTGAGCAGGAACCGTCTTTTTTCGAGCTTGCCGATAGATACAGGGTGGCGACAGTTGATGCCAACAGGATAGCATACGAGAGAGGCTTGGGCAGCAAGACAGCTCCAATTATCAACACAGCTATTCTTGGTGCACTGTCGAAGGTGACAGGTATCGTGACTCTCGAATCCATACAGCAAGCAATACTTGAAGGCGTCCCTGTGAAAAAAGAGCAGAACGCCGAAGCCGCGAAGATTGCTTATGAGAGGGTTGTAATTTGAGGATTGGGTAATGGCTGAGAAAATCGTTTTTAAAAGCGTGACGGAGATGCCTCCCATGGCTGTATCCCTGAGCAGCATGGACTGGAACAAGACGGGGAGCTGGCGATACATGAGGCCTGTGTACCAGTACAAAACCGCTCCCTGCATTCCTGCTTGTCCGGCCGGTGAGAAGATTCCCAGGTATCTCAGGGAACTCGTCGGGGACGATACTAATAAAGCATGGACCACGATCATCAAGGACAATCCTTTTCCTTCGGTCTGCGGCAGGATATGCCACTATCCCTGTGAAGCGGCATGCAACAGACGCCTCTTCGATGAACCTATCGCGATACGTGCTCTCGAGAGATATGTGGGTGATTACGGGAGAGCTCGGGGGAAATTCGAACCGGTGATCCTCGAAAAGGGGAAACGGGTTGCAGTCGTCGGAGCGGGCCCTGCCGGTTTAACGTGTTCCTTCCACCTGAGACTGGCGGGTTATGAAGTCGATGTGTTCGAGGCGATGGGTGAGCCCGGTGGAACAGTTCGCTACAGGGTTCCGTCCTTCAAGTTGCCGGTGAATGTTCTTGATGATGAGATTAAACTTATCCTGAAAGCGGGTGTCAAGATACACACGTCTGTGAGGGTGGGCAAGGAGAAAAGCTTCGAGGAACTGCTCTCCTATGATGCTGTTTTTGTCTCGACCGGTGCATGGGAGGAAAAGCCGCTCGGAATAGAGGGCGAAGACTTGAAAGGCACTTACACCGCCAGCAGATTACTGATGATGGCAAACAGCGGTGGTAAGACTAACCTCGGCAGGAAAGTCGCGGTGATAGGTGGTGACAATGCTGCCATAGATGCCGCGAGGACACTCGTAAGGATGGGGAAGAAGGTGATGCTAATTTGCGAGAAGAGCAAAAATGATATAACCGCCTCACCTCTCGAGGTGGAGGATGCGATCGCAGAGGGTGTCGAATTGAGACCGTTAACCGAGTTGAGGAGATTCGTCGGTGAAGACGGAAAGGTCAGGCGGATCGAGTGTATGGATGTGACCTATGGAAAGCCTGATTCTTCGGGGAGAAGGAAGAGGGTCCCTGTAGAGGGTTCTCGCTTTATGGTTGAAGTAGAAGGCGTCATTGCCAGTGTGGATTCAGTCGCCTCCTTCGATTTCCTACCGGATTCCCTTAAGGGTGAGGATGGTACGCCCGTCTGTGACCAGAGAGGAAAGACAACCCATGAGAGGGTCTTCGTAGGTGGTGATGCCATGGCAACCAATCCCAGGACCGTCGCCGATGTGATTGGAGACGGCAAAAGGATCGCGGCTGTGATCGGTGCCTCACTCCAGGGAAAAGCACCCGGAGGCTCCAAATCGAAAAGGGAAGTAGTTCACTTCGATACACTCAACCTGCTTTACTTCAGAGAAGCCGAGAGGCCTCGGCGGGAGACGATTCCCCTTGATCTGGCTGTGAGATCCTTCGATGAGTGTGAACTTCCAATGGAACCGGAAACTTCCATCAGGGAGGCTAACAGGTGCATGAGCTGCGGTGTCTGCACTGAGTGTGATAACTGCCTCATCTTCTGCCCCGATGTAGCGATCAGCAAATTGAAGAAGGGTTATAAAATTAACTATGACTTCTGCAAGGGATGCGGAATTTGCGTCCATGAGTGCCCGAGAAACTGCATGTCCCTCACGGAGGAGATGAAATGGAAAAAGTGATCGAGGGAACTCATGCCGCATCATACGCTGCTAAGCTGGCAAGAGTGGAAGTCATTGCGGCATATCCAATAACACCTTCCTCGAGTGTTGTCGAACTCCTGTCGGAGATGTGCGCCAGAGGAGAACTAAAGGCCCGTTTTATAAAAGTTGAATCTGAGCATTCGGCCATGGCAAGCTGCATAGGTGCTGCCGCAGCAGGTGCGCGTGCTTTCACCGCCACATCGTCCCACGGACTTGCCCTGATGCACGAGATGTTACACTGGGCTGCAGGTGGGAGGTTGCCTATAGTGATGGTTAATGTAAACAGAGCCATGGGACCTCCGTGGACTATATGGGCCGATCAGACTGACAGCCTTTCCCAGAGGGATACCGGCTGGATGCAATACTACTGTGAAAGCAATCAGGAGGTTCTCGATACTGTGCTTATGTCTTACAAAATCTCCGAGAAGGTGAGGATGCCCTCCATGCTCAACCTCGATGCTTTTTTCCTCTCACACACTTGCGAACCCGTTGATATACCGGATCAGGAAAAAGTCGATGAGTTTCTTCCTCCATGGAAGCCAGATTGGAAAATAGATCCGGCAGATCCTCACACATTCGGCGGCCTCGCATCAGCTGACTATTACATGGAGCTCAGATATATGATGGAACGGTCGATGGAGGAGGCGCGGGATGTGATAGTGGAGGTGGCCAGTGAATTCGGGGAGCGATTCGGGAGAAACTATGATCTCATCGAGCAGTACATGATGGATGATGCGGAAGTTGTTCTGATCACCGCAGGTACGGCCACGAGTACAGCGAGGCTTGTTGTGGAGGACATGAGGTCAAGAGGTGTTCCTGTGGGCCTCCTCAAGATGCGGGTGTTCAGGCCGTTTCCATTCCAGGAGTTAAGGCGGATCGCATCCAGTATCTCGAAGGTGGCGGTTCTGGATAGAGACATCTGCTTCGGTGTAGGAGGGATATTCTGTCAGGAAGTGAAAGCTGCCCTTTGTAGCCTGGAGGGGAGGCCGGATGTATTCGGTTATGTTGCAGGTCTGGGCGGCAGGGACATCACGCCTGACGTGATAGAAGTCATAATAGAACGCACAATGGCAGAGGAAAAACCTGCCGACGATATCATCTGGATTGGAGCGAAGTTATGAGTCAGGCTTTAATCAATATTCCCGACGATGAGCTCATGGGATCCGGGCATCTCGCATGTGCAGGGTGTGGTGCCACACTAGCTATGCGGTTTGTCCTGAAAGCTCTTGGACCCAAAACCGTTCTAACGATTCCGGCATGCTGCTGGTCTGTGATCGATGGACCCATGCCTCACTCCTGCCTCACAGTCCCCCTTTATCACACAGCTTTTGAGACGGCCGCAGCATCTGCTGCCGGAATAAGGGCTGCGCTCACTATGAAAGGGGATACAGAGACGACGGTGGTCGCCTGGGCAGGCGATGGAGGCACATTCGACATAGGGATACAGGCGCTATCGGCATGCGCGGAGAGAAATGAAGATATAATATATGTTTGTTACGACAATGAAGCATACATGAACACGGGTATACAGAGAAGCAGCGCGACGCCCTGGGGGGCATGGACGACAACGACGCCTGAAGAGTTCCCTAAGGAGAATCATAAAAAACAGATCGTCGAGATACTTGCTGCTCACTGGATTCCATATGTGGCCACCGCATCTGTTGCGTTTCCAGAGGATCTTGTCAGGAAAGTCAAGAAGGCCAGGGCTATACGAGGTACCAGATTCATTCACATACTTTCGCCGTGTCCTCCTGGCTGGAGGGCAGCGAGTGATATGTCTGTAACGCTCACCCACCTCGCGGTACTCACCAGAGCTTTTCCTCTTTACGAAGTAGAAGAAGGTGTCCGATACCGGTTGAACTACATTCCGGCCAGAGAACTTCCTATAGAGGCATACATAAAAAACCAGGGCCGATTCAAGCACCTGACAAATGAGCAGATCGAGTTCATACAGAAGAGAGTTGATCTGGAATGGAACAGGGTATACAAAAAGGCCAAGGACTCTGGCAGTGTCCCGGCCCGTAAAGGAATATTTGACTGGGAAATGGAAAAACGGGGAGATGAAGACGGTTGAGGAAAGATGAAAGAGGCAATGCTATATGAAAAACTCGAGGATGGGAAGGTAAGATGCAACCTCTGTGCACACAGATGCAAGATATCAGCAGGAAAGAAAGGTGTATGTTTGGTGAGGGAAAACAGGGGAGGATCCCTTTACAGTTTGGTGTATGATAAAATATCATCTGCAAATGTAGATCCCATAGAGAAGAAACCGCTTTTCCACTTCATCCCCGGCTCGAGGGCTTTTTCAATCGCCACCGTGGGTTGCAATTTCAAGTGTGATTTCTGCCAGAACTCGAGCATTTCTCAGATCGTGAGAAACGGTGGGGCGATTTACGGAACAAAGATGTCAGCAGAAGAGCTGGTCGAGGTGGCAAAACGATACAACTGCAGGAGCATTTCCTATACATATACCGAGCCAACGGTCTTCTTCGAGCTTGCATACGACACCGCGAAACTCGCAAGCGAGGAAGGCATTAAGAACAACTTTGTCACGAATGGTTTCATGACTGCCGAAACACTCGAGAAGATTCGACCATACCTTCACGGTGCCAATGTGGATCTGAAATCGTTCAAAGACGAAACTTACAAGAAAGTGATCGGCGGCAGACTACATCCGGTGCTTGAAACCATTAAATTGATGAAAGAGTATGATATGTGGGTTGAAGTGACAACGCTGATCGTTCCCGGGCTCAACGATGACGAAGATGAGCTCAGGGAGATAGCCGAATTTATAGCAGCTGTAGGTGTAGAGATCCCATGGCACGTAACAAGATTCCATCCCGACTACAGAATGACGGATAGACACCCGACCACCCTTGAGAAAATGAAAACAGCTGAACGTATCGGCTATGAGTCGGGATTAAGATATGTCTACTGTGGGAATGTGCCAGGCCAGGAAGGTGAAAACACCCTGTGCTACAACTGTAAGACTCTCCTTGTGAAAAGATGGGGATTTGAGGTGATGGAAAACAGAGTCAAAAATGGCAAGTGCCCTGAATGTGCCGCCGAGATAGACGGGATTGAAATGGGCTGAAAGTGGACAGATCCTTTATATTATCAACCCCGCAGCCGCCTCTTGACTTCATTGACAAATCACAACCCTCGTTATAAAGTTACCACCGTTGTTTTACCACTTCCGGGAAACGAATAACGGAGTACAACGATGTGGGAAAAAATAGAGCATGACCTTTTGATACTCGGAACCGGCCTGGCAGGTCTAAGAGCCGCGCTCGAAGCGGCAAGGGTGAGTGGGGGGAAGCTCGACATCGGTCTGGTTTCCAAGCTGCAGCTCATGAGATCTCATTCCGTGTGTGCTGAAGGCGGTACAGCCGCCGTCCTCCGTACCGAAGAGGGTGACAGCCTCCAGCTCCACGCCTGGGATACCGTGAAGGGAAGTGACTTTCTGGCCGACCAGGATGTCGTGCACCTTTTTTGTGAAAGAGCCCCGGCGGAGATCATCCAGCTCGACCACTGGGGTATCCCATGGTCGAGGAGAGCCGATGGCAGGATAGACCAGAGAGCCTTCGGGGGTCACAGTTTCGACAGGGCAGTGTATGCCCAGGACAAAACAGGTTTTTTTGAAATGCAGACTCTCTACGACACACTGCTCAAATACAGGAATGCGAAAAGGTACGACGAGTGGTTCGTCACATCAATACTCATTGAGGACGGACAGTTCAAGGGTATAACAGCCATAGAGATGAGAACCGGTAAGTTCTGCTTGATACTTGGAAAGGCGCTCGTTATTGCAACCGGTGGTGCTGGGACGCTCTATGGTTTCACTACATATTCGCAGACTGTGACGGGAGATGGCCTTTCAATGGCATTCAGGGCAGGGCTCCCACTCGAGGACATGGAATTCATACAATTCCATCCGACCGGCCTCGTCCCATCAGGTATCCTCATGACAGAGGCATGTCGGGGAGAAGGAGGATACCTGCTCAACAACAAGGGTGAACGGTTCATGGAAAACTATGCCCCCGACAAGATGGAACTCGCCCCGAGGGATCTTGTCTCAAGATCTATGGTGATCGAAATTGAAGGAGGGAGGGGATTCAAAGATCCCAGAGGGATTGATTACCTTCATCTGGACCTGAGACATCTGGGGAGGGATAAGATAAATGAGAGGTTACCTCTTATCAGAGAAGTGTGTCTCAATTTTGCCGGAATCGATCCGATTGATGAGCCCATTCCTGTCAGGCCTGTTGCTCATTACTCGATGGGCGGGATAGAGACAGATATCAAAGGCAAAGCGGGTGCCGAAGGCATCTGGGTCGCTGGGGAAGCAGCCTGTGTCAGCCTGCATGGTGCCAATCGCCTGGGATCGAACTCCACAGCGGAATGCCTCGTCTGGGGAACGATAACCGGACAGGAAAGCGCGAAATACGCGATGAGTATGAATGCGGTTGCAGAGCCGTCCGATGAGCTCGTTGAGAAGGAGTATGAGAGGATCTATAAAGACCAACTCGAAAGAAAGGGTGATGAAAACCTTTATTCAATACGCGCCGAACTCAGGAGCGTCATGGATAGGTGTATGGGGGTCTTCAGAACCGCTGATGAATTGAAGGAGGCCCTGGATACTATCATAGCGCTGAAGGAGCGGTTCGAGAGGGCTCCAGTGAAGGATAAGTCCAGGATTTACAACACGGATCTCACATCATCACTCGAACTCGAGAACCTCCTCGACCTGGCCGAGGTCTCAACCACATGTGCCTGGAGCAGGACAGAATCCAGAGGAGGCCATGCGCGCAGGGATTTTGCAAAGAGGGATGATGATAAATGGCTCAGACACAGTCTTGCAAGCTGGTCATCACAGGGTCCGGAGTTGAGTTACGCCGAGGTGAATATTAATACCTGGAAGCCAGTAGAGAGAAAGTATTAGAGGTGTACAATGGAGAACATTGGACCGAGGAAAAACAGGCAGGGAATTTTGGGGTGGCTATCAGGTGGAAGGTATGGTCTTGAGAGGAAGCTCTATATCCTGCACAGGTTGTCCGGACTCGCCCTTATATTATACCTTCCCCTGCATGTCTATGTGACGAGCAAGAGGCTACAGGGAGAGGTCGTATGGAAGGAGGTGATGGGAGCGCTTCACAATCCGGTTCTGTATTTCGGTGAGTTTCTTCTCTTTATCGCATTCGCTTTCCATGCCCTCAACGGACTGAGGCTGGGATTGACGGAGCTTGGATTCTTCGTTGGCGAGCCTGAGAGACCAGTTTATCCACCTGTGAGTTCATTGAACAGGCAGAGACCTCTGATGTGGGTACTCATGTGTTTAGCTGCCGTTGCAATATCGATCGCCGGATATGATTTCCTGTCTTAGGAGGGAAAATAACAATGAGAGAATCAACCCTGTGGTTACTTTTCCTGATGGCTGGCATACTCATCATTGTGACACTCACCGTTCACATGGGAGTCATGCACCTTGACGGGATCCTGGGTATGGAGGATGTGCTTTCATACGATTCGACAGTTGCGCGTGGTAGGGATATCTTCTATGCCACGGTTTATACAATCCTGCTCGGTGCAGCCCTTTATCACGGGTTATACGGGTTAAGGACCATCCTGTTCGAGCTTTCCCTGCGCCGGGGCGTCGAGAGAATCATATCATGGGCTTTTTTGCTCTTCGGAATCGTCACATTCGTGTACGGTTTCTGGGCGATCAGAATGGCCTATTCCCTTTAGGAGGAAATCGATGCATGATATGGAAGTGGAAAAGAAAGTTCTGGATAAAGAAGCAACTGTGGTAAAGGAGATAAATTTCCGGATTGAACGGTACATAGCGGATGACGGGAAGCTGTTCTGGAAGGAATACCCCATTCCGGTCATGAAGGGCATGACGGTCCTAGATGGACTCATATATATAAAGGAACACTTCGACAGCTCGCTCTCATGGAGGGCCTCCTGCAGGATGGCTGTGTGTGGCTCCTGTGCGATGTTCATCGACAAATTCCCGAGGCTGGCATGTCATACGCAGATACTGGCTCTCGATAAAGACCAAATCACAATATCGCCTTTGCCGAATTTCGACAACCTCAGAGACTTGATCCCCGATCTCGGAGTGCTCTTCACAAAACTGGAAAGCATAAGACCTTACTTAATCAGGGATGGGGATCCCAGAGAAATAGATGCCCCCACAGGTGAATTCATTCAGAGTGAGAGACAGCTTCTTCAATACCTGCAGTTTGCATACTGCATAAAGTGTGGCATATGCCTCTCAGCGTGTCCGACTCTCGCGACAGATTCAGGCTACATCGGCCCCCAGGCTCTGACTCAGGTATACAGGTACTCTATCGACAGCCGGGATAGCGGTCTTTCAAACAGGCTCGATGAGGTCGACTCCTCAAATGGTCCATGGAAGTGTCATTTCGCGGGAGCATGTTCTGAAGCATGTCCTAAGGGCGTGGATCCCGCGCTCGGTGTACAGCTTCTCAAGAGGGCGATTATCATGGGTCTGAAGAGAGGGGAACCGGCTGTCCCCGCAAGAGGACCGGTTGAAGGTGCCGTCCGCCGGGAGGGAGTACCTGAAACGCCCAAGCCCACCGTTTAGGTGGCCGGGTCTTATTCAGATTTTCCGGATGCCTCGACGGTAAAGTCGAACATATCAGAATCCCACTCTGACGAAGTATCCGCTCCTATGTATCCCCAGTATTCATACTCACCCGGCGGCGCTGTCATGGGCACACTGTGTTTCATGGTGAGTGAGAGTGTATCGTAAGGTTCCATGCTGAGGGGAGTCGGAGGTATGACGTAACTATTATACCACTCTCCATTAGGCAGTCTGACCTTCGTCCAAGCCTTGAAAGTCTGGACTATAGAGGTGTGGTTGATAATCGTACCCTCATAAACCAGGGTGTCACCTTGCATCACGGTGGGAGTGAGACACAGTAATTCACTGCTGACTGACCCCGGAACATACTTGATGGTTATGTAATCGGAGAAATAGTCCTCCCCGTCAAAGTATGAACTACTCCCTGTCACATAGACGCCGCCATTTTCATCGACTGCTATAGAACAGGCTCCATCCGTCTTGTAATCCCCGTATCTGGCTACCCACAGCATGTTCCCATCCGTATCATATTTGATTGTGGCAAAATCGGAGAAGGTTCCACCAAATCCACCTCCACCGTAACTCACACCTGTCACGTAAACGTTACCTTCTTCATCAAGTGCAATGGCGGTGGCCACATCACCATTGAATTCCTGATCATCTGATGGGTTGTCGTAGCGGGCTTCCCACAGCTGATTACCGTCAGGATCATATTTGATTGTAAGATAGTCATCGTTGAATCCACCGCCCTGACTGTCACTGGAGCCGGTCACATATACATTGCCCTCGGCATCGATCGCTATGGCTGTTGCCCGATCCCAGCCATTGCTCACAGGCCCGGTGTAACGAGCCCTCCAGAGCCGGTTCCCGAATGCATCATACTTGATGGTGAGATAGTCATAATGAGTGCTTCCCCCTTCGCTCTCACCTGTGACACATATATTACCAGCCTCATCGAGAGCTATTGCGTAAGCCCTGTCAGCACCGTTAGCTGGGCCGTTGTAACGACGCACGCCTAGGCGATTCCCGTCGGGGCTGTATTTAATGCTGGCATAGTCAGGGTAGGTTCCGCTTCCCCAGCTGTCTCCTGTAACGAATACATTGCCTGCCGGGTCCAGCACAAGATCGTGTGCGTAATCCCAAAGGCCTCCCGGATCCCTGTAACGTTCTATCCACATCTCATCACCCAACGGGTCATACTTGATCGTGACATAGTCATAGTCATAGGGCCAGATCTTGCAACTCGTCCCGGTTAAATAGACGTTCCCAACGGTGTCAACCGCTATGTCAACAGCATAATCATCATCGTTTGCCGGGCCGTCGTATCGTGCCACCCATATCTGGTTGCCATCACTATCATACTTAACAGTTGCACAATCATTATCGTATCCGCTGCCCCGACTCGATCCGGTCACGTAAACGTTTCCCGTCATATCAAGTGCGAGTGCTGACGCATTATCAACGTGGTTGACTGGTCCATCGTAATAGGCAACCCATATCTGGTTTCCCTCGTTTTCATACTTGACTGTGCCGTAGTCAGAGCGACAGCCTGGCATTTCAGCTGATCCGGTCACGTATATGTTGCCCTGCTCATCGAGCACCATGGCGCTGGCAGTATCGTAGTCGTAATTCATCGGTCCATCGTAGCTAACGACCCAGGCCTCAGTCACCTGACCATAGACTGTCGTATCTGTAATCATGAGGTTGCAGTGAAGAAGTAGGATGACGTATAAAACAGCTCTTAATTTCAGCATAGTATTTCCCTCCTAAGTTCTATTCTATGAATAGCTTATAACAGTAATTTTTATTCTTTTCAAACTTATTGTACTAAAAGGATGGTAGCATGTCAAGCCGTTCCGGTTAAATTTTGAGGAGTGATGAGAAAAACGCCAGTATCCGGATTAACTTATCGTGCGAGCAGGATCTCCCTGGCCTCCACTCCTGCTTCCCTGAGAAGTGCCAGAGATGCGTCAGCGAGCGGGTATTCTTCGTTATAGACCACCTCTGATATCCCAGCATTGATGATCATCTTCGTGCATATGAGGCACGGTGAACAGGTGGAGTAGAGTACACCGCCTTTGACGCTGATGCCATGGTAGGCTGCCTGGACTATGGCGTTTTCCTCTCCATGGCTGCAGAGGCATTCATCGAGTCTCCTGCCGCTTTCCGGTGATTCACTGCACCTCGGGCAGCCGCCTTCGTCACAGTTTCTCGTACCACGTGGAGTACCGTTGTATCCGGTGGATATGATTCTCTTGTCGACCACAATTATAGCTGCGACTTTTCTCCTGATGCAGTTTGATCTTGCCGCCACGACTCTGGCTATTCCCATGAAATAGTCATCCCAGGAAGGCCGTGTATTACTTTTTTCGGTGTCGCTTAACTCACTGATCATCATGTCCACCTTCTCTCTCAATTCATCTAGGGTTCCGTCATTTCTGATCACGTAATCAGCCGTCCTCATGGTTTTGGCGAGTTGCTGGTGATCCTCCCCTCCTCCTTCGAGTTCTCTTTTTTCGAGTTCTAGGAAGTATGCGAATGTAGTTGGGTCTTTCTCCCTGCCTCTCCTCCTTATTCTCTCAAATCTCACCTCTATGGGAGCATCGACACAGACGAGGTGGAAACCGCTCAATCTCCTCAGCACATTCGCTTCTGAGGGATGCCGAATGGAATCTATGACATACGAATCTCCCGTTGTGATCCGCTCGAGTATTTTCTCGGCAAGTATTCCCGGTCCCTTTTTCCTCCGGAGCTCGTTGCCGAAAGCGTAGAGACTTTCGCGTTCTGGACGCTCGCCTCTCTTTGTTAGCTCTTCCCGCAGAATATCTGAGAGGGAAAGGTAGACGAAGCCTCTTTTTATCAGGTGGCTCGCAACCACTCCCTTGCCAGATGCATTTGGCCCCGTCAGACCTATTATCATAGAAGTTTCCCCCTTTCATCTGCAAAAAGATAAGCGGAACCGACGGAATATGTCAACCATGAAAAAACTTGACAAACCCATAGTAAGCCATTAACTTGCTTCATTCAACAGGAGAACTGCCGTGCTTTTCCAGTATGCAAATGTCCTCGTTTTTCTTTCCCTGGGGGTGGTATTCCTTGCTGTCACTTTATTGATAGGTAGCCTGATTCGTCCGCGGGTCCGTAGCCCCCAGAAATACACGACCTATGAGTGCGGCGAAAATCCCATCGGTTCATCCTGGATACAGTTTAATATCAGATTCTATATCATTGCCCTCATATTTGTCATTTTTGATGTTGAGGTCGCATTTCTTTTTCCCTGGGCAGTCATCTTCAGAGATATAGGTCTTGTTGGCTTCGTGGAAATGCTGATATTCGTCGCCATTCTGCTCCTCGGGCTTGCATATGTCTGGAAGAATGGTGATTTGGACTGGATCAAGCCCAGAAAGAGCTGAAAAATGGGATCACGACAGGCAGGAGGATTTGATTTTGGGTAGCCTCGAAGGCAAGTTTCCTGAGAATGTACTATTCACAAAAGTCGATTATATGCTGAATTGGGGAAGGCGGAGTTCGATATGGTACATGCTCTTTGGCCTTGCCTGTTGTGCCATCGAGATGATGTGTGTGGGAGCCTCCCGGTACGATCTAGACCGTTTCGGTTCAGTTTTCCGAGCCACTCCCAGGCAATCGGATCTTATGTTCGTTGCCGGCACAGTGACGCTGAAAATGGCAACTAGGATCAGGAGGCTCTATGAGCAGATGCCCGAGCCGAAGTGGGTTATCGCGATAGGGAGTTGTGCCACGAACGGAGGTCCGTACTGGAAGCATGGATACCATGTCCTCAAGGGTGTGGATCTGATCATACCGGTTGATGTATACGTACCGGGCTGTCCTCCGAGACCTGAAGCCTTCATGGATGGTTTCATGAAGCTTCAGGAAAAAATAAAGAAAGAAAAAGTACTGGTTAAAAAATAGATGGATGCCTCAGAAATCTACAACCGGGTGAAGGGGCGATTCGGGGAAGGTGCTGGGGAATTCACTCCGGACGCATTGGATCCTTACATCAAGGTAAAGCCCGAACATATTCTGGAAGTTGCGAAGTTTCTCTCCGAGGATGAAGAGCTTGCCTTTGACTCATTGATGTGTCTCTCTGCGACCGATTACGCAGAGAAAGTTCTCCTCACGTATAGCCTGCACTCAATGAAGAAGTTCCATAAGATTACCTTGAAGGTCGAGGTAGGGAAGGAGAATCCGAGAATCCCCTCCGTTGAGAGCGTTTGGAAGACGGCCAACTGGCACGAGCGCGAAGCATTCGATCTGCTCGGGGTGGAGTTTGATGGCCACCCTGATCTTCGGAGGATCCTGCTTCCTGAAGACTGGCAGGGGTATCCGCTGAGGAAGGATTACACAGCACCTGAGGAGTACCGGGGGATGGAAGTATGAGGTCTATTGATGAGGCCATAGAACTCAAAAGTGATGAAATGGTACTCAACATGGGACCTCAGCATCCCAGCACTCATGGGGTGTTGAGGCTTGTGCTCAAGACAGACGGCGAGGTTGTGAAAGACGTGCGACCCGTGATCGGCTACCTTCACAGGTGCATGGAAAAGCATTCTGAAAACGTTACCTACGCCACGGTTGTGCCCTATGTGGACAGGCTCGATTACCTCGCTGCCATGAACAACGAGCTCGGATACGCGCTCGCGGTGGAGAAGCTCGCGGGAATCGAGGTGCCGGAGAGGGTAAGATGCATCAGGGTCATTGTGGCAGAGCTCAACAGGATTGCGAGCCACCTTATCGCTACCGGTGTTTATGGCCTTGACACCGGGGCCGTGACCCTCTTTCTCTACACGCTCAGGGACCGGGAAAGGATCATGGATCTCTTCGAGGAGATTGCTGGGGTTAGGCTTCTCTATAATTACATCAGGGTGGGAGGACTCGCTCATGATCTAACACCCGGCTGGGTGGAGAAGGTGAAGGATTTTATCAAATATTTCAGGCCAAAGATACAGGAGTACAACAACCTTGTCACCTATCAGAAGATATTCATAGAGAGAACGGCGAACGTGGGTGTCCTTGAACCGGAGATCGCAATCTCCTACGGAGTGACAGGCCCGAACCTGAGGGGTTCGGGTGTGCAATGGGATCTTAGGAAGGACGAACCCTACTCCGGTTACGAAAAGTACGATTTCGAAGTGCCGGTCGGAAAGGGAGAGATGGGGAAAGTCGGAGATAGCTGGGACAGGTACTGGGTGAGGATAAGGGAGATGCAGGAGAGTGCACGTATCGTGGAGCAGGCACTCGAGCAGCTCCCTGCCGAAGGTGATGTAAAATCAGCGATCCCGAAAGTCCTCAAGCCACCCGAGGGAGATGTATATTTCAGGGTCGAGAATCCCAGGGGAGACCTCGGATTCTATATAGTGTCCGATGGGACTCCAAAGCCCTACAGGGTTAAGGTAAGGTCCCCCTGCTTTACTGCCCTCAGCGTCCTCCGTGAGATATCAGTGGGATGGATGATCGCCGATATCGTCGCGATACTGGGTAGCCTTGATATCATGCTCGGGGAGATAGACAGATAAGATGAAAGAGTTCATCGATGGCATAATAGCATCGAACGGTTTTCTGAAAAGCGTCCCGGCAGATCTGGTTTATCTGGTGACGATGATCATCTTCGCGGTCATCATACTCCTTGGAAGCTTGACCGTCTTCGCCGGAATTGGCTCCTACGCGGAGAGGAAAATCGCCGGTCACATCCAGGACCGGCTCGGGCCTATGAGGGTCGGTCCTCACGGTATCCTTCAGTTCGTAGCCGACGGCATAAAGCTCTTCCTGAAGGAGGATATAATCCCTGATCTGGCGGACAGGAAACTCTTCATCATTGCTCCCATCGTCGTCTTCTCTGCCTCGTTTGCCTCCTTTGTCGTTATCCCCTGGTCGAGTACACTTATTGTCAGCGATCTCAACATTGGTATCCTATATATCTTATCAATCTCATCGATTGCAGTGATCGGCATTATAATGGGTGGGTGGGCTTCGAACAACAAGTGGTCTCTCTATGGAGCCATGAGGTCAGCCGCTCAGATCGTGAGCTACGAGGTACCGATAGCGCTCAGTATTCTGACCGTGATCCTCTACACCGGCAGCCTCTCAATGCAGGATATCGTGGGGGCCCAGGCAGGTGGGATCCACAAATGGTTCATTTTCAGGAATCCATTCATATTCATGGCCTTCTTCCTTTATTACGTGGCCGGGGTTGCAGAGGTAAACAGGATTCCCTTTGACCTGCCCGAGGCAGAGTCCGAGCTTGTATCCGGATACAACACTGAGTACAGTGGGATTAGATTCGCGTTTTTCTTCATGGCCGAATATTCGAACATGTTCATTGTAAGCGCGATCTCGACCGTACTTTACCTCGGTGGGTGGCACGGAGTGCTTCCGAATCCGATTATCCCCGGATTTTTCTGGTTCTTATGCAAGGCCCTCTTCCTTTTCTTCGTCATGATATGGCTGAGATGGACGCTACCGAGACTCAGGGTGGATCAGTTGATGTACGTTTCATGGAAGGTATTACTACCGCTGTCTTTTATAGCGATCTTCGGAACCGGCCTGTGGCTGCTTTTATGAGGAGTGTCTGAGGAGTTGGTACAGTATTTTAAAGACATAGGGCATGCGATCTGGACAGTCCTGGTCGGCATGAAGGTAACCATAGGACACATCTTTGTTCCTTCGATAACTCTTCGGTACCCGGATGTGAAATGGACTACTCCAGAAAGGTTCAGAGGGAGGCTTCACAATAACATCGAGGATTGTATCGGCTGCCAGGCATGTGCAAAGAATTGCCCCGTAAGTTGTATTACCATACAAACCGAGAAGCGGGGACCTGACGAGGAGCCTCAGTTCACTTCCGAGGAAGGCGGAAAGAGACCAAAGAAGCTGAGAGTGATACAGTACGACATCGATCTTTCTCTTTGTTGCTACTGCGGATACTGTACTGAACAGTGCCCGACGGGATGTCTCAGGATGATACCAGAATACGAATTCTCCGTCTACGACAAGAGGGATCTCATATACAGATGGGCCGTCGAAGGAAGCAGGCAGGAAAAGACGGAGGCTACCCCAGGAGGTCAAGCCGGACAGGTAATTTGAGGATAACATGGAAACCAGCGTTCTTATATTCTACTTATTCGGCATATTCACGGTGATATCTGCAGGATTCGTGGTATTCACCAAGAACGTGGTCTATGCAGCTTTCTCACTACTTGCCACCCTGTTCGGGGTGGCGGCTCTTTACATCTTCCTGGGAGCCGATTTCCTGGCTGCAATTCAGGTTCTCATATACGTTGGCGGCATTCTTGTCCTCATAGTCTTCGGAGTCATGCTCACCCACAGGGTTATGGAAGTAGAACTGAGGGTGAAGACAATTCAGGTGTTCCCGGCGATTATCTCTATTGGTTTACTCATGTTCGTGCTGGTAACGATTGCTGTCGAAACTAGATGGTCCTTCAAAGCTTTGGCTTTCGAAAGAGTTCCATCCACGACCCGGGGTATCGGGACACTTATAATGAGCGATTACCTGCTGCCATTCGAGATCGTGTCGATCCTTCTTCTCATGGCTCTCGTTGGGGCGGTCATCCTCGCGAGGAGAGAGAGGTAAGATGACTGAGATCACTTTGCATCACTACCTTATCATAAGCGCTGTTCTTTTCTCCCTTGGACTCTTCGGGGTGATGACCAGGAGAAACGCAGTGGCTGTGCTCATGGGTATCGAGCTCATACTTAATGCGGCCAACATAAATTTCGTCGCCTTTTCCAGATTTTCGGCAGGTGATCTGAGCGGTCAGGTATTCGCTATTTTCGTGATCGTACTCGCTGCGGCAGAGGCCGCTGTCGCCCTGGCTATTGTACTCGCGCTCTATTACAATCTCAAGACAATCTACGTCGATGAGGCAGACAGGCTGAGGGGATGATGGATATGGTCGAAATGACGGCGCTTATACCTTTTCTCCCGCTTGCAGGTTTTGCCATTCAGATGTTCCTCGGCAGAAGGCTTCCAAGGGGTGGCGATTTTCTGTCCATCGGTCTCATCTTCGGTTCCCTCATCCTCTCCATACTCATCTTCATCAGGATCTTCTCCCATGGCGACCCGAATTACATGGAGTCATTCGGCTGGGAATGGATCGTTGTCGGTGGTTTCAAGCTTACGTGGGGTTTTCTACTCGACACCCTGGCTGGAGTCATGCTCGTCGTAGTTTCCGGTGTTAGCTTTCTCATTCACCTGTACTCGGTGGGATACATGCATGGTGACCCCAGGTATTCGAGGTATTTTGGATATCTGGGGATATTCAGCTTCTCAATGCTAGGTTTGGTTCTCACCGACAATCTCTTCGGCCTTTACATCTTCTGGGAACTCGTCGGATTGTCATCATATTTACTTATAGGGTTCTGGTTCGAGAAGAAATCCGCAGCTGATGCTGGGAAAAAAGCCTTCATCACCACGAGAGTTGGGGATGTGGGGATGTTCATAGGTATAATGATTACCTTCGCTACAATCGGCACGCTGGGTTTCCATGAAATGTTTACAAGTATCGCCAATGGAGAGTTTTCCGGGACGCTGCTCACCGTGGCGGGTGTGTGTCTCTTCATGGGAGCAGTGGGAAAATCTGCCCAATTCCCTCTTCACGTTTGGTTACCGGATGCGATGGAAGGGCCAACCCCTGTCAGCGCATTGATCCATGCTGCTACAATGGTCGCAGCAGGAGTATACATGGTCGGGAGGCTGTTCGTCGTGTTCACCCCCGATGCCCTGACGGTTATTGCGTATGTCGGTGGATTCACCGCCATCTTCGCCGCCACGATAGCAATAGTCATGACAGACATCAAGCGAGTGCTGGCCTATTCCACACTGAGTCAGCTTGGTTACATGGTGATGGCCCTCGGAGTCGGAGGCTATGTAGCAGGTCTTTTCCACCTGATGACCCATGCCTTCTTCAAGGCGCTCCTGTTTCTCTGTGCCGGGAGCGTGATTCATGCCGTACACACACAGGATGTGAGGGAGATGGGCGGTTTGCGCACAAAGATGCCCATAACCTTCTGGACATTCGTGGTCGCGACCCTTGCGATCTCAGGTGTACCACCATTCTCGGGATTCTTCAGCAAAGACGCCATTCTCGCCGCAACACTCGAGAAAGCGATGCTGAATCCATCGGCATTCCTGCTTCCGCTGATGGGTTTCGTGGCTGCAGGGATAACCTCGTTCTACATGTTCAGGCTCCTTTTTCTCACCTTTTTCGGGAAGCCCAGGGACGAGGAGAAGTATCATCACGCCCATGAATCCCCCTGGGTCATGACGGTACCACTCGTAATCCTCGGCATTCTTTCGGTTTGCTCGGCGTGGGGAGAATGGTTCCAGAGCTACGTCACGAAACCCACTATAGAGACGTATGCGACTGTTCAGGTACATGGAGAGCAAACTGCGGTGCCCAACATGGCTGCTGCAGAACATGTCGAAGCAGTGCCACCGGCCGCAGTGGCGCATGGTGAGCATGAGGCGGTATCCGAGAACCATGATGTCGCTCATAGCGCTCATACATATGCAATGTACCTCTCTGTTATAATCGCTCTTTCAGGTATAGGCCTGGCATACGCAACATACATAAAGGAGAAGATATCGGCCGACAGAGTCGCTGAGAGGTTCAAGGGTATCTATACCTTACTCACCAACAAATACTACATCGACGAGTTTTACGGAAATACCTTTATAGCACTCACTCTCGTAGCGAGCAAAGTCTCGCGCTGGTTCGACAACAAAATAATTGATGGTATCGTAAACGGCGTGTCACACCTGACGGTGAAGCTCTCCAGTGCGGAAGGCAGGTTCGATAATATCGTAATCGATGGTATGGTGAATGGCGTGGCCAACACATCCATAGCCATCGGCGGCAGGTTGAGAAGGCTTCAAACAGGCAGGGTCCAGAATTATGTGCTTTGGGTGATTATCATCCTGCTCGTTATTTTCTATGTAAGAGTGTTTTAACTGTTTGTAAGTGAAAATACCGGAGTAGAGATCGTATTTTTCAAAACTCTATAGGGAGGAAATCGGATAAATGGAAAACCACATCCTGACACTCATGGTAATGTTCCCTCTTGTGGGGATCCCCTTTATGCTGCTTGTACCAAGAGGGAAGGATGAGCTCGTAAAAATAATCGCACTCATAGCAACGTTCGTGCCCTTGTTGCTCGGGATCGATGTATTCCAGGCTTTCGACAGAACGACGGCATCGTTCCAGTTCGTGGAACATCATTCCTGGATCAAATCATTCAACATCGAGTACTTCCTTGGCATAGATGGTTTGAGCGTTCCGATGGTACTATTGACCGCCCTCCTCGGGCCCATATGCATTCTGGCCTCATGGGGCATCAATAAGGGTGTGAAGGGTTACTTCTCTCTTTTCATCCTTCTCGAAGTCGGGATGATGGGTGTGTTCTGCGCACTCGATTTCTTCCTCTTCTACATTTTCTGGGAAGTCATGCTGCTTCCGATGTATTTTTTGATCGGTATCTGGGGAGGCCCCAGGAAGGAATACGCGGCTATAAAATTCTTCCTCTATACACTATTCGGTAGCGTACTCATGCTTCTGGCGATGCTTGCACTCTACTTCTATTCGGATCCGCATACCTTTGACATGACCAAGCTGATATACGAGAACTCGTTCGACAACGAGACCATCTCGGTGTTCGGGTACATATTTAATTTCGGTAAGATCGTGTTCATTGCCCTTTTTATCGGCTTCGCCATCAAGGTGCCTCTTTTCCCGTTTCACACATGGCTTCCCGACGCTCACGTCGAGGCACCAACGGCAATCAGTGTCATACTCGCCGGAATACTGCTCAAGATGGGAACCTATGGATTGGTCAGGATAAGCTTCCCGATGCTGCCGGCGGCAACAATATGGTTCTCCAAGGCGCTTGCAGTGCTCGGTATGGTCAACATCATCTACGGTGCACTGTGTGCAATGGCGCAGGAGGATCTCAAGAAACTTGTCGCATATTCATCAATCAGCCACATGGGCATCGTCTGCCTTGGACTCTCGGTCTTCAACCATCCCGGAATGGTCGGAGGCTTGTTCCAGATGTTCAACCATGGTTGTGTCACAGCTATGCTCTTTCTACTCGTAGGTGTTATCTATGATAGGGCCCACCACAGAGACATAAACGGTTTTGGTGGACTCGGATTGAAGGTTCCCATATACACCGGAATCACGAGCCTTGCGTTCTTTGCAGGCCTCGGTCTCCCGGGACTTTCGAGTTTCATCAGTGAGGCGCTCTCGTTCATAGGGGCTTTTAATGTATACAGGAACATCACGATAATCTCGACGATCGGAATAGTGCTGACCGCGGGTTACCTCCTGTGGACACTTCAGAGGATCTTCCTGGGCCCACTGAATGAGAAATACATCGATCTGCCCGAGATAAATGCCCGAGAGTTGACGACCCTCGTACCGCTTGGGGTGATCATTGTCATCCTGGGCGTGTGGCCGATGCCAGTCCTCAGCATGATCGAGAAGAGCATGGACAACCTTATTAACATCCTATTCTGACCATGAAGTGATGGTGAATGTATCGGAGGTAGACTTTGAACAACATAGAGAGTTTGGGCTGGTTTCTCCCTGAGCTTCTCCTCAGCGGAGCGATATTGACCATTCTCCTTATCAGCCTGACATCACACGGGACAAATCGCGGTGGATTATTCGCCTACATTTCCATATCATGGTTGGCTATAGTCCTGTTCTCGATCTTCAATCTGTATCCCGCTCCTACCAGGGTTCTATTTCTGGGCATGGTGGTTATTGATTCCTTTTCCGTTTATTTCAAGATCCTGTTCGTAATATTAACCGTTATCGTCATACTCTCGTCTCGTGCCTCAAGTGAGGTGAACGAAAGGAGGACCGGGGAATACTACGCCCTTATACTCTCGGTCCTCCTGGGAATGATGCTTCTCGCCTCCGCTGTGGATCTCTTAATCATCTATGTCGCGCTCGAACTGGTCAGCATTCCAAGCTATATCCTGAGCGGATATAAGAGAGAAGATACGCACAGTAACGAGGCATCGTTGAAGTACGTGATATACGGCGCCTTCGCGACCGGCCTCATGCTCTATGGGATGTCACTCCTTTACGGCCTGACCGGGACAACGAACATCTTCGCAATCAGGAAGGTTCTTGCCTCATCTTTGCCGGCGCCAATCACGCTCTATATCTCGTTGATGTTCATTCTCGCAGGTTTTGGTTACAAGATAGCTTCGGTTCCATTCCACTTCTGGTGCCCCGATGTTTATCAGGGCGCACCTACACCTATTACCGGCTTTCTCTCTGTAGGCCCGAAGGCCTCCGGCTTTGCCATCCTAATCAGATTTCTTTACCTTGCGATGTCCGATGGTCCATGGACTCCCTTCGGTCACCCAATGTGGAATGTCGACTGGCCTATGATCATAGCGGTCCTCTCTGCCGTGACCATGACTTTAGGCAATCTCAGCGCCCTTCTGCAGAGGAGCCTAAAACGACTCCTGGCGTATTCGTCCATTGCTCACGCTGGATATCTCCTCATGGGTGTCGTCGTTCTCTCATTCGAGGGAATCCAGGCAGTACTGTTTTACCTCCTTGTCTATGTATTCATGAACCTCGGGGCCTTCCTTGTTGTTATCGTAGTCATCAACCGTCTCGGCAAGGAAGAGATGGACACCTGCAAGGGGTTGGGGTGGAGGTCACCTGCTCTTGCCGTGCTCATGACAATTTTCCTGTTCTCCCTTACGGGTTTGCCTCCGACCGGGGGCTTCGTCGGGAAGTTTTATCTTTTCGCCGCGGTTATAAAGGAAGAATATTACTGGCTGGCGGTCATAGGTGTCATCAACAGTGTCATCGCACTTTACTATTACGCGCGAATCATCAAAGCCATGTTTCTTGAGGAAGCGCTCGACGATACCAGAATCAGTATCCCGGCGTTTCCCGTTGTGGTCCTCATCCTGCTTGCCATCCCCACGCTTCTCCTTGGCATATACTGGGCTCCTGTAAAGAACTTCGTCGATCTGTCATTCCAGATGCTTCTGCCGCTGCCCTGATAACCTCCTCAAGTTTCGGATATGCCGCCGCAAGCACAACACAGGGAGTCACCCTGGAGTGATTTCGCTTAAACTACAGCCATACAAATGCCCGTTAGTTCTCACTAACTACAGCCGTAGAGGCCTGTGATTCTGGCACGGGGTTTGCTTGTATATTGGCTTGAAGGGCGTTGGACCTCGAAATGGAGAATGCTGCTCATGAACACGGATCAGAAGCCCAAGATTCTTGTCGCGGAGGATGACCCAAATATCCGGAGGATGCTGGCTGTTCTCCTTAAGAGCAAGAATTACGTTGTAGAAGAGTGTGAGAATGGCGAAGATGCACTCAAGGTGTTCTATGAGTTCAAACCCGACCTCATCGTATCGGATATTGTAATGCCCAAGATGAATGGCAAAGAGCTCTGCCGCATCATACGCCGGGATTACAGCGAAGATCTCATCCCATTCATATTCCTCACTGCACAGTCGGAACTATCGGATAAGAGGGAAGGATTTGAACTGGGGGCCGATGATTACATAGTGAAGCCTTTCGACAGCGATGATCTCCTCCTAAGGATATCCGCGAAGCTCGAGAGAAGCAGCATCGTAAAGAAGCTGGCCTCGATAGACGGTCTCACCAACATCAACAACAGGAGAGTCTTCGATGAGAAGCTGTCCGAAACGATAAAATTCTCAAACAGGTATGAAAGAGTCTTCTCAGTCGCTATTATCGATATAGACCATTTCAAGAAGATAAACGATAAGCACGGACATCAGGTGGGAGATTTCGTAATCAAGCAGTTTGCCAGGTTCCTCGAACTAAACGTCAGGGAGGTGGATCGTCTCTTCAGGTTTGGTGGTGATGAATTCGCCCTACTTATCTTCGAGAAGTCCAAAAGCGAAGCATTACAACTGCTCGAGAGGTTGAAATCTCTTCTTGATGGGAAGGAGTTCTTCTTTCCCGGAGCCAGGATCTTTCTAAAAGTGACGATGAGTGCCGGGATTGCCAGCTTTCCAGAAGATGCCACGAGCGGTGAAGAGCTGGTCAGGCTTGCCGACTCAGCGTTGTATGAGGCCAAGAAAAGCGGCCGTAACACAATATGTCTCACCCCCTGATTTGACTGCCCTCATCACAGAATGCTATATGCGGTCCTTCAGGTTGTAGATCCTGAAATAAAGATACTCGCTGCTTTGACAGTTCTCATCCAGCCATGCCTTAATGGATGAATCCATTGTTTTCTGGTAAAAGACATTTCTCGTGACCAGGCGAGTGAATTCACCTGAACTTATGATCTCATGCAGATCACTGAGATCGGTTACTCCCCACCTTAGCTTTCCATCCAGATAATATGCGATCCTGGGTGAAGGTTTATTCAAAACATTTTCGCCGAAATAGTGATAGTATCTTCCTATCAATGGTTGAGGCCTGTTCATATAGAAGATCGTTCCCTCCCCGGCCCCCTGATCATTCCTCAGGTGCAAAGAGAGACGGTAAAGGCCCTCACCTTCGATCAGTTGATGCTGCTTCAGGGTTGTCCAGGTGGATTCGATTCCGAAGGTG
Source organism: Candidatus Glassiibacteriota bacterium (assembly GCA_046760905.1). Taxonomy (GTDB): domain Bacteria; phylum Gemmatimonadota; class CAZMKB01; order CAZMKB01; family CAZMKB01; genus JBHIFB01. The sequence continues at coordinate 6,741 of JBHIFB010000017.1, read as the reverse complement.
AGAATTACGATTGCGAGAAAGACTGTTGAAAGTATAGAGTGATGCTTTCTCAGAATCCTTTGTATTTTTATTACAGAATGGGAACTCGCCATAGAAACCGGTATCACGAAGTAGTAAAGCCAATATTCGTGCCTCCAGGCGCCATCGAGGAAAAGGGCAACGTGAATCACAGCCACCATCACAAACATCAATACTAAACAATGAGCTGTGCTGCGCCTCATACTCGCCCCGAAGGATTTAAAAGCATCGTATAGCCAGGCAAAAGCTAAGAGAATGGCAACCGGCGTGAGCAATCTGAAACTTCTCTCTCCCTGCCGCAGGATGAACGACCGGAGTGAGTATGACTTCTTCCCGACTTCTCCAATAGGTATTCCCGATCGATTGATGAATCCCTCCAGGAGCCCTGACTCCGTCCAGGAATCGGTTAAAAACCTCGTGTAAAGCACGAAAAGCAGGAATAATAGTATACCGGCCAGGATAAACAGCAGAGCCTTTTGTATCGATTCTCTACCTGGACCGGCATACAGGTGATAGTGGATGGCAAACATCGGAAGGATATAATATGTCGGCCAACCGATCATGCCGGCGAGAAGGAAGACGATAAGTATCAGGAAATAATACCTGTCTCTGTTCGTTTCGAGCAGGTTTAAATATAGGAGTGTCATGAGCAGAAGAAAGAAGCTCACGGCTGTTTCATAACTGTAACCTCTGCTGTAGTAAGCATCCATCGGAATGAGTGAGTAGAAGAAGATCGCGACTATAGCATGGTCTCTATCCCATAGACGCTTAACCAAGCGGTGGAGGAGGATCAGTGTACCGGCCGAGAAACTGATCGAGATTATCCTGTAGACCCACTCGTGATCTCCGAGAATTCTGCACATGAAAGCTCCCAGAATCCACAGCAGGTGAGGATGATGCAGGTAGTAGTAGAATTGGTCTCCAGTCCAGCTTATCACAGGTCCAAATGAGGTATTCAAAAAGCCATAGTGCTCTATGTTTCTGGAAATCAAGCTGAATAGCGCACCCTGAAAATCGTGGATCCCTATCCATGGCTCTTTGATCTCGAACACTCGGATGGTGATGAAAACGAGTGCGATAGAGGTTGTGAGAACAAGACGGGAGTATGAGCTTCTTGTTGGAAAGCCAGTCATGGGAGCTGGGCGGGGCCTCTTTATCAAAATCCACCGGGACCATGTCCCTGTGGAGGTTTATTGGAAGTAATGTTCTCGAAAGCACCCTCCAGAAACCAGTCACCGCGCTCACCTGGAGAATTCGCTTCGGTCACTGTTACTATGAAGTAAGAGAAGTCTATCACCGTCCAGCTGTCATAATCGCCACATAATTCCACATATACGTAATCTCCCGGTGGAGCGAATGCGGGCACCTGCTGGGAGAAGTGACCCTGTCTTGTCTGGCCGCCATCGAGAGGTACATCTCTATACAGATGCTGCTGATACCAGTGCGTATTTCTGTATGCGCCGAACCAGACATCCGTCGTTGTGGGCTCCAGGCCATTGTTGGTAATACTGGCGGTCATGCCAAATGAGCCTCCCTGTGGTACTATGGTCGGATCCTCATCAGGGATCAGTTCGGTTGAGATGTCTTCTGGGGGGATGCAGGAGTATCCGGCGATCTCAATGTCGTCAACGTTCCATCCGCAATACTGCCATGCTACATCCGTTGATCCAATCCCGAACCTGATCTGGAAGTCCGGGTTCCCATCCGCCTCGGCAGACACGTCGTAGTTCTGCTGGGTCCAGCTGCCGTCATCGATGGTAGATGAGCCGTTCTCGAAAATTGTCACCCAGGCACTGCCATTGTAGGCCTGAAGATAGGCATTGTCGTACAGATCTCTCTCAACCCCCAGCCATCGGTAGAATTTCAATGTGACTCCGAGGAAATCCGAGCAATCCACCACTGGGGAGGTTACCCAGTACGTGGAACCGAGGTTCGCTTCATAGTCGCCGTCACCGAAGGTTAGATCATTTCCGAGAACCTGATTGTCCTCTGTCGGGCTGTGATCCTCGGCCGGATCCGGGCCGCCATAGGAATCATCTCCATCTCCGCCCATAGCAGGGCCTATTGTCCACTCTCCCGATCCTCCGAGACCGGACCACCCCTTATCCGTTGAGAAATCGTCTTCGTAGATCAACGCGATTTCATAAGCGCTGAAGGCATCATAGACCCTCTCCGGAGCATTCGGTGGATCGGTAACAACAGAATCATCGACGGTTTCCGCACTCACGTAAAAGGATACCTCTAAACCACAATCAAGAGCAGGGAACACAGCGTCATAGATGTTGGGGCTCACGACCTCCATCTCAACGCTGGTGAAATCGCCACCGGTGCTGTAGTGAAGCAAGCCGGTTCCGGGTTCGGGATCGGCCGTACCGCTGTAAACCTCTACGCGGAATGTTGTTCCTCCATCAGGATCTATGATTTCCGGTAGACCGTCAGGGTACACGAATTCCAGAAGGGGAGGGGTGGAAGGATTCGCCAGGGTCGCCAGCGCTGCCACTGCTCCCTTCACCACCTCTGTAACGAAGGGAAGGTTCAGATGAGTTATCACATCGTCTGTTGTGTGGTACCAGGGGTACCAGTCCGGTGCGCCCCACATCTGTGCATCGATCGAGAAACATGCAGGGAAACCGTAGTAGGAGAAGTAATAATGGTCGCTGCCATAAATCGGACCGTCAGTGTTCACTCGAATCGAGTAGGCATCGCTGTATTCATCGGTGAGCTCGGCGAGAAGATCTGCAAGTGCTACTTCTTCAGGGAAGTTCTGATCGGCATAAATATTGGTGTCCCATCCGTACGGTCCCGTGTATGCGATCATGTCGAAGTTCAGGACCCCGGCAATATTGCGGTTGTTCGAGTAGCAATATGAGGCGTAAGCCTCCGAGCCTATGAGCCCCAACTCCTCACCTGAAACTAGCACGAACTCGACGGTACAATCGAAATCATACTGGCTCATAACCCGTGCAGCTTCCAGAACGCAGGCCGAGCCGGAACCATTGTCCTCAGCGCCAGGTGCTTCATTCCAGGGATCATCGGAGATGGCATCTATGTGTCCAATAACCAGATAAATAGAATCAGGATAAAGCGTGCCTGCTTTTCTCCCTATGGCGTTATACCAGGTGTATCCGTCGTAATTGTAGGGCCAGAGTTCGCTATCGAGGCCAAATCCTGCAAACGTGTTCTCGCCCCACTGTTCCGCGGCTCGGCATGAATCGGTGTATGAGTAACGGGTCACGAAATCCTGAAGACGCTGGAGGTAGGTCGTGTACTCGGCTTCACTCACCTGGTCGACTATCTCCTGGATCTGGGGATCAGTAAACGGCTCATAGATAGGTCCTATGGCCTGTCTTTTAATGATTGGCCTGGGCACAAAAGAGATCCGGGTCAGCCCTCTCACGAATTCAGGTGGGAAGCCGCCAGGTGAGGATTTCATGTTCACCCTCGAAATCGCCTCTTTCCCGTTGTAATATACAAGATCAAAGGCGGAGGGGAGCCTGTCAGTGTCGGTATCGCTTATCTGGAAAAGGAAGTATTCGCTGGATTTATCCCGCTCACCGATTTTCTCAATAGCGAAATTCCTGCTCACAAGAGCCTCCGTCCCCCCGGGATCTGTCCCGATTAGGACTGAATTCTCCAGAAGAGCATAGACACGTATGCCTGTGAGTGAGGCGATTTCGCCTGTATCCGGCTTTTTGCCTTTGACGATGTAGAGATCCTCAGCATATGCTATCGAGAAGCTTATGGCGATCGCGGAAGTGATCGCCCCGAGCAGTATAGTCTTGAAACTCATTTCTTCTCCCCTCGTTAATTATGATTAAGAGAATTCATCGTCACGCGTAAGATTTAATAATGGCTCATTAGCCTCTATCATGATAGCATAGGTGACTCATTATGTCAAATGCAAATGGGATTTGAATTTTACAAGACCTCCTGCTGATTCAAATAAAAGCTTTCCCTGTGCTGACCGTTGTACTTCTGAAACGGAAGTTGACTAGAACATCTCCTCTTCCCCGGATTCTCCCATATCCTCCTCGCGGCTTCTTTCAGGCTTATAGTTGTTGAAATTATAGCTAAGGGTCAGAACGACTATGGGGGCTTTTCTGTCGTTGTTGTTCCAGTATGAGAAGTTCGGGCCCTCGGAAATTCTTTCGTATTTCGCCGTGTTCATGAAGTCGCTTAGCTGCAGTGTGGCTGTCAGATTTCCCTCCAGGAAGGTCCGCTTCACGGCTGCGTCAACGGTGAAGTAGCCTTCGCGCCTTCCCTGGGAGGAGACAGTCGGGCTGTTGTAAAGGACGTTCACCTGGATGCTAGTTCTGGCGCCGACGCTGAGAGTGTTGTTGAACCTTGTGTTCCAGTTGAAGCTTTTCCTGGAGTAACTCTCACCCTCCAGCTCACCAGTTATCCTGAAATCATAGAGATTTCCCATGGCGTTCAGGTCCCACCATTCCAGTATCGAATGGTTGAGCATGAACTCGACCCCGAACGTGTGATCTCTGCCCACATTTTCGTAGGTGTGCAGCATGATGTTTCCCTCATATACAGAGCGGACCCTCTCCATCACGTCATGTGTCATCCTGTAATAGGTCTCGAGCGAGAAGAGGCTTCTTCCGAAATTTCTCTGGTAACCGAGTTCGTACGAATCGATGTACTCGGGCTCGAGGGCTGGGTTGCCGCGACGTACGTTGTACGCATCCATCCACGTTAGGAAAGGCTCCAGATACCATCCTCTCGGGCGTCTGATTCTTCGAGTGTAGTTCACCATCACCTGGTGAAGCCGGGACATTCCGTATGAGAGGTGCAGAGTCGGGAAGAAATCCCACCTGTCTATCTTGAAGAGCTCGTCCTCGCCGACAAGTTCGGTCGTACGGTAGGTGTATTCGAGGCGTATGCCGCCCTGGATGTCCAGCGGCCCCAACTCCCTCGAGCAGAGGGTATATATCGAGTGTATGTCCCGGTCGTACCTGGTTGTGTGGCTGAACTGCTGCTGGAACTGGTAGGTTTCGGTTTCTGTGTCGTATTCGTAGAGTTCGTTCACATCCTCCGATCTCAGGAATCGGCTTTGATATCCGGCCTCCAGGCGCATTCGATCTCCGAAGGGCAGTGTGTAATCGATCCGTGCTATGAGCCTCTTCGAGGGTCCGACCTCGTTAGAGCGTTGGCCACTGGTGATCCGGTCCGATGTGTCGAGGAGCTCGTCTCTTGCCTGTTCGTCCCCGTCGTTATCACTCCACATTAGCTGGCCCGAGAGCCTGTTCTTCTTTCCCCCGAACGAGTGTTTGAAATCGAGGTTCGCACTGAAGAACTCACCCTTTCTTTTCCAGAGGCTGCTGCTGCGATAGATGTTGTGAGTATCCAGTGGACCGGTCCATTCGTCGTAGTTCATGTCATGGCCGAATTCCATGTCTCTCCCGCCGTACCTGAAGCTGAGACCCAGCTCATCCATCCTTGTGAGGGAAATCTCGATACCGGCTCTCAGGCCCTTAGTCGTCCAGCCCCTTCGATTTATGCCCTCTGAACGGGTGACATATACCACTTCACCGTCTGTGGACTCGTTTTCCACCTCCGCCGAGCCCGGATACACCCTCTTGTTGTAATTGGCACCGGCATAGGCGGAAGTACCCTCCTTACTGAAGTTGAGCAACAGGTCGCTTCCGTACTTGTCGTCGAGGCCGCCGTTCTGGTTGAGGATCCCGCTTATGCCCCTGGTCCCTCCCTTCCTGGTCACGATGTTTATGATTCCAGCCTTTCCCTCGGGATCATACTTGGCGGAAGGATTAGTTATTATCTCTATACTCTCTATTGAGGTCGCCGGTATCTGTTGCAGGGCTTCAGCGGGCTCGAGAACGCTGAGCCTGTCGTCGATCAACACTGTGAAGTTCGAACTTCCCCTCAGCTTGACACTCCCATCCACGTCCACGGTCACGGAGGGAACGTTCTGGAGGACATCCACGGCCGTGCCGGAGACGGCGGTGTACTGTTTCTCCACGTTTATGACCTTCCTGTCTATCCTGAACTCTACCTGCGGCCTCTCCTCCACCACCTCAGCCCCTTCGAGGATGATCACCTTCCTCTCGAGGGAGATCGTGCCCAGGTCGACCTCCCTCCGCTTCCTCGAGATCCCTATATCGGGCAGCGTTACCCTCTCATACCCCATGAACTCGAGCCTGAGGTGATAGATACCAGGCGCAAGACCCGTGAGGGTGAAATTGCCATTCTCATCCGTGATGGTCCCGGTAACTAGCGAGCTGTCCCGCGTTTCATATAGGAGCGCGTTCACATACTGTACGGGAAAGCCCTGCTCAGAGTCCACCACTCGCCCTCTCACAACACCATTAACCGGATGTCCCTCAAGGCGCTGATCAGAGTAAGTGGTCGATGCGACCACCAGGACGGATAGTACTGCAAAGATCAGAGGCGTTCTCACATGCTCTCCAGCGTTGACAATATTTACAGAGTTAATTTAATATCTCCAGTCGGACGATTCCACTCGAGTCCCGACTGGTCGCTGATTTAAGACTCGCTACTATCGAAGGGTAGGATGACTCCGGTTAGAAAAATTTGAGCTCAGATTCTGGGAAAAGTCCACCAATATATAGAGGACTTTCCACAGAAATTTGATATTTCTTTCTGTAACTGTTCAAATGGATGTAAGTTAGAGTTCAGTTTAACTGGAACTTAGTGGTCGCGTTCGCAATTACGGTAACATATTATCACTCTGGGAAG
>JBHIFB010000016.1:0-33415 GCA_046760905.1 Candidatus Glassiibacteriota bacterium | reverse complement strand
ATCGACTCATCTCGTGAATTTCTTCGAAAAAGCGTGAAAGTCCACTGATCACCTGTCCACCCTGAAGCTCACGCTCCAAGGCGATGAGTCTCGCATCAAGCTATCATAGGTATGTAGACGAGTCCCGGGTACGGGTACACTTCTTGCTTCCAGCCAATTTGAACAAATCGCTGAACCAACCGCTGACCCCCCACCTCACATACTAACCTACCTTTCTACAACAGGGAGGCCCCATGAGAAAACTCCTCTTATTTTCCGTTTTACTATTCTCCCTACCCTCGCTCCTCGCAGCAACTGACGCAGACAACGATGGGATCGGCGATGAAATCGAAGAGGCGGTGGCCCAAGAATTTCTGCCTCTGATTTACTTCAGCCAGGAGGAGCAATGTCCCGGTCCCGGAGCCCTCCTTTACCATGTGAGACCTTACGCTCCGGGAATTGACAGCGTCATCAGCATCGCTTATGTGCTGCTTTTCTATGATGACTGCGGTTCGTCTGGTCACAAAGGGGATGCCGAATCCTTTGGACTCACCCTCTACAAAGACGATTCGTGTTCCAACGGCTACAGGGTACATTCCTTGAGGACCTGGGCGCACGAGGGAGTCCCCATCTGTGAGGAAATCTCAACGGCCACCATAGAGCGCTGCGACTTCGGCGCCTCCGAGGGGGATGCCGTCTATGTCTCAAGAAACAAACACGCTCTCTATCGAGAGAGAAACGTCTGCAATGACTCCTACTGTGAAGATGAATGTGAGGCGGGGCTCGTGATGCAAAACGGCTTTCTGGTATATCCTTCCTCGGGTCAGTCCTGGTACATGTATAATGTCGGCGAGCCGGATTATCCGTTAATCGAAGATCTCTCCGGGATAGGCGAGGGTTCCATCGATTTCGCCTTCCACCTGATCTGGGACTACTCCCACTTCTGCGGCGACGAAGAGTATTCTCCCGGCGACTATTGTCCTTCAACGATTGTGGACAAGCTCTTCAACTGTTCCTCAGGCCCCTCCCTGCCCGTCGATGTGTCTTTCACTTCCGGTGGAGCGGTTCCCTCCCCGATGGGTTTTTGCAGAAACCAACTCCTGTATCTCGACCTTCCCTATGGAGGAAACATCATCGCCCACATATACAACACCGCGGGTGATGTAACCGATAAAGTCTTTCTTCCCTACTTCTGCCAGACGGATGAACTCATTTCACCCTACTGGGATGGGGTCCACATGAACGGTTATTGCGCACCTCCCGCCAACTATTACCTGGTGGTGGAAGCAAGCAGGGGAGACAATTTCGCACAGACGGACCTTATCCGTTTCGGGATCGCCGGAGATGAAGAGAGGCCTCAGGCTCCCACAGACCTCGTTGGTACCGGCAACAGCCAGTCTGTTTCTCTCTCCTGGCAGGATAACTCAAATATCGAGGAGGCATACCTGATAGAGCGCTCCTTCGACACATGCCCGTATCGTGTTATCGCTATCCTGCCGGAGAATACCACGTCCTACACGGATACGCCGCTCTACGTGGGCCTGGCGAGATACCGGGTCTTCGCACACAGGACTTTCGGCGGGAACTCCGTCTATTCCAATGAGATAGAGCTCGATTTGAGCTGGGATCTCAACACCCCTCATCTCTGGGGATCCGAAGCCCACAATCCTCACAATCACCATATGAGATGGCACTTCAATCCTGGAGGGACCCCCTTCGACCAGTACACTCTCTACAAGCGCTACAAGCACCCCCAGCTTGGGGACATCGGGGAAGAGGTACCTCCCGAGTGGTCGCAGTGGATCGACATTTTCCTCTCATACGATGTGTGCGATACTCTCTTCACGGATTCGAGTGTCGAATACGATATCTGCTATGAGTACAAGGTAGAGGCTGTTTTAAATGACCTGTCCGACACACTGACATCTAACATAAGGGGCTTCCACCGCACGCTCTGCGAAGGCTGTCCCGTCCTTTACGTCGATAGTAATGAAAAGCCGCAGAGGGTCACGAATCTCTTCCCTCGAATCGAATACCAACCGATACGTGAGAACGTCTCCGACGTCGCATACATCGGGAAAGACATCGAGGAAGATGGTGGCCTGATCCGCTTAAGAATTGAAGAGGTCGGCACCGACACATCGTACCTGGACGAACTCAGTCTCCTCTCAATCAACTCGCCCGGGAGCCTCCTGACAGGTATCCTTCTACCTGATGGGATTGTTCAATACAGGGATAAGTCGCTCCCCGTTTCAGCCACAGATTCAGGAGGAAATGACAGACTCAGCCTTATCACTCAAGCTGACCACATCACGTATAATGGCGGTGCAGGTTCCGAGCTCATCATCGATTTCGATACGGGAAACTGTACAGATAGCCTCCTCGGCATACTCTCTGATCCGGAAGATCCACAGCCCAAGGTTGTCGGTCCTGTTATCTATATATGGGACGATGGCTCGGGGACCGGGAAATGGAACAGGGTGTGCACCCTGTTTCCCCACCAGAACAGGCCGACCTACCTGCTCAACCTGGCTCGATACGTGAGAGAGGACCAGGCTGCGCTGAGGATCAAGCTCGAATGCAGGGATGAGGTCCCGATTGATTGCATCTTCCTGACAAGGGAGCATGACAGAAGAGAGGCATTGAATAAGCTCGAACTGGTGCGCGCCGCTTCGAGTTCGGGCACCGAGGTAACCGGGGAAGTCTCTCTGCAAGATGAGATTTCAGCTGTTCTTGAAAACAGCGAATCCATCACATTATATTACAGGAAAAACAGCAAGGCGAAAGAGGGCAATTACTATTATCTTAGAGCCAGGGGCCGTTACGTGAAAGGCGAGGAAACCGGGATGTGATAAGGGAGGTCCGATGAAGCGAATGATTTTACCATTTTTGACATCATTGATCCTTCTTGCTCCCTTTCTCCCCGCCGAAGCCAGCGACATCACCGCATCCACCGGTGAGGAGACCTCACCTTGTGGATGGTCTTTCTCTCCGGTTTTCGGTTTCATTTCGGGAGGGTATGTCATTGACACTCCCCATTCCGGCGATCTCGTCTACGGAATAAAAATGAGCCACCAGAGGAGCTCAAGCGCCTGGATAGATATAGGTGTAAACGGCCTGGGAAGGAGCGGCAGAATCTTTTTCATCCACTCGAGAGTAAACTACCCCCTCCTTTCAAACACGGCTCTTCGGCCGTTCGTTTCGACGGGAGCAGGGCTTATCGCATCGGATTCCGGCGGTGTCTTTGATTTCCTCTATGGCGGAGGTCTGGTGCTCGCCATCGACAAGGGGATTTCTGCAACGCAATCCTACATAATTCATTACTCTACCTCCCAGGCTTTGTCCGATGAAGAGGGAAATCCCCTCAATTCATTCGAAACGAGCCTGCAGTTCTGGTTTTGACGGGAGTCGCGTGTTTTGATTGTCATAGGAGAATCGATAAATTCAACTAGGAAGTCGATCGCACGTTCGATCGAGAAAGCAGATGCCGACCATATCCAGGATGTGGCCAGGGCTCAGGTCGATGCAGGTGCTGACATGATCGACGTGAACGCCGGCACTTTTCTGAGCTCGGAGCCCGAATACCTCACCTGGCTTGTGAGAACCGTCCAGGAGGCGGTGGACGTACCTCTCTCGATAGACAGCGCCAGCGCAGAAGCCCTGGGTCAGGCTCTTGAAGTGCATCGTGGAAAAGCACTGCTCAATTCCATCTCAGCCGAGAAGGACCGGCTCGAGAAGCTGATCCCCATTATAAAGGAGCACAGGCCATCTGTAATAGCGCTCTGCATGGATGACGAAGGCCTCCCCGAATCAACGGAGAAGACAGTTGCTATCGCCGAAGGGGTTGTTGAGATTCTTCTCTCGAGCGGGATTGACGGCGCCGACATCTACCTCGATCCGCTCATCAGGCCAATCGGCACAAACCCTTCTTTCGGCAGACTGGGGATCGAATCCATCATGAAGCTCAAGGATCGCTTGCCGGATGCCAGGACAATCTGCGGGCTCTCAAACGTCTCCTTCGGACTCCCGTTGAGAAGGCTTCTAAATCAGAATTACCTCTCCATGCTGGTAGCGGCCGGCATCGATGCCGTAATCGCCGACACGCTCGACAGGAGGCTGATGGCGAACCTGAAGGCATCCCTCGCATTGCTAGGACGTGATGAGTATTGTATCGACTATCTCAAGGCATATCGTGAGGGCAGGTTGACGTAAGTGCTGTCTCATTTCAGAAGAACCATCTTCCTTGTGGATGTGAACTCACCGGATCTGATCCTGTAGAAGTAGATGCCGGAACTCACAAGAAGCCCTCTGTCGTTCCTGCCATCCCATTGCACGGAATAAGATCCCGGCTCTTTCACATCGTTTACCAGCGTTTTAACCAGTTGCCCGTGAATGTTGTACACGTCGATTTTAACAAGTACATCGCTTCCAGCTTTCTTCGGCACGTCGTATTTTATCAGCGTCCGGGGATTGAAGGGGTTTGGGAAGTTCTGCGATAGGGCATACACCTTGGGCAGCGTGCCTCCTGCGGCATCATCGCCCTCGATACCGGAGACACGGCTTCTCTTGACCTTCACCCTTATCATCGTCTCCCCGCTCTGTTCCTCCTGCCAGCTACCGCCGAAGAAGGCCATGCAAACGCCGCTGTAATCCTTCACCGCGTCGATGAGAGGCTGGGGATCGAGAAGAGTATCTTCAGATACGTGCCTCATGCCAACCCAGAACTGTGAAGGTCCCTGCACCTCTATCACCTCAGGGAATTCATACTGGAAATAGGTACTCGCAGCCTCGCCATTCGTTATGCTGTCGTAGCGTGCGATCTCAGGACCCGGGATGGAAGGCCCGCTGTTTACAACGACATCGAACACGCCGTTCTCACGTGCGAAGTAAAACAGAACCTTGTGCAGCGTGTAAAGCGTATCCGCCGGTACAAGAAACTTGTTGGCGAAGCCGCTGCCTATCTCAGGATTAGGATTTACGAACGCGGGTGGATCATCATCGTAGAACAAAGTTACGGCGTCTGTAACCTCAAAAGTGAACCTCGGTGAAGAGCCCCTGTTTAGAAGCGAGTCATACGCAACCACCCTGTAATACACATCCGTATCGTAGGGGAGAGGCTCGACATCGGCAACGAAGGTGTCGGCTACGGTGCTCGTCATCTGGACCCTCGTCTCAAGAGTATCCTCATCGAGGGTATAGACGAGGAAGACGGAGTCCTGGAGGACGCCGGATGCGACATCCATTATGACGGCCTTGACCGGAACAGAGATGCTCTCCGATGGGACATCGGCGAAGTTGGCCGGTGAGGCCACGTTGATCATTGGAGGTATGTTGTCGACCGGTACAGTGTTCGAGATGTACATGTCATCGAGGAAATAGCCCTGACCATTTTCGAGTTGGTCTGAAGCGAAGTGCCACTGTATCTGTATCGTATCTCCCTGATCAGCATATCCTGCCGCTATCAGGTCAACGGTCTGCACCGCCCTCCACTGGAACTGCTGCGGGCTGTGGCTGTGTATCGGGCGCTTTATGTCGGTTCGATCATCCCATGGGTCTATGTAAGAGAAGCTGACGTATGGGTAGCCCAGTGAGTTCAGCACGCCGGATAGCGTATCGTAGCAGTATGCCCATTTTCCCGCGAGAGGATCGTTCGTTATGCCGATAATGTCATCGTAAGTCGGGGTGAGCTGAAGTTCGGCGGTTGAATCGACCTGAACAGTCGTCCCACGGGTCAGGTTGATGAACTCGATTATGAGGCCGTCGAAGGTGTCTGTCACCCCCTCGAAATCTGCCCAGTAGTTGTACCTCAGGTACAACTCGGGGAAACTGTCTCCCAGCGCTATCTGAGGTGTTATGAAGAAACCCTCCCAGTTGTCGTCAGGTTCAGGATCACCGTTCGGATAGCCCTCCTCACAACTGTCGGGTACTCCAACACACATGATGCCGGAAGTCGCTGTCTGGGGTCCATACTGGCAAGTTGAGACATCACGCAAGCCCCATCCATCTGTCGTGAATCCAGGTGGAATGCCCCCTTCGAAATCGGTTCCTATCTCAAAGGATGGACAATTCCCCGGAAAAAACAGCACAGAAAGGGCGAACACACAAAGCGCGGACAAAAAAGTTTTCATGTGCCTTCCTCCTTCCACAAGTATTGGACTACCGCTTGAGCATTTCGATTAAATCTTATGACTTTCAGGATTTATGTCAATAAAAAAATACGATCTCTAGTCGCCATGCATCACCCTGCCGTCCATGCCTATCTGCCTGAGTCTTCGGAGCATCTCAACGGCCTCCTCCCTGTCTTTGAATGGTCCAAGCCGGACACGGTAGTAATTCTCACCTCTCATCCTCGCCCTCGTCACCCTGGACTCTATCCCCCTGTCCTCGAGTAAATCCCGCAGGTTGTTTGCATTCGATCTCGATGAGAACGAACCAACCTGCACCCAGAGTGTTTTCCGGGAGCTGAATGCCGTGCGCTGCTGGTCTCTTTCTGATTTACGAACCAGTGAAGGCTTCCCCGCTTCTATGTGCCTCGCCTTCTCGAGCACTGTCCCCTTCACCTGGTCCCTGTATTTCTTCTTCCACAAATTCGCCTCTTCGGTCATTCCTCTCCTCTCAAAGACCTTTGAAAGCTTCCCCATTGCATGGACTGTAAGAGGATCATGCACTTCCATGAGGGCGATATGCAGGTAAGATTCCTCTGCACAGGTCAGATTGTTCTCTCGCTCGCAGGCTTCGCCCATCCAGTAATACAGCTCACCCTCAATCCAGGGAGGCGTTTGAGGGAAATCATCGAGGGAGTTAATGCCATGGCTGAGTTCCACCCTGGCTGATCTGTACTCACCCCGGACGATGTAGTTTTTCCCGAGCCATAATCGGATTTCCGGCTCTAAGGAGGTGAGCAGGTATTCTTTGAGGATTTGCCTTAGAACATATTCCGATCTGGCAGGGTTTTCGATTTCGTACTGATATTCTGCTGATTGCAGAAGCGCTGCCTCGGCATAAGGGCTCTCGGGGTATCTCCTTGCAATCTCTACCATTTTAATCTCAGAAAGTTCTGCCACCCTCTCGACGGAAGCCTCATAGAAGTAAATCTCAGCGGAATCGGCTCTGGTCGCCTCTTCCAGAGCCTGAGAAGCCAGCGATAGTGCTTCCTCGTACCTGCCCGAGTGGTACAGTTCCCGCAACCTGTCCATGGCTTCGCCGGCAGAAAGGACTTCTGTGATGAGACAAATGCATGCGAATGAAGCGAGTCCCGATATCCTCACTGTTGCCCCCTTAAGCTCGACTGCAAGGATGTGGACAGTGTTACAACGAGGCGCTCGATAACGGTATCAGGGCTTGCCCCGTCTCTTTTTATAGAAACATCGGCATCGTAAATTTCAGCAAGGGATTTTCTCACGCTGTCCTCGTCGTGGAGCGCAGCTTCGGCAAGGTATCTATCCACAATCAGCCTGGGCCGTCTTCCCCTCCTCTCCAGGCATGCCTTTCGCTCCCTCTCCGTTTTCTCAATGACGAGAGCTCCGAGCTCCATATAATGCCTCATCAGCCAGTAGATGATTCTCCCGGGTGACTCCCCCAAGCGCCTGAGGCTTTTTAGCGCCTGAACCGATTCGCTCAGTCTTCCTTCGGAGGTGAGATGCATGAGCTCGAACACGGTATCTCGCCTGTATCTCCCTGTGACTCGCTCGATGTCTTCCGGCCTTATGCTCTTCCGGCCGGACACATACGTAGAAAGTTTCTCCACCTCGGAGTCAAGCCTCATGAGATCCTCACCCACCGCCTCTATGAGAAAATTTGCTGTTTCCTCGGTTACGGTCAACCCGCTTTGATCGAAGGACTCTTTCACCCAACGGAGAAGATCGCCTCCGAATAGCTTCCAGCATGTCACCACCGCTCCTCCACGGCCTGACACAGACCTGAGAAGTTTTGATGTCCTCTCAGAGGATGGCACTTCCTGAAGCTTCCTCGGATCCACCATCAAAAGCACAACCCCTGGACATGGCTTTCGGGCGAATTCCGCTGCGATGTCCCTTAGCTTCACTCCCATCCGTTGCGCATCTTTGATGTGCAGGAGTCGCTTCCCATACATCATCGGGGGGGTAAACAGGAGTGAAGCGAAGTCCCCGGCCTCAAGCTCACCCGTTTCCAGAGGGTGGTAGTTGAAATCCTTCGTTCGCTCATCAATGGCAGATTTTATCAGTGATTCCGCAAGCTCCCTCTTTAGGTAATCTTCATCTCCACGGATGTAGTAGATGTGCCTAAGCTTGCCCGATCTAATTTCACGCCTGGCCTCATTGTAAGAGAGATCAGCTTTCCTGTTCATCTATATACTCCATTGGCAAAACGGCACCGTGATTGTATATATAATTCTGCCAATCATCGCTCCTGTCAAGTCTCCCATCACCATCGAAATTCCATTCCCATACTCCATTGACATCTTGCATCGTACACAATATAATGATTATCTCTGATTAATATTCACCAGAAGATGGAAGCATTGTTGTCCTTGATTGAACGCTTCTCATGGGGTTAAGCCATGTCGGGGAGAGAAGTCGATGGCCAACTCGAACTTACAATCTCGACCGAGAAGGATTCGTACTATGTTGACGAACCCATCTATCTTGTGGCAAGGCTTTCCAATAAAGGGCCAAGCGCCCTCCCGGTACCGCCTCCGAGAATAGAGCCATCCGGCATCCCTTCGAACATCGGCCTTTCCGTGAAGGCAAGCGAGGGAATTACACTGCAGCCAGTCTCGAGGGAAGTGGCTGGCGGAATAGAACTCACAGGCCAGAGGAGTGAGCTCACTACGCTCGGGCCGGGAAAAAGCTGGGTCGTAGTCGTCGATGTCCTCGCAGCCTATGGCAGAGGCACCGACAGGGGAAACATGATCTTCAGAAGGGGGAGGCTCGAAAGGGACGAGTATACGATAGAGGCATTCTACAAAGCTTCGTTAGAACAGACCGGGATAATCAGGTCCAAACCTCTGAAGCTGAGAATAAAAAGGGCGCCTCCATGGGAATGGACCGCTCGTGCGAGGATCCTCAAGGCACACAAGCTTTATCGCTCAGATAGCTCTGATTCCATGAGACAGAAGGCGATCAAACTCTATCAGAAGACGATCAAAAAACACCCGAAAAGCAGGTACTTGGCTGATGCGTACAGGATGCTCGTAGAGGTCGCGAGGGACGGGGATGTTGATTCTCTCAAATGGAAGGTGTACGAAACACAGACCAAATTCAAGGACCCCGTGTTTCTCTATGACCTGGCCATGCATCTTGAAGAAACGGCGTACATGGACAGGGACAGGCTCATAGGCCTTTTGCGCGCCCTCGCATGGAGAGTCCCCGGAAGCACCTTCTCCGAGGTGGTAAAACAGCGCCTGGCTTTCGAGGAGATTGTAACTAAAACATTAAAGAAAGAAGAACCGGCTGCCGATACTGCTGGTCAGGAAGAAGCATCCGTTGAGAAGGAAACGATGAAGCAGGAGGATGTAACGTGAAGATTGCCGTTTTTGTGAAAAGGGTTCCTGACACGGAATCCATTATTAAAATCACAGAAGACAGGAAAGGAATCGATAAATCGAATCTTAGCTTCGTTATGAACCCGTATGATGAGTTCGCGGTGGAGGAAGCCCTGAGGATCAAGGAACAATCGGGAGAGGGTGAGGTTGTCGTGGTTTCTCTCGGCCCTGAAGAAGTTACAGAAACCATACGGAGCGCCCTTGCAATGGGAGCGGACAGGGCCATCCAGGTGATGGCGCCCGAGTATCCCGAGGATCCGCTCGTGACAGCGACGGCCCTGAAAGAGGCCATCGCGGATGAATCGTTCGACCTTCTTCTCTTTGGAAAGCAGGCGGTGGATGACGACAGCGCCCAGGTCGGCACACTTGTGGCGGAACTCATGGGCATCCCTTCGGCATCTGTCGTGGTGAAGGTATCTGTCGAAGGACAAAGCGTCACAATCCACAGAGAGATCGAGGGTGGAGAAGAGGTGGTTAGTTTGCCCATCCCCGCCGTGCTCACCGCGCAGAAGGGGCTGAATGAACCCCGTTATGCATCTCTCAAGGGAATCATGGCCGCTAAGAAGAAGGAAATAGCAAAGAAGGAAATCCCTCTCAGGGATCCTTCGTTCGAAATCCTGAGCATTGAAGAGCCGCCCGAGCGCGCCGAAGGGAAAATCGTCGGGGAGGGAGTGGAAGCGGTCGACGAACTCCTGAGGCTTCTGCGTGAAGAGGCAAAGGTTCTATAGATGGAGGAATGGACGGATGACACAGGACATACTGGTATTTTGTGAACAGAGGGACGGACAATTCAGAACCATTGCCTTCGAGTGCCTTTCGGCCGGCAGGAAGCTTTCGGCGCAAACAGGCGGGCAGTGCGTTGCGCTGGTCGCCGGGCCTCCCGGTGGAGCCCCGGCCGGTGTCCTGGCCCATCACGGAGCACAAAAGATAATCTCTGTGGAGGATGAAGCGCTCACAAGCTACGCCCCCGAGCTGCTTATACAGGTTCTTGAAGCCGCCACCGGGATGATCGAACCCGCGGTTGTCGTTTTCGGCGCGACCGCCATGGGAAAAGACCTCGCCCCGAGGTTTTCCGCGAAACTCGGCGCCGGCTGCGCCTCAGACTGTACAGACCTTGGCTGGGAAGATGGGAAGCTACTGGTGAGGCGCCCGGTGTATGCCGGCAAGGCCATTCTGAATTTTCGGATGAACAGCCGGCCCTCGATCGCCTCGATACGGCCAAAGGCTTTTACCGCCCAAGAACCCGATGAAGGCCAGAGCTGCGAGGTAAGCCCGCTTGAGATCTCCTTCAATACTGACAACGCGAAGTATACGGTGAAAGAGCTAAAGAAGGCGGCGGGGGCAACCGTGGATGTAACCGAGGCTGACATCATAGTTTCCGGCGGAAGGGGAATGAAGGCAGCGGAAAACTTCAATCTAATCGAGGAGCTCGCCGAGGCAGCAGGCGGAGTCGTGGGGGCTTCGAGGGCAGCCGTGGATGCTGGATGGAGGCCGCATTCAGAGCAGGTCGGTCAGACGGGAAAGGTCGTCTCTCCCACGCTTTATATAGCCTGCGGCATATCCGGAGCGATCCAGCACATCGCCGGCATGCGCTCTTCCAAGGTCATCGTCGCCATCAACAAGGACCCTGAGGCGCCGATCTTCAAACTGGCCGATTACGGGATAGTGGGCGATTTGTTCGAAGTGCTCCCGGTGATGACGGCGAAAATAAAGGAGATGAAAAAAGCCGATTGACCTACTGATTTGCCCCTGGCAAGAAAATTGCTTAAATTATAAAGGGAGATTATTCCCCGGAAATTGGAACTTATTCGTCTGTCTATGGTATAATCGTTTAAACAGGTATTCTTTCATGGAAGAGCGTAACCTCGAAGTCAAAGGCAAGCTTGAAAACGCCTCCGTCCTGAAGGATGAGGAGCTCATCGCCCTCTTTCTCGAGGGAGAGAGGTCGAGATTCAGAGAGCTCGTGGGACGTTATGATCAGAGGCTTCTGAACTTCATATACAGACTCATCGGTGACAGGGAAAGGGCCGAGGACCTGGTGCAGGAGACCTTCATCAGGGTATACAAGCACATTAAGCGATTCGATCCTGATAAGAAGTTTTCGACATGGCTCTACACGATCGCATCCAATCTCGCGAAGAACGAACTCCGCAACAGAACGAGAAATCCCATCGTGCTTTTTCAGAACATCGTAAGAGACTGGGAAGATGATCACAAACCTCTGGAGTTCCTCGATAATTCAAAAAGGCCGGATGATCTGTATATGAAACGACACCTGAGAGAGATGGTCGAAAACGCCGTTGAGAAGCTCCCCTCCCATCACAGGATCGTTTTCATCCTGCGTGAAACGGAGGGAAAGAGCTACGAAGAGATCGCTGAAATTACCGGATGCTCACTTGGCACGGTTAAGTCCAGATTGAATAGAGCAAGGAACAACTTCGCAACTATCATAGCGCCAATGCTCGAAATGGATACAATCGAGACAGAGGAGGCTTGTGGGGAACAGTAGGGGCCCATTAGTGTATTCAGTGACCGGCACTGTAATAGTACCATCTTGACGGGGGATGAAAAGACAAAACACATTGTAGGAGTGAACTGATGAACTGTGAGGAAGTCTACATAGACTTCTCAGGCTACCTTGACGGGAATCTCCCTAAAAAGAGAATTTCAGAGATAGAGGCGCACATCAAAGGCTGCGAGGGATGTCACACATACTCCAAGATCCTCTCCGAGGGCATTCGTACGTATCGATCCAGGCCGGAAGTTAAACTGCCGGATGACTTTTACGGAAGGCTCGAACACAGCATTTACAGGCTCGAGGAGGAGGAAAGGCTCAAAAGATCCCACTCAACGGTCAGAACATTTGTGAGAACCCTCTCACCAGCTATATCAGCCGGCTTTGCCTTCGCGGGATTCCTGTACTTCTTCACCGCGCGGGCGCCCCAGCAGCAGGTAGCGGACAACCCTGCATCACTTGCGCCATCTGCAAGAGTCGTGCGGCCAGCGACCTACCAGAATGAACCCTTCGCGCTCTCCCGATTCCTGGAGGAATTCGTTGACGATTATATCGATGAACGGCTCACGCCTCTGAGGAGCTCTCTCGGAGGCATACCCGTATCCGTTGCAGACCCAGCTTACGCAACCTTCGTCTCCGAAGACCCGAGCTTCTCACCTTATGCAGAGCCCCAATCCACAACGAACGCTCTCATCCGCACCTCGATGGGTTTCGCCGCCATACCCGCCCGCATGGAGAGGCCGCTTTCCAAGCTCACGAAGTCCGAAGACGGGCTTTTGGTAGTCGATGTCCAGTTCATGAGCAAGGCTTTCGTGGCGGGCCTCAGGAAAGGAGATGTTATCATTTCCCTGGACGAGAAGCCCATTGAAAATGTACGGAGCCTTTTCAGGAAGGTGCTGAACAACAAAAAGAGAGCCAGGGAAATGCGCGTGGTAAGAAACGGTAAGGTCGTCGACCTGAAAATCGATTAACTTATCTTTTCTCCCTAATGATGAGATCCTGCCCCCCAGCACCCTTTATTACCTGGCTTAAAGGCCCCATGCATCTTTATGGATGAAGATCGCATGCGGAATTCATATCCCGAGAGTGGCTCTTACTGCCTCTTCATGCGCCTGCCCCGTTCTCTAACGCTTCGAATCGGTAGACTCGGCTCGTTCTACTTCCCGCGCGGATACTATGTTTACACGGGAAGAGCGAAGCGGGCCCTGCCTTCGAGGATAGAGAGGCACATGAGGAAAGGGAAGAAGAAGAGGTGGCACATCGATTATATCCTCGAGAAGGCAGAAGTGCTGTCTGTTTCCACGTTCGATTTCACAGAGGACGGTGAGTGCAGAATGAGCAGATACTTTCAGGATCTCCCTGGGGTCTCTGTTGTCGCCGGCGGATTCGGCTCATCTGATTGCAACTGTGATTCGCATCTTTTCTTCTGCCGGCAAATGCTCCACACCGAAGAGAACACGAGAAACATAAAGAACAGGCTGCACTCGAGATAGTCCACTCCCCCGTTTGCTCCTATCATGAACCAGGTAGGGGACTTGCACTCTACCTATAGTAACCCATTTTTTGGAGGGATTTAAGCTTTCTGCTCCAGTTCTTCTCCACCTTGACCCACAGGCTGAGGTACACCTTGATGCCGAAGAACGATTCCAGTTCTATCCTCGCCCTCTTACCGATCTCCTTCAGCATTTGTCCCTTCCTTCCAATGACGATCGCCTTCTGCGATTCCCTCTCCACAAACAAGGTCGCTTCTATGAGAAGAATGTCTCTCTCCTTTTTCTCCTGGAAGTTCTCGACAACGACTGCGACAGAGTAAGGGATTTCCTGATGCAGCAACTGGTAGGTCTTCTCCCGCACTATCTCTGAAGCAATCACCTTTTCAGGAAGATCTGACAGCATATCGGTGGGAAACAGGGGAGGCCCTTCAGGCAGCAGGCTGACAGCACACTCCACGACCGTATCGATTCCATCCCCTGTTAGCGCACTTATGGGGATCACCTCGGCGAAGCTGTAAGCCTTCGCATACTCCTCGATGAGAGGAAGAATCTCATCCCGTGATTTTAGAACATCGATCTTGTTGATTAAAAGAATGATTGGAACGCGTATGTCTGAGGCATATGGCGCGAGGTACTTCCACTCGTATTCTACAGTGTTCTTTGCATCGACCATCAGGAGGATAACCTGAGACTCGTACAATACCCTCTTCGCCTGCTCGAGCATGAACCTGTCAAGAGAGCTGTGGCCTGCATGGAGACCGGGGCTGTCGAGGAAGACGATCTGCACATCCTGCATGTTTTTGATGCCGGTGATGCGGGTTCTGGTTGTCTGGGGCTTTTTCGAAACGATGGCGAGCTTCTCCCCAAGGATCCGGTTGAGAAGGGTCGACTTGCCAACGTTCGTCAGCCCACAAATGGCCACATATCCAACCCGGTGACTCATCACGCTTCTTTTGTGTCCTCGAGTTGCAGGTTGATCAAATAAGGCCCTCTACGACATATTAAAAAGCGGCAGTGATATTGTCAATCGGGCTTATCGGAGAAACGAGAACCCTCACCTTTGGCCGAGCCTCTTTTCTTAATCGCTGTGAGAGGCCCGATTAACTGGGGAAACTCCACATTGATAAAACAGTGACAGGTTCCTATATTATTTTAACTGCTGGTATGAGGATTGCGACCTCACCACCTGGAGATATCTTTAGATGAGATTCAGAGATTTCAAAAAAAGCTTGAGGAAAAATGCCTATATCGGAGCCAACGTGGCGCTAGAGTACGTGCCTGCTTTTCTAAGGACCCCGATTCTCGCCGGCCTTGCCCACCTACCATATGAGAAAAGGCTCCCCAGCTTCATCATGATCGAGCCGACGAATGCCTGCAACATCGCCTGCCCGCTCTGTCCAGTGGGAGCGAAGGTGATGAAGAGGAAAAGAGGGTTTATGAACATAGACCGATACAGGGGATTGATCGATGAAGTGTCCGATTTTGTAAATGAAATCGTCATGAACTTCGCAGGCGAGACACTTCTTCACCCGCAGATAGGCGAGATGATAGAGTATGCAGAGAGAAAAGGGATATCGGTAACTATCGGCACGAATGGGACGATCGACAAGATGGAGGAGATTCTGAGTGCCGGTACCACTGAAGTTCTATTTGCAATCGACGGTCTCACCGATGAGACATATACGAAATACAGACGTGGAGCCGACCTTTCACAGGTCAAGGCCAACCTTTCAAAACTCACAGAAGGGAAAAGGAGCCGGGCCCTTAAGAAACCGAACATCGTCCTTCAGTTCGTGGTCATGAGGGATAATGAGCACGAGATAGATGGTATAATGGAACTCGCCAGGGAATACGGTGTGGACGAGGTTGCATTCACCCCTGTCATCATCAATGATTTCTTCAACACGGACAAAAGCGAACTCATCTCACGCTACCTCCCCGAGCACTCCCGGTATAGACAGTACAGGCTCGTCGGCAATAAGATCCTCGAGAGAAAACCGACGATATGCGTCTGGGCATTTCAATCCGTGGTTCTCTATAACGGAGATGTCACGACTTGCTGCTTCGACTTCGACGGCAGGCTCGTTGTTGGAAATGCATTCGAGAGTGGCGGTTTCCTAAATGTGTGGAACAGCGACAAGTATCAAAAGTTCAGATCTCACATCATAAAGAAGGATTTTCAACTCTGCAAGCAATGCGATCTGTCTTACATACAGCCGTTTCGTTTCAGAGTGGACGATAAAAGGTGAGCTCAGCTTAAAGGGGAACTTTCTCCGGCGGGGAAGAGGGAGCGCTTATCCAGGCCCATGATGTATCCTGCGATCTGGGAATAATACATGATTACTACCTTATCTTGGCCTATGATCTTATCGCTCTGAATGCTCCCTTCAAGCAGGGTGTGGCACTGCGAGCAGGCAACGGCTATTATATCCACGCCCCAGCTCGAGGCCGAATCGACGATTCTTTTACTCACGGCTCCCCAGGCATCCAGCGAATCCATGTGCCGCTGACCCCCGCAGCACTCATTGTTATCTGGGAACCATACCGTCTCGATGCCAAGTGCATCGAACATTTCTTCCATGTAACGGGGATTCTCGCTTCCTTCCTTTCCCTCGGAGAGCGGTTTGAATACGCAGCCGTAAAAAGGTGATATCTTAAGGCCCTTTATCTGCCTAATCCTCTTCGATTTCAACGTGTCACGAGAAATATCCCTGGCCAAAAACTCGAGCGGATGCACGACACGAGGAAGGCCCTCTGCCGCCTCCCCTGTGGCGGAACGAATAATGCGGTAACAATTCGGACAAGGGACAATGAGATCCTTGATCTCTCCGCAGGTGTCCAGTAGTTTTGAGACAAGCATCTCCCTCACGGGAGCCAGATCCCCGCCGCCTTCAAACAGACTTCCACAACATCCCGGTGTTTCGAGCACCTCGAAATTTATGGAGAGCGTATCGAAAATGCCTCTCAGGGAGAAATCAAGCTCTTTTTCGGTCGCTGTGATGCTGCACCCTGTATAGTATCCGTATCTCACATTGATAATCTGGTCATGAAGACAGTTTGTGTCAAGACGCCGGGTGTATGATACAGCACGTTATGGACCTTGGTGCGTCTCACGTTCAATAGGATAGGGAATTGCCCACCATGAAAAGCAGCAGTTGTCTGTTTCCAGAGGTTCGGGATCGAAGATAACACTCGTAACCCTTGTGGCTAATGGGCTCAGGTCAGATATCCCTTCAGGAAGGGGGCCTATGTCGAAGCGGAATGTGGTCTGGCCGGGAGGGAGAATCGTATCTGGTGACAGCGTGTGGACGAAAATAGGATCTGTCAGAACGCTGCATGTTGTATGCTCGAAGTGCTCGACTTTCAACTCGTAGCCATCAGCAGGGATGTCGCTTCCGGTGTTGTTCTCAACCGTGACCTCGAATGGCAAATACCCCCCTTCAGGAACACGGTTGTCGAGCAGCAGGCATGAGACTGTCAGGGAGGGTGGTTCTGTAAAGCCGAGGAGTTCCTCTATTACCTGTATGATTTCATCCGGATTATACTCCGTCGCGATGTACTGAATAATGCCATCCTGATCTATGATATAGTCTAGAGGAAACGGTGACTGCCCCCCATTTGAATAAGTCATGTAGACCTCCCCCATATCATCGAGCAGGATCGGGAACGTCACACCAAAAGTCTGAATGAAATCCTCCACCACCTCCTGGGATTCCCTGAAATTTATCCCCAGGACGATCATGTTCTCCTGCTGGTAGACCTGCCAGACAGAGGTCTCGAGGTCCGAAAACTCCGGACCGCACACCGGTCACCAGGATGCGAAGAATGCGAGAAGTACAACCTGTCCCTGGAAATCCGAAAGTGAGTGGGGAAGCCCATCCAGATCATTGAGTGTAAAATCCGGTGCCGGCTCTCCCTCCTGAAGGCTTCCTGCATCCGTGATTTCTACCCTGAGGGTTCTGTTACTCTCATCGGGGTCGTCGCTTGAAATGTTGAAAACGGAAGAGGTCGAGCTCTCGAAGCTCCGGTGAAATGTTATCTGAAGATCCTGTGTGTCAGAGGGGGCGACGGTGAAGGAGTCTGGCTGGATGCTAAAATCCGGATTGCTTGAGTAAATGTTATCAACCGTAAGAGTCACGCCTCCGGTATTCACAAGCGGGGCCAGCGTGTCTGCGAACTCTCCCACCTCCACATCCCCGAGATTGATTTCTGTATATGGCAGGTAGATGTCAGGATCTTCAGTCGGGCCGTATCGGTATACTCTGAACGTGGACCAATCTGAGACGTAGCTCATGATTCCGACTGCGTCTATGCCCATCGCCCTGCTGGGCGTGTCTTCCCAACCGGCCAAAGCAGGGTTGGAAGGATCGGTGATCCTGACCACCTGCACGCCGTCCCAATCGGCGAGGAAGGCCAGGCTATCCTCTACTGCCACCCCGATAGCTGATCCTGGAGTGTCATAGTTTGCAATAAGCGAAGGTTCCGTCGGAGATGAGACGCTCACTATATCCATGCCGGCACCACCAACGGCGAGAAAGGCGTTGGTTCCCTGGAGTTCTATATCCTGAGCGGCGCTGCTGGTTGAAAGGCTTCCGACAAGAGCAGGAGAGGTCGGGTCGGAGACCTCAATCACCTTCAAGCCGCCTGCCCCATCGGCTGCATACGCATATGGCGGATTAACCGCAAGCCGCCAGGTGGCGCTGAGCCCTTCCAGAGTCCCGACCTGTACCAGCACCTCCGGATCGGCGACGTTGAAAACCCGCATACCGTGCTCACGGGCTGCTGCATATAGCAGAGTATCAACTAGCGTAACTCCTTCGAAAGCGACGTCTGTTTCCTGATATTGATCTATGAATCTGGGGTTTTGCGGATCGTCAAGATCGATTATGAAAATACCGTCAAACCGGCTGGAGCAGTATGCGTATCTGCCGCCAACGGCGGATTGGTAGAACCTCACATACGGATGCCCCGGAGGCTCGTACCTCCCGATGAACACGGGAATAGACGGCGCCCTCACGTCGTATATAGAAAGCCCGCTGACGCCGGTCACGTAAACGGTATCATCATGCGCTTCAACATCCAGGAGCTCAGCGAAGAAGTCGGGCTGGTAGTGTCCCATGTACTGTACTCTGTCATCACCGAACAGTGAGAACGATACGACAAGTGTAAGAGTGATGGGAAGGAGAATCTTCATTCTGTTCATTTTTTGACTCCAGCCGGTGCCACGGTTCTATTCGTTAGTGCGATGAAGTGATGACCTATTTTAGTAACAGGACAACCCTCGGTCAAGACCTCATTTTAACGGTGTTTCACCAAATTTCACGATTACTATACAGAGGCGCTTCACTACCAGGTCAAAAGGACCTGTTGACCGGCGCATTCATTTATGTATATAATCTTTGGTATGTAGCCAGGTGCATTTTTATTCAAGGTACTACGCCACGGGGGTAAGGATGGTAGATGAGCTGGATCGGTTGAGGGAGAAGATCAGCCAGATAGACAGGGATATCATTGGCCTGATTGCAGAGAGGCTCGATGTCGTGAATGAAATCGCTGCCGTTAAGATCGGGTCGAGGAGGCCGATAAGGGACTACCGGGTTGAGCGGGAGGTGATTCAGCGAATGAGAAGCCGGTGTAATGAACTCGGCATAGACCCGGCCATAGGGAGGCTCCTCGCCAGATTGCTTATCGGCTCTGCCATCAGAGCCCAGGAGGGAATCGTCGATCGAGTCTATGAGGGTATACACAAGCGGATACTGATCATGGGCGGGCACGGCAGGATGGGACAGTGGTTTTTACGCTATGTAAACTCGATGGGACACCGCGTGTCGGTTTTTGACCCGGCCGGTCCGGTCGAGGGGTTCGACTATGAAGAGGACCCAGGGAAAGCCATCAGAAATGCGGATATGGTGCTTCTCTCCACGCCTCTCGGCATCAGCGGCACGATCCTCGAAGAGGTGGTCTCTTTCGATCCCGGCGGGATCATATTTGACATATGCAGCCTAAAATCTCACCTGCTTCATCATATTAGGGCGGCGGTACGTGCCGGTATCAGGATAACAAGTCTCCACCCGATGTTCGGTCCACGGGTACGAACACTCATGGAGAGAAATGTCATCCTCTGCCGTTGTGGCTGCGCCGAAGCCGATCAGGAGGTGAAAAGGCTTTTTGAAGGGACAGAGGCGAACCTGATTGAAATGGACATAGAGGAGCATGATGAGAGAATGGCTTATGTACTCGGAATGTGCCATGCAGTAAACATAATGTTCTCTGAAATGCTCTTTCGAAGCGGGAAGCCCCTCGCCGATCTCCTCAAGGTGGCGAGCTCGACTTTCACCAAACAGATCAAGACTACCCGTGACGTAGCATTCGAAGCGGCGGACCTCTATTACGAGATTCAAACCTTGAACGATCACACTCCCGAAGTTTTCGAGCTTTTCCTGAAAGCGGCCGAAGAGGTCCACCAGGCGGTCCGGGAAAAAGATCCCGTACGGTTTGCGGAAATAATGAAAAGAGGAAAGGCATACTTCCATCCCCGGGCATAAAAACGGTAGGTGGCCGGGCATCATAGAGGAAGATTTAAATGATTATGCTTCTACCATATATAGTAGTGCTTCTCCAGAGACAGGCCAAATAATCAAATTAGAAACGGGCTCTACATAAGGATCATGAAGCGGGTCAAAATATGATTGACATACTGCTTCTCAAGTGGTAAAATTGGGAATTCAAGATACCATTCTATAGATGTCACGTCCAAACCCTTACCGGAGGTAACTCGTATGAAGGGCACAACTCGTTACAGTAATTGCAAGCTCATTCTCATCCTTTGCCTCACCGCCGCTTTTCTCTCATCTGCTGACTCCTATGCAAAGCTCACCGGAGAGAAGGAGCTCTCCCCACCATCTCCCGTACCTTTAGACCTCTCACAGGTGTGGCATAATGAGAACGAATGTGAGGTTCTCATTACTAACGTGGGACCGATAGGACAGAACCTCCTGACCGGAAGCGGGGCAGGTTTCTGGCCGACCGGGAGCGGAAATTCCTACATATTTGGCAACGGGCTCTGGATAGGCGGTATCGCCGATGTTAATGGAGATCAAGTGCCCGACACCATCACTGTGATCGGGTATGACCCGAGCCAGGGACAGACGGAGTTCAGAGAAGGCAGAGTCGGACAGAGCACGTCGGACCCACTTGCCAGGGTGTTCGACAGCCGTGATTCCACGGATCTCGAGGAGTGGCCGGATGAGTTCCGTAATCCTGGCGGAGACCCTTTGGTGCTTTCCCAACAGGACCTTGTTACCATTTACAACGATATTTCCGGTGAACCTCTGGGAGCGTATCGCCTGGGGATCCAAGTAAACCAGAGAAGCATGGCCTTCACCGGAAAAGTGGCCGGTGTTTCCGTCCATGCCCTCTACTTCATCTGGACGATTGTGAACATGTCAGACAGCTTGCCCGACGGACCGTACACAATTGAAGACATGTATGTCGGCCACCAGGCTGATATCGATATCGGTGGGACGGCTACCGATGACATGACCTCTTTCATCCCTACCTTCGTAGAGGACGCAGACACCATCCTGCTGAATACGGCAGTGACATGGGATGCGACTTTCTTCGAGGTCGGATTCGATGGAGAAGTCGGGCTTCTCGGGTTCACCTTCGATGAAACAATGGCGCCCGGTGCGGATGTTAACTACACCTTCATGAGCAATCCGAGTAATAATCAGCCCCGGCCCGACCCGAACCCGGCGGATGACATAGAGCAATACAACATCCTGGCTTGCCTCGATGGCCAGTGCGAAGAGCATGACATAGCCACGGATATCAGGTTCGTCCTCTCGATCGGACCGGTCGACCTTGCCCCCGGTGAGGTGCAACGGTATAGAGCGGTGCTCTTTTTCGCCGATCCCTTTGCTGAGCCGACAGGTCTTAGCATGCCTGGCGATCCTCCCAGAGTAGATCCGTACCAGCAGGCGATGGCCAACTTCATACAGGTCGCAAAGGAGGTGAAGGAATCACTCAGAACCGGCGTCTTCCCATCACCTTTCACCATCTTCAGAACGAGCATCCACGAGGACACGGCCGACACTACCGGTCCTTATACCATCCACACCGGAATAACAGACAGTATTGGCCTCAAGGAAGCAACGCTCCACTACAGCACTGACGGCGGTTCGACCTTCAATCCCGTCGCGATGAGTCCATCTGCCATACTGAACTACAGCGGAGACATTCCAGGTCAACCCTCTGAGACCACGGTGCTCTACTATGTGGAGGCGACCGATTCTGCCGATGTGGTACTCACAGACCCTGCGAACGCTCCTGATTCGGTTTACAGCTTCCTGGTGGAAGTCCCCTCAGGGATAGACACCAATGATCCGGCGGGCCCTGGCATTCCACAGGCCGTATCGCTAGGCCAGAACTACCCCAACCCGTTCAATCCATCGACCGTGATCACATTCACTATCGCCGGCAACGAGAATGGCAAGAGTAGTCTGACGCTGGAAATCTTCGACACGAGGGGAAGACTCGTGAGAACGCTCATCGATGGCCGCCTCGATCCGGGGACTCATCAGGTGACATGGGATGGAAAAAACGAATCTGGAGAGAGCGCCGGAAGCGGGATCTACATCTACAGATTGAAAGTGGATGGAGTCATCATGAGCCGGAAGATGGTACTGCTCAAATAGAAAAGAAGGATTCCGGGGGGGCGTGGCTCGCACGTTCCCCCTTTTTTATTCTTGCTTGCCCGGCTTTGGAATTTTTGTGGATACAATATATCGGTGGAAATTCCCTGAAATGAAAAGAGGCCGTGACCGGTCTCTCAATAGCCCCTCTTGATCAGATCCCTTGCGATTACGAGCCTCTGGATCTCGTTCGTGCCCTCGAAGATCCTGTTAATCCTCGCATCTCTGTAAATGAGTTCTATAACGTGTTCCCGCATGTATCCCATGCCACCGTGGATCTGCACTGCCTTATCGATGACTCTGTCGAGGGCCTCGGAGGCGAAGAGCTTTGCGATTGCGGCTTCCCTGCTGAACCTGTCGCCCCTGTCGGCCATCCAGGCCGCCCGATACGTCAGGCTCTCGACTGCGAAAATGTCCGCTGCCATCTCTGCGAGCATCCACTGTATCGCCTGGAAATCTGAGACTGGCCTGCCGAACTGGCGCCGCTGGGAGGCGAACTTCAGGGAGAGATCAAGAGCCTCCTTGGAGGAGCCTAGACAACCGGCGGCTATTCCCAGGCGTCCCATATCCAGTGTCTGCATCGCAATTTTAAAGCCCTCTCCCTCCTTTCCAAGCCGGTTTTCCACCGGTACCCGGCAGTCCTCAAAGATCAGTTCCGCAGAATGTGATCCTCGTATTCCCATTTTCTTATCCGGTTTACCGACTGCGAAGCCGGGAGTTCCCTTCTCCACTACGAAGGCCGTTATCCCCCGGGCACCCCTCGACTTGTCGGTGATCGCAAAGAGAGATACCACATCAGCGATCGTGGCATTCGTAATCCAGATCTTCGAGCCGCTTATGACATAGTGGTCACCGTTTCTTATCGCAGTAGTTTTTATGGACCCTGCATCCGATCCCGCCTCGGGTTCGGTGAGTGCGAAACATCCAACCTTCTCGCCGGTGGCCATTGCAGGAAGGTATCTCTTCTTCTGCTCTTCACTCCCTCCTATGATGATAGCCATCGCCCCGATGCTCTGATGTGCTCCAAGGACGATCGCAACCGATGCCGAGCCCCTCGATATTTCCTCTGTAACAATGCAGTAGCCGGTTTCCCCCATCCCCGAACCGCCATATTCCTCAGGGATGAGGATACTGAATAACCCCATTTCCTTGCACTGCTCTAGTATCCGAGCGGGTACCTCTTCGTCTTCATCGATCTGTCTGGCTACAGGTTTTACTTCATTATCGGTGAACTTTCTCACAGTCTCTCTCAGAAGTTCCAATTCCTCACTAAACTGGAAATCCATAGAACACTCCTTCCCTTCGATATTCAGTTCTCTCCCGGCTCAAGGCAGTTTCTTCACTTTTCATCTCTGTGACCCGCCGGCTACCGCACATCCATTCTCTGAAAGGCTACGAGCGCCAGGGTATACATCACTACCGACCATACTGCGAGGCCAAGCGCCTTCGGCAGGCAGGTTCTCACGGAAAGATCCACAGGAATCCCGCCTCCAGTATATCTCGGTACGGTGCCGGGGTCAACAGGTTTATATGACATGTACCATTTTCTATAGAGAATATGGGGACTTTCGGGATCTTCGTCATCACGGGCTTTTAGAAATTCGAGAAATCCTTCACGATGATTCCGCACTTCCCGGTTGAAATATTCATCTTCGATCAAGCCTGATCCAACTATGTCACTGGCTCCTCTCTTGAAAAGATATACCGGCGATACGCTGGAAATACGTTCCATGATTCTCACCTGGCCCATCTTCTCTCTCAGATTCTCATCATAGATCTCCTGCATCCTATTTTCAACCTTATCCATCATTTCATCCCAGAGAAATTCGGATTCATCAACAGGCAGCACTTCTCTCGGCGCGTGACTAATATCTTTCCCGCTGTACTCCTCCAGTGCGTCCCCTAACAGTTCTCCAACCCTTCTGTCCACCTCTGAGACAGGCACCACTCCCTTCATATTTTCAGCAAGTAGCCGCCCCAGGCTCGGTATAATGATCACACTCATCACCCATATAAGAAGAAGCAGCACCAGACTTTTTGTAGATTGCCCACTGGCAGCAGAGATGAATAACCCGATTGAGACAAACGCGATGATGAGGAGAAATCCACAGCAGAGAGTGAAGAACATTCTCAAGATCTCAGGGGGAGTAAAAGCGGCGCCGGTTGTGATCGTGACTATGGCTATGGAGATGAAAGCCCCGACGACGACTGGAAAAACGATCGAAGCCGAGAGGGCGAGATGCTTTGCTGTCAGTACGGCGTTCCTTGAAATCCGGTTAGCCAAAATCAGTTTCAATGTCCCCTCTTCCTTCTCACCCGATAGAGCATTGAAGCTCATGACCACTGAAAGAAACGTCCCGAGGACCCCGATTGCGAATATCCAATCGAGCCGCTCATACCTCCTCATCTGATAACTCAATGCTGTGGAGACCTCCGGATTTCTCACATAGGCTGTTGAGTAAGCTATCATATTCGGCCTCATATCGTCTTCTGCGTCTGCGACGAATTGAAGCTTTCTCGGTCTCCTGTAAGCTTTAAGCTCCTCCTCGGCCAGTTCGGCGAGCCTGAAGGAAAGCTGCCTGATCCGTTCATCCTGTATAGCCACAGCCTTTGAGTATTCCGAGACCGAATCGATGTAGTGCCTGCCATAAAGCATGCCACCAATACCCATGGACAGAACTATAAAAATGAACCCGAGATAGAGTCGAGCATCCTTGAGGTAATAGGACATCTCCTTCAAAAATATGTCCTTCACTGTGCCTTTCCTGGAATCCCTAACTTTTTATGATACGGTCATCTCGCATCATATCTCATGAATACGAGAGAGTAGAAAACAAACAGGATCAGGTTCATCCCGATGAGAAGCGCAATGCCAGAAGTTGCCTCACCGACCGCCTCCGCAATGGGCCTCGCTATGAATCTGAACCTGGGCATGTCATCAAGATTCAGTATTCTGGACCTGTCGGCCTCTGCCTCTCTGATCATTCTCCAGCCTCTCTCCATGTCCATCTTGCTTCTGTCAAAGGTCTCGGGGTCCAATACGAAAGGTTCCTGGCCCGGCGGATCGTCCGTGAACCACCTTCGGGAGCCGTAGCCGCCCCTGGCCCGGATGTAATCTATCAGCTGCGCCCTGTACTCACGGGCTTGTAAGATGAAATTCTCATAACTTTCGAGATCGGTCCCGGAGAGGATCTGACATGTCTTCTCGTACA
The DNA here is from genome assembly GCA_046760905.1 of Candidatus Glassiibacteriota bacterium. Classification (GTDB taxonomy): domain Bacteria; phylum Gemmatimonadota; class CAZMKB01; order CAZMKB01; family CAZMKB01; genus JBHIFB01. The sequence continues at coordinate 8,000 of JBHIFB010000016.1, read as the reverse complement.
GAAAAGCCGGTGATATGATTGAGAGTGCGTCCGCCAGCCTGGTCTGCTTTTTAAGCGCCTGGAGAAATTCCCTGTTCCGCTCCCAGGTGAGGTTTGCGGTATCCATCCATCTCTGCACCCGGTACCTGTAATAATCGTTCAGCCACTCATATCTCTCGGGGCGCCCAAGACGCACAAGAACCTCCCCGTCGTCACCATACACGGTGAGTTCCCCCTTTGGTTCAGATGCACCATGCTGTTTCGCGAATTCCTCCATACTCTCATCCACCTGACGCTCAAGCTCCACCACTTCGATTTCCCTCTCTAGCTCGGAGGGGGTATCCACGGCCTCGGAGGCAATGAATGCTCCGAGATTCGGTGCAATAATGACCAGGAAGAGCCAGATGGAAAGGAGCATAATGAGTGAGGTGGCTGCCTTTCTGGTGACTGCGGAAACGAGAAGTCCCAGGAGGAGAAATAAAGAAAGGTAAAGCCCTGAAGTTATTATAAGGAAGAGAAGACCCAGCCAGTGTTCACCTCCGAGGCCCACCGGGCTTATAAGAACCAGTACCGCTGTTCCCAGTAAGAACCCAATCAGGAGTGACCCGGTGAGAACAATCATGCTCCCGGTGTATTTTCCGAAGAGGAGAATTGGCCTTGGTAGAGCATTGCTCAAGAGCAGCCTCAGGGTGCCGGCTTCCTTTTCGCCCGAGATTGCATCGAAAGACAGCAAAATCGCAAGGAGGCTGAGTATGATTTTTACTACCGTTGAAAGATCGATCGGTGGTATTATCTCTAGGTATGGATTGTCAACTCTTTTTTTTTGAGCCAGGTATGGAATCCTACGGTGAGAGATTCTCACTCCCGGATCGAGTGAACGTTCATATCCCTGGCTGAATACGCTTAGCGGGCTTGGTCTTCTAAAAGCTACCGGCTTTATATGCGAGTACACCCTTATCCGGCTGATAGCTTCCTGTTGTCGATCTTCCTCCGCCTTAACATACCGAAGCCTGTTTCTATAGTCTCTGGCACCTACTATGCTTGACACGGTGAAAAGAACTACACATAGCAGAAAACAGGAAGTGAAACGGAAGCTCCTCAAATCTTCGAGGAGCTCCTTTTTCGCAATGGTCCAGAGCATTTTTGACACTATTCTTCCACGACTTGCGCGATTCGGCTCGTCAACTCTACAGTCAGCAATCCTCCTTTTGCCTCTACATGCTCGTTCCAGTAGTACACCGTATATTTCTGATTTGGATTTCTCACTTTCCCTCTCACCCACCAATCCCCTCCGGGAACGACAGCACTCCCCTTCCCTTCCTTGTCGGTTTTTATGCTATAATCGTCCGTAATTTTTCTAAGCTCCCTTATCGAGCTCACGTAATCCTCAAGACCTTTATAAGCCCGGCTTTCCCACTGCTTGAGCTCTTGCTCGTAGGCTTCCTTCCGGCTCAGATACTCCTCGAGGATGTCCTCCTTCTCCTTATACATATCATCATTTACTTTTTTGGCCCTCTCGTGCTTATTGAATGCTTTTCGATATGCCGGGCTCCTGGTGTCTTTTATAAGTTTGAGTTCCTTCTCCGTCTCCTCGAGTACATCGAGGGTCTTCTCATACTCAACCAGTATATTCTCATACTGGTTTCTAACCTCGAGCATCGCTTCCCTGGAAGGCATCGGTCCAGGATTGTTCACCCCTTTCAAGCTGTCCCTGACTGTTTCTATATTGTAGGGTAAGATGTCAAATTTTACATTGGAAACAGGCACTTCCTCTGCTTGCTTCTCTATCGTAACAAGAAGGTTTATCCTGGTCTCCTTGCTGCAACTTGTAATCGTTACTAAAGCGAGAAGGTACAAGCCCGAGAGAAGGAATTTTTTCATCGCAAACCTCCTGAAAATTTTTTATCCGTACTCTCACATCCTATGAAGATTATAGGATTCAAGGAGCTAATCCTTTCGGGAGTACGGATCCTGTAATGGGTTCTTTCAGAAATCTACGGGCCACTTCCTGTACACTTTCGGTGCTCGCACTGGTTAACGCTTCCATATACCGGGCTCCGAAGTCATACCCTAAACCAAGCGCTTCAAATCGCCCATAGCGGCGTGCCAATGAAGAACTCAATTCGGAGTTTATCATATAGTTGCCGATGAGGTAGTTGACAGATCTTTCCACCTCCTCTTTGCTCACCCCATCGCTTGCGATTCTCATCATTTCCTGCCCGAGTGAATTCCTTGCCTCTTCAAACTTTTCGGGACTCGTGCCGATATAACCCGCGATGAAACTCGGACCTATATAGCAGTTGTACGTTGCTGAAACCTGGTAGGCGAGGGCCTTCTTCTCCCTCAGCTCAATAAATAGCCTAGAATTCATTGAACCGCCGAGTACCGCATTGAGAACCTGGCATGCCGCGTGCTGTTCATCATCGAGCGAAGGTGCCGGGAAGCCAACGACTATCCAGGCTGCCTCGCTATCCCTGTATTCGTTCATCATGTCTTTCTGGCCGCTCCACTTCGTATCAAATGCGGGCATAAGCACTTCGCCGCGTTTCATATCAGCAGTTTTCTTCGAAATAATATTAATCAACTCGTCGGCATCCGCCTCCCCCACAACCGAGAAGACGAGGTTCTTAGGTGTGTAGAATTTCTTATAGAATCTCACCACATCATCGAGCACGGCTCGACCAATTGTCTCTTCGTAGCCCAGTACGTTCTTACGAAATGGATGTGTGCCGTAAAAAGCTTCCTGGAATAGATTAAATGCTCTTGACAGAAACTGATCCTTATCCCTCTTGATTTCCTCTATCGCTATCTGCTTTTCCTTCTCGAATTCCTCCCCAGCCAAAAGCGGTTCTGTTATGATTTCGAGGAAGAGCTCGAGCGAGGGTTTCAGGTTGTCAGAGATTGTAATCATGGAAATCCTTCCGAGCTCCTTACCGGACGAACTGGCGGTCCTTGCCCCCAGGCTCTCCAGCTCCCGAGCAAGCATGTAAGAATCGAGCCGCTTCGTACCCTTCAGCATCAAAGCTTGAAGAAGATTGGAAAATCCAGCCGATTCATCTTCCTCATACAGGGATCCCATCCTTAGGAAACACCCAATCGACACTACCCCTGGAGTTCCTTCCCTCCTCAGGATAATAGTCACTCCATTGTCAAGTTTATGACGCTGAATTGATGCGATTTCCTGCTCTATGTGATGCTTGAATTCCACCGATTCTTACCCGGCAGGGACAATCAACGTCTTTACGAACCTCTCTTTATCATAGATTTCGGCGAAGCTCTCATGCAGCCTGTCCACATTTACCTCTTCAACCATTTTCAGGTATGCGAGTGCTTCGCTTGCATCATCGAAATCTGTCTCGTAGAAGCCAAGCAGTCCGGCGATGGCTGCATTGCCCTGAAGATCATAGAGCTGATCGGCTTTTATCATGCTCTTGACTTTTCCCATCTCCCACTCTGTCGCCCCCTCTTCGAGAAACCGATCCAGCTCGTCGAATATGGCCCTTTCCGCCTCCTCGATTTTATCCGGTCTCAATATCGCATCTATCCAGAACACACCTGCAGCTCTCATGTCCCAGTTCCATGTACCTATGGAGACGGCCAGTTTCTTTTTCTCTACAAGTTCCTGGTGAAGCCGCGAACTTCTCCCTTCTCCGAGTGCGGAGGCTGCCACATCCAGGGCAACCACGGCATTCCTATCACTTATGAAACCATCCGTCAAAAATCCGAGTGCAAGGTATACCTGCTTCACGTCTTTCTTAACCACCGCTTCCGTCACCGATTCCGGCTTCCTTGCCTCGATCTTAGCCCAGCCAGGCGCCGACCTTCCTTCCATAGCACCAAAATGCTCTTCTGCAACCTCAAGAGCCTCATCGGGATCAACATCACCGGAAATCACCACCGTGATGTTCTCCGGTACGTAGAATTTTCGATGATAATCCTCAAGCTCATTGGAAGTTACTCTGTCCAGGGATTCCTTCTTTCCAAGCACCGGCATCGCATAAGGGGTCCCGGAAAAGCAATTTTCAAAAAGCAGCGTGTATAGCTTCGATGCGGGATCATCCTCGGCTCTGTTGATCTCTTCTTTAACAACCATTCTTTCCCTATCGATGTCCTCCTCAACGAAATGACCGTTGTATATGGCATCAGCGAGAAGCTCAACGGCATGTCCACTCAGAGATCCCGGCAGAACGATGTAGTAGTGGGTATATTCATTCGATGTGGCTGCGTTGTTGTACCCTCCCATCTCCTTCACCAGTCTGTCGAGCTCTCCCAGCGGATGCTTTTCCGTTCCTTTGAAAAACATGTGCTCATAGAAATGTGATATTCCATTAAGCGTTCTCTCTTCGTTCACCGTGCCGGTTTTCACCCAACAATCCATGGCAATCACAGGGAGTCGATGATTGACCTTTACTATGACGGTCGTTCCGTTAGGGAGTTGTGCCCTGTAAAATGGCGCTGCAGGGATTGTAAAACCCTCGCCTATGAATTCGCGATTCTTGTACACTCATCTCCCTCACATGATGATAAAAAAAGCCGCGTGAGCGGCTTGTATATCTCTCAATCCATAAGCATCAATCCGGTACACAATAGCCCAGAATGTACTTGAGGGGATCTTTCGATCTCCCGTTCACCTTTACTTCATAGTGAAGATGCGGGCCAGTTGACACTCCCGTATCCCCGACAAGTCCTATTATCTCTCCCCTTTTCACCCTCTGCCCTTTCTTCACTTTGATCTTCGAAAGGTGAGCGTAGAATGTCGTCGTGCTGAAACCGTGATCTATCTCTACGACTTGCCCATATCCGAGTTTCCACCTCGCCATTTTCACAGTCCCATCAGCCGTCGCAACGATCGGCATCCCGCTATGGGCGGATATGTCGATGCCTTCATGCTTCCTTATACCGTCGAATATAGGGTGTATTCTGCCGCCGTACCTACTCGTGAGTCTTCCTACCGTTGGCCAGATTGAGGGTGTGTGATTGAGTCTGTCCTGATAAAACTTCAGTTGTTTGATGGATTCGGTGAGGCTCTGGTGAAGGATTTCGGCCTGTCTTATGAGCGCCTTCAGCGTCTCTTCGCTGTTCAGTATCTTCTCGGTATAGCTTTTCTCTATCGCTAAAAGCTCCTCTCTCACTGCACCGCTTTGATGAGGTCCCCCCACCCCGGCTTTTTTAACCTCAGGATCGATGCCGTAGAGCCCTGCTATCTGTCTGTATTCGGCTTCTATGCCTTCGATGCTCTCCAGCTTATTCTGCAACACATCAGTGAGCTGTCCGAGCTCAGACAGCTTTCCCTTGAGCGCTTCATTCTCCTCTTCCAGACCGGACAATTTTTTCTTGTCTATGTTCTTGCTGTAATAACCGTACCCTATGAATCCGACAAGCATTAAAGAGGCACAAACCAGAACCGCTCCCAGGATGATAACATTTCTCGTTAAGGTAAAATTTCGGACCTTTATGTTATCATGGGGAACGAGGAGAACAGTCCAGTTTTTTTTCAATTGTATCTCCTCAATCGGGGAGGCCGCGAACCGCCATCTAATTTGAGATAAATTTTAAAGCCCTGCTTTATCCGTGTCAAGGGATTTTCACGATAGAGCTCTAGGGACCGCCACGCAGGATTTCAGCGTATCTGTCCGGATCGGTATCGCCTTCCGTGGAGATCAACAATATCTTCGAATCCGCATCCAGCTTAAGGTCTCGCCGCGCCTCTCTGCACCCCGGCTCCTTAAGTACAAATTTACAAAGGCCCATGGTTACCGCGCCTGATTCGCCGGAAATGACTCCTTTATCACCTTCCAGTGGATTACCCAGAGCCCTCATTCCCTCTATCGTCACCTGATCGGAACATTCAACGAACGCATCCGCATAGTCGCGCAGTATGTTCCAGGCGAGGGTGCTCGGAGTTCCACATGCAAGACCCGCCATTATCGTATTAAGCTCCCCTTCGATTGTCCTCGGCTCATCATCCCCGGCGGTGACGGATTCGAAGAAGCATGCCGCCCCTTTCGGTTCGACCACAATGAATTGCGGCCTTTCAAGACCATACTTTTCGACCAGAAACGCCTGCAGAGAAGCTGCCAGTGATCCCACACCACACTGCACAAGGATGTGTGTCGGCAGCTCACTGCCCAGTTGTTCCAGCGCCTCATCCAGGATGGTGAGATATCCCTGCATGATCTTTGACGGCACTTCCTCATATCCCTCCCAGGCGCTGTCCTGGATGAGGAGCCAGCCGTTTCTCTCTGCCTGATCAGCCGCGATCCGGACGGCTTTATCATAGTTCCCTGAAATGAGAAAGGCATCTGCTCCATGAGCCCGTATGCTCTCATATCTCGCCCTTGCTGTGCCTTCCGGCAGATAGACAACCGACCGGCATCCGAGTTTCTGGGCGACCCATGCGACTGCCCTTCCATGGTTGCCGTCAGTTGCGGTCACGAGAGTGAGGGTGCTTAATTCGCTGCGGATCTCGGATGACCTCAGAGTATCGAATGAGATTTCAGTCTCAACCAACTCTAATCTTTTCGCCAGCGCATGTGCCACCCCAAAAGTTGCACCCAGCACCTTGAATGCATTTAGACCGAAACGGTGAGATTCGTCTTTCACGCAGACCTTTGAAACCCCGAGCTCGTCGGCTCTCTGGGCGAGTTGCACCAGAGGCGTAGGTTCATAGAAAGGGAGCCTCCGGTGAAACTCCCTGACAGCGCGTGCCTTCTCAGGCGAGAACATATCCGTAGGCGCCTTCGCCGATTCCATCTTCCTGGAACGGGGATTCACAATATAAGATATCGCCTCTCCCATGCTCTATTCGAATTCCCGCATCGCTCTCAAGAGGGCACTCTCGATATTCGGATCGCCCATCCAGTGTCCTGCGCTTTCGACGATAATCAGCTTAGAAAGTGGCAGCATTTTGTGCAGGCTGTAGGCTGTTTGCGGGGGACAGATCATATCATAGCGGCCGTTCACCATAGTGATAGGAATATCTCGAATCTTATCGGCGTTTTGTATAAGCTGCCCCTCTTTCAGAAAACAACCGTTTGCCATGTAATAATTCTCAAGGAGGGCGAATGCGAGTGGATTGTAATGTTCGAGGATTTCATCCACCCTTTCATCGGATATCTCCAATACGCCTATTTTGACTTCATACCTCGCCCAGGCCATGCTGTACTTTTTCTGCTCTATGGGGTCATCCGTCTTTATGAGCTCAAGGAGATATTCCGGCAGTGGACGCTTTTCGGGCTCCGGCAGAGCAGAGAGCAGCTGCTCGTAGGCTTTTGGAAAAAATTTTCCGACACCGCCATGATAGAAATGATCGATTTCCTCACTGGTTCCGGCGAAAACCCCGCGCAAAACCATTCCTCTCACGTTTCCAGGATGGGCTTCCGCATACGCCAGAGCGAGTGTGGTTCCCCAGGATCCACCGAAAAGAATCATTCTGGAAATATCCAGATGTTTCCGCAGTTTCTCTATGTCCTCTACCAGAAGCTGCGTGGTATTTTCCCTGACCTCCGCAAACGGCCTTGACTTCCCGGCTCCGCGCTGGTCATATAGGACGATTAGGAATTTGTCCGGATCAAAAAACCGGCGCATGTATGGTGAACTCCCTCCGCCTGGTCCGCCATGGAGGACGAATAACGGGGTGCCTTCTGGATTCCCGCAGAGTTCGTAATAGATCTCATGAATATCCGACACTCTTAGATATCCGGTCTCGTATGGTTCTATTTCCGGCCAGAGGCCTTGTTGTTCTTCAGTGTCTTTTCCCAGACAAATCACATATATCGGGCTCACCATTACAACAAGCAGAAGACATATGATCCACGGTCTTTTCATCATTTATGCCCTCCCTTTATGAGTCTGTGCGGTTTTTACCTTTTAACGTTAGAGACATGACACTCCCCTTTTCATCCCGATAATACCTCACCCCAGAATAAATGTCAATCGAAAGAGACGTGGAGTTTCCCCAGTTTTTCTGGAACTTAGTGCTGCGTTTCACAAATACGGTGACGTATCTTGGAAGTGAAACG
>JBHIFB010000015.1:0-35732 GCA_046760905.1 Candidatus Glassiibacteriota bacterium | reverse complement strand
AGTATGCTGGTGATGAAGAGGGCAATGCTCGATCGAATACCGCTACATTGCTCGGCAACTTGGATACTCAATTCCGACAGATGGAATGTTTCTCCCTCTCGCAGGAAAGGTATTCCTGCGAGGAGGAAGAGACCATTCGTAGCCTCAGCTGACCATTCCTGCAAGAATAAGATCACTCTGTCTATGAGCCAGGTGGGGATCGGTATCATGAAAGCGAGGAACAGAAAAGGGAATTTCGCACTTCTCAAGGGATCCATTCCATAGAAGAATGAGTATCCACCCACCCACGACAAGATTGCTGCAAAGGTCATGATCGACAGATAATCGTTCCTGTTCAAGTAATCACCAAAATTCTTCGCTACCAGATACATTACGATGCCAAGAAGGGTGACCAGAATGCCGTTGTTTATGGAATGACTACTACTGGAGAATACAATTTTTCGATTTGAATAAATGAAATATCCGCTTATCAGGGGGATCAATGCGATATGGGAGTAAACTTCGCGCTGGAATGAGAGGATGAATAATTCTTTCAAGGATTGAGAGAAAATGAAAAGAATCGTGACGCTGTAAAGGATGAATAGTTTTTTACTTGATGTCTCACTTATGGAGAGGTTCATAGAAGGAGAGGATGATGGAGCAAGCGATATTAAGCAGGTGCTGTTTTCGATTCCTTGTCATGGATTTCCAGACTGCTCCTACCGCCTTCCATTCCTTCGACGCCTGATTAAACCGTAGATGCCTATCCCGGCCAACCCTGTTCCCAACAGTGTGAGCGTGGCGGGTTCAGGTAATGGTGGAGCACGATTTGGATCTGATGCAGAAGCATACGCCTCTTTCACGCTCATTTCACCTAAGACTTCTACAGGTATATTCAGCCTGTCAGATAACACGAAAGCTCTGGAAAAGTAATCCGTCAATTGGTAATTCGCCAATAACAGGAATAGTACCAGGCAAATGGCTTTGATTATAATTCTGATCAATCTCAGTCCTCCGAGCTCATCATGAATATTTTAAATTTTTCTATTTCGCATTATAACACACATATTGCGTATTGTCAAGCAAAAATGTTGATCCGAATTGCCCATTCTATGAAAATGACTACAATATTCCCTCATCCAATAGCCTGGTTATTTTCATTGTCGTAATTATATTTCTCTACACCAATTTCATCCTATTCCCATATCCTCAATCGGTAAGTATCACCATCATCCGGGTCTCTGTCTGTTCCCCAGATCATGAAAAGCTATTCTATAATTTCACCGCCTTCTATAATTTTATTATACCGAACCCAGTCAGAATTGCCAACCGAAAAACCATCTTCCCCAGGTTGAATTCCCACCACACCACTTCATTGAGAGTGCTGATCGGAAGTAGTGATTAGCTCAAATTCCTGATTCGCCAATTAGGCGAGTTTCCTTCGGCATTTAAATTTTTCTCGACGCGGCGTGAGGACTTTGTTAAGTTTATGACTCGAACCGTTATCAGTACCAAGACCAGAACTGCGATGGGAAAGAATCGACTCCGATACGAGGATACTATCAAATCAGATGAAGTCGAGGAATGGATTGCGAAGATATTCCTCAGACCTGTCGCCTTCAGAATCGTAGTGCTTCTATACGAGACGAAGATTCACTCCGTGCACGTCACCCTCGCCTTTCTTCTTACCGGAATCGTTGCAGCATGGCTCATAACTTCAGGTGCCTATCCCGCCCTTTTTACTGCTGCGCTTCTGATCCAGGCCAAAAGCATTCTTGATGCAGTCGACGGACAGCTTGCGAGGGCGCGCAATGCGCCTTCGAGAGTGGGAAGGTTCTTCGATTCGGCGGCAGATTTCGTAACGAGCCTCGCACTCATAATGGCTACTGCGTTTCTCCTATACGAAAGAACAGGAGAATCTGCTTACATATACACCGGCCTGGCTGTTTTCCTCCTGTCAGGGCTTCAAAACAGTTTCTGGGTCTACTACAACGTCTATTACAGGAACATAATCAGTGGCAGCGGTTGCGGTATATTGCAGGAATCACGCAGTGAAGTGGTATATCCATACGATGAAGACAAAAAGGGCATTCTGGCCTTTCTTAGGGCCTTCTATCGGCTCGCCTACGGTTGGCAGGATATCATCATCGCCCTCCTGGATGGGATTTCTTTGAAGATAGCTGGTGTAAGAGAAAAGGACAAAAGATCCTGGTACGGCAATGTGGGTTTTCTCAGAGCATGCGGCCCCCTGGGGCTTGGAAGCCATCTCCTTGCCATGAGCATGGCACTTGTGCTGAATCGACCTTCATACTATTTTGTGTTTACTATATACGTCGCAAGCGCTTATATGATCATCCTTCTCCTGTATCACGTGGTGTCTTTCACTTTCGCCGGGAGAGATCATGATGTATCTTACAATGGGCATTGAAGCCGGTGACCGTGGTTAAAATATGGAGAGAGCTGAAGATGAGTATCAGTGAATTGGTGAAAGAGATGCTGGTCGAGATAGGGGAGAATCCAAAACGAGAGGGATTGTTGAAAACGCCTCAGAGGGTGGAGGAGATGATCGCATTCCTCACCGAGGGATACAGGCTCGACCTGCACGAGATAATCAATGGCGCCATCTTCTCCGAAGACGTGGATGATATGATTGTGGTGAAAGACATCGAGTTTTTCAGCCTGTGTGAACACCATCTTCTACCATTCTACGGGAAGTGTCACATCGGGTATCTGCCAACCGGCAGCATACTCGGTCTCAGTAAGCTGCCGAGGATCGTGGATATGTTCAGCCGCAGGTTACAGCTTCAGGAGAGGCTGACACAGCAGATTGCAGATGCAATCGTCGAGGTGCTACAGCCATTGGGAGTCGCCGTGGTTATGGAAGCCGCTCATCTTTGCATGATGATGAGGGGTGTCGAAAAGCAGGGCACGCAGGCGATAACAAGCGCTCTGATCGGGGCGTTCAGGGACAGTGATAAAACGAGGAATGAGTTTCTCAAGCTGATAGGGAGGTCATGACACAGACTTCCGAGGACGGAGCCCGCGCCTGATGATTTCACGGAGAGAATCCTGGGAAAAAGAATACGGTGAGATAAGGGGGATACACTCAACATACACGGAAAGCGAGGCGGCCTGCTTCCCCTTCTTCAGAAAGGTTCTGATAGAAGACGGCTTCGGCTTCAATGGAAGTCTCCTTGATGTCGGCTGCGGCAGGGGAAGAAACAGCTACTCTTTCCTCGAGACAGGTATGACCGTGGTTGGTTGCGATTTCTCACGGCAGGCCCTTCTTGAGTTCAGGACGGGCGCCGAATCGAGAGGCTACCGGGATCAGGTGTCTCTTATCCTCTGTGATATGGAAAATCCTCTTCCCCTGCGTGAGGGCGGTTTCGATGTCATAATGAACATCACGAGCCTTGATAATATCATCGAAAGGGATATACTGAAAAGATACGCATCCGGTATCGTGAGATTTTTAAGAAGGGGAGGCTATCACCTACTCTATGCTTTCCTAAGGCAGGATGGATATTACGGTCCTCTTCTCGAAGAAGAAGGATACGTCGCAACGGACCCGGCTGCCGGGATGTCAGTGGCGCTTTATGAACCCGAGGAGTTGAAGGAGCTGTTCAGTCCGCTTGTCACAATCTCCGAGAGAACCTTCGAATTCCAGGGCCCGATGCATGGAAAACAGTACATGAGAAAACTCATCGCAATGGTGATGAAGCGTGAATAGCCTGAAGGACAGGGTAGTGTTGATCACGGGAGCAAGCAGGGGTATTGGTGCGGAGACTGCTAGATTGTTCGCAGGCGAGGGTGCCAGGCTGATACTCTGTGCACGAAATGAGGAGAAACTTCGTGAAGTGGCAGATGAAGTAGGCGCGCGTGCGGTCAGGTGTGATGTCTCGGCTGAGAAGAGTGTTGAGGAGCTCTTCAGTGTGGTCTGGGAAGAATTCGGCAGGTTGGACGTGGTGGTGAACAATGCGGGCATATTCAGATGCATGCCATTTACAGACACATCCCCTGAGGTCTTCGATGAGGTAGTGAGTGTGAATCTAAGAGGGGTCTTCCTCGTCTCACGGAAGGCTTTCGAGTTAATGTCATGTGGTGAAGGAGGCATCATCATAAACATATCATCGACGGCCGGGAAGCAGGCTTTTGATGGGAGCTCCGCCTATTGTGCTTCCAAATTCGGTGTGGTTGGCCTTTCGAGGGTGCTCGCGCTTGAGGGGAGGGAGTTGGGTATCAGAGTAACCGTGATCTATCCAGGCGCTGTTGATACCGACATATGGGATGGGATTTCTGATGAGAGGAGGGGATTTTTAAAGCCCGAGGAAGTGGCAAAGACGATCCTTTTCGCCACCCAGGCAGATGTGGGTGAACTGGACATCAGACCATTCTGAATTACCGTCACATCTTACACTGTCTGGCCTACCTTTCGGCAAACCTCTGGAAGTCTCTGAAAACTTGTTCTATGTTCCATGATGTGACTGCTGAAAAAAAGTTGCTTAATACATTTGACATGTATGGGTGACATATGCTATAATGTCGAAAATTAAATCGCAGGTGGTGTCATCTCTCAATCATCACCATCCATCAAGTTCTAACAAGTCGGCGTGTAACCACAGGGAGGTGGTTCGCCGTAAGTTTCAGTATTCTTCAGGTCACGATATGGATGGGTGACAACCTACCGTAACGATCCTTTCTAACAAAAGCAGACTTCAGGGGAGGGGTTTGTATGTCTCTTTTACGAAGATTGCACGGTTGAGCTGGCCAGTGCAATCAGGGATGATCTCGAACAGCTCAATTAAGGTAAGATAGTAAAATCAAAAGAGAGGTAGTATTATGAAGCTGGCTCAGGTCTACGAATCGGGGACAACTTTGAATCTTAATATCTACGCAACTCCCACAGGATTGTGGATCGAATCAGACGGAACCGCAGTCCGACCGGCGAGTCCACAACCTCCTCAAACCACTTCGCCGCGTATGCGGACCGGACATTCCGGGGATCACATACCATCCAGGAAGAATTACCCGGACGATTTCACAAGTGCAAACGTGTTGTGGGAGATCCGGGAAGGTACCAGAGCAATGGAACTGTCTATACGCATAGAGCCGAAGCCGCTACTCGGGAGTATAGTAGAGGTTTGCCACGTTGGACCCGATGGAAAATCTTCCATTCTGAATGCGGATACGGGTGGGAGATATGTGATCCAGAAACTTAAGAGCGGCATCAACGAGGTGAGGATTACTACTTCGCGGGGCCATAATATTGTCATGCTGATCAACGTAAAGCAACTGAAAAAAATCGCCGGCCCCAAAGACGAGGTCGCTGATTTCAGGAGGGAGTTCACGGTGTTGAGTAAGGCGAAGCGAGCTGTCCATAAGCATGAGACCGAGTACATGAAGCAGGGCAGAAGATTCGTGCTCCCGTTTGAAGGGATCCTGACACTGGGCGAGCTCAACGAAGCAATCAGGATAGCCAGGATAATCGGAAGCGACCCGCTCCCGGAAACGACACTGCTTCTACTCGGGGGGACAGGGTCGGGGAAAGAACGGTTCGCCCGTTTTGTGTATGAGATATGGAGAACGAGCAGGTGTGCTACCTTGAACGGGGCATGGGATATCCCCTTCGTCTCATGCAATGCCGGGAAATTTGGAGGTGATCCGAACATTCAGATAAGCAGGCTCTTTGGACGCGTGCCCGGGTATCTGAGCATACATGACATGGGTGAGAGGGGCGACTTCCTCGAAGCATGCGGCTATGAATGGAGGCGGACATCGAAGGGCTGGGTACTTGTGAAGGCGAGAGAGACAGGGGTCCTCTTTTTAGACGAAATCGGCAACCTGTTGCCGGAGGTTCAAAAGATCCTCTTACGCGCCATTGATGGAGGTGAAATTGAACCGCTGGGATGGAGGCCGATAGTGGCGGCACCGAAGATTGTCTTTGCCACGAATCAGGACATCTCCGATGCCGATGCGCGAAGAGATCTCAGCTTTAGAGAGGATTTCTGGTACCGCATCAGTGGTGCCATATTGCGCATTCCATCACTCATGGAGAGGAGGGATGTCATTCCCCATCTTGTCTACTATTTCACCAAGAAGTTTCTGGAGAAGCGCAACCTCACAAACACAATCATCTGGGAGGCCGAGGCCTTAGTCGCTATGGCTGCATACTCCTGGCCAGGGAATGTACGTCAGCTGAAGAACGTGGTCATCAACACCCTGTTATTCGGACGGTCGGATACGATACGTCTGGTTGATCTTCCCGGAGACATCAAAGAAAACTATAATGACATTAAGATGGGATGGAGGATGGAAGACTGGCAGGCGGTGATGAAGATCGCTGCCATCGCGAAGGAAATGTTTCGGAAGGCTTTCATGGTGCTCAAGGACGCGTCATCGCCGGACTGGGAGGAGCGATGGCAGAAAATAATAGACGCTGGTTTGAAGGAGTTTAAAAGCTGGTTGGTGAGAAAACACGGAGTGAGAATACCTGAGGATTGCGCAAGCGATTGCTACAACTACCTCATCGCCTGGCTGAAGAAGGAGTCAAGAGCCAGGAGGATCCTGTCAGAAGTGGTGGAAATCTTGAAGGATCAATCCCCGAAACAGCCTTTGAGCAACTTGAATGAGGTTAGCAGGGGAATGGATACTTATGCAACCTTCAGGAGGTTTTTCGGTTTAACGTATCGCACCCTGTATCATTAAAATCCGGAACCCTTTCTTGGGTCCGGCGGTCTTGGGTGACCTTCAGGAGATTAACTTAGAGGTACCTGTGTCCGAGCTCCGAAAGAAACCTCATGACAGCCGGTGATGGCGTTTTGGACAGCGGGATTTTCGAAGTATCACACACATCCACATCCTGTGCAAAGGGATTGTTCAGGCAGAAGTATTTCCTATCCTCCGGAACCCAGATTCCGTTCCATGAGGCGATTCCCTTCAGATCGTTACCGGCGAGCGAGGCGATCGTCTTACCGCGAGCAGAAGCCCTGGTCCCCCCCGGGGCATTTGTTATCGACCTGGCGATCGCCTCCTTTGAAACGACGTGATGTCTGAGGAGCCCAGCCTTATCCAGAATATAAAAGAGGCCACAGTTCTGATCGATATCGTGGTACCTGATATCGAGCTCCATGAGTTGCTGAATCGTTTTTTTAATTTCCTGAGGATCGTGTCTTTTTCTGCTCTTTTGGGCCGACTGAGTCAAACGGAGATCCTCCCAGGCGAGTCCACGCTTTTCTAAAAATCTGCTGTAGTATGATAACTTAATGTAGCTGTCAAGCATTGTGGTCAAGGCCGATTTATCATTTTCGATGAGATCGAGGACCAGCCTCCATTTTCCGATCACATCCCCGGCCCAGGGTGGAGCATCTTTATAATTCAGGAACTTTTCGGCTTCTTTGAGATAGTGACGCTGTATCTCCACTGCTGTTAGTGATCTCCCGTCCATCAGAGCCACCCGTCTTTTGCAAGCGGGATCACGGCTTATTTCCATGAGCGATTTCAGCGGCTTTGCCAGCGTTAAACTCTTTCCCAGAGATACTCCGCAGTCGAGGAGCCTCAGGAGAAGGGCCGTGGTTCCTATTTTCAGAAAAGTCCCCAGCTGGGACATGAGGCTATCCCCGATGATGAGATGAAGCCTCTGATACCTCTCACCAGTGAGGTCCTCATTCTTAGTGTTTACGATCCCACGGTTTCTTGTGGTTTCCTCTGTCATCTCATACCTGATGAATGCAGCCCGCTGCGAGAGCTCGAATCCCCGGCTCCTCGAGCTGGTAGATATCCTACCTGCTCCCGCATATATCTGACGCGTGACGAGAAAGGGCACAAGCTCGGACTGTATGACTCCGAGATCGAGATCCTTCGAAATCAGGTAGTTCTCGTGGCAACCGTAGGTCGTATCGACCTGGTAGTCGATGTTGTTCTTGAATATGTGCACTCTCCGGTCGTCCAGGCTGCGGGCTGCCTCCGATAAGATTCTTTCACCGGCTTTATCACAGGCGACAGCGTCGTATGGATTGGCTGTCTCGGCAGTAGAGAATTCCAGGTGAAGACCATTGTCGACGTAGATGTTGCACCCGTTGGACAAATAAGCTCCGGGTGCGCCTCTGCCGTCCGGGAGATTGGGGTATTTATTAATGATCGTTGTCAGCATGTGCCTCACTGCATCACTTCGTGCTCTGTAGCTGTCCTCCGCTTCGAAACAGGCGATGGCGAATTCGGTCTCAAGGCCCAGGATGAAGCCTTCGGGTGGAGTGGGTGGCATGAGCTTTTACTCCCCACCTTCCTGCACGAACGACTGCAAAAACCTTAGTGAATCACCCGAGAGAACCCTTTCGATGGCTTCCTCTGCAGCCTTTATTCTCTCGTCTGCATTTCTGGACAGCTCCGCCAAACGAGAATTCGATTTCCCGGGGAGGGTCTCGGGACTTTTCTCAAGCTGGCACGACACAGGATGATGCTTCCTTGTCTTTGAATCTCTTCTTCCACCCATGTTGCTTACCTCCTGCTCAGTTCCATTGCGTCACCGAAGTTTCGAACTGGACCACTCGGATCCTCATCAAGTGAGGAAAAAGTAAGTCGTAGCACTAGTGCGGTCTTCTATCTCGCTTATTGAGAGGTCAAAAAGATCAGTGACTGATGACACTCTGCAAAGGAGTGTATCGACCTCCTCCTTCGTGAATCCAAGGGGATCATCGAGGCACAGACTTGCGGTTATAGGACTGAAATAGCCGTCATTCCGGCTGAATCTAATAGTATTCCAGTTCACGCCGATTATATGGTCGGCGAATCGATTAAGACACTGTGCCCGAAAGTATGCCCGCGTGTTCTCAGGAGCATTGTCCTCCATGAAGCGAATCTCATCGTCAGATGTCACCCTTCTTACGAGATTCCCGTTCAGGAGGCCGGTGAAATAAAGCCCTGTTTCTGGATCTATGTTGTGGTACTGGTGATCGAGTTCCTTCATTGACGGGTGATTCCAGGACAATCCCTTTTTCCTTCTATAGAGCGAAAGGAGCGAAAGCTTCGTGATCCAATCTATGCTGCCGAAAAGCTCACCTGTGTTGTTTCTCAATTTCACGAGCGTATCTGTCCATGACTCTATAATGTCAGCCGCCTCGGGAACGACTTCCCCAGCATAGCCCTTCTCGACGAATCTCGAGGCCGCAAGCAGGATCTGTTCCTGTATGTCGAGGGCGGATAACATCCTGCCGTCTTCGAGGCGGACCTTCTTCTTCAGGCTAGGATCGCGGGAGATCACTTTCATGCTGGTGACGGGATCTCTTAGAGTGAGATTTACAATACTGTAATTAGCCTCGAGCATCCCCAGCACAAGCTGAGCCGTGCCTACTTTTAGCCACAGTGCATACTCCGCCATGTTTGTATCAAAAGTTATGATGTGAAGCCTGGCAAACCGGTCGCGATCCGCGAGAGCCTCGTCCCGTGAGTTTATGATCGGCCTGCAGATTGTCGTTTGTTCGCCTATGGCGGCGGTTTCTATGAAATCAGCACGCTGGGATATCTGAAACCTCACAGCCGTATCACAGTTCTCGGAGCCGACCTTTCCGGCTCCGGTGTAAACCTGCGCACTCACAAGGTAAGGCACCCAGTACATATAAAGGGCATGCGGTCGTTTCTTGAAGAGATGATCGAATGCTTCGCGCGAGAGGAGTAAGTTCAGATGACCGGCGTAACTGTTACCGAATCCATCGCTGTTGTTGGCGAAGATAAGTATCTTCTCCTCCTTGGGCAGAGATTCATTCGCCCTGACCCTCGCCCTGTTCACTACCGAATCGCCGGCTTTAACAGCGGCGACGAGCTGTCTTGCAGAAAGAGATTCTGGTGTCGAGTACTCAACGTGACAGTGGTCATGATAAAGCCTCCCGCCGTTTGATAGGAAGTCACAACCCCATCTGTAACCGCCGGGAAAAGCCTCGCAATGGTTCAACACAAGCTTCGTTGCCCGGGATGAGGCATTCCCAAAACGGTAAACTTTTTCGCTTTCTCGCATGATTATTGCATACTCGGTCTCGATACCAGCCAGTTTCGGCAATAACTTCTTTTTCATGATCACCTCTTTCCCAGGCTCAATGACGCATATATCTATGCGATGAAATCCCCGGAGAGGCCGGCTCAACGGCTACCACATCGGCCTCATCCGGAAGATTGATGTAGTTTTTGATATTACGAGGTGTAAGGAGTTTAACGAGCTCGGTGAATTCCTGATCGATAGCCCTCAGAAGGATGTCGGCGCTGATCCCGGTGGAAATCTTTCGTGGCCTCGAGAATCCTTTTATCATCGAGGCTGTGGCCGGCTTAGGCGGAGGTCTCAGCAAGGTCTCCATCTCCAGTTCCTGACGCAGAGCGCACAGTGCACTCCTTTGAACAATGTTCCTTGCTACCGCCCCGCTGAAAAGCTGGGAAGGCCGTATGCTCCGGCGTGATCCATCCCGGAGC
Source organism: Candidatus Glassiibacteriota bacterium (assembly GCA_046760905.1). GTDB lineage: Bacteria > Gemmatimonadota > CAZMKB01 > CAZMKB01 > CAZMKB01 > JBHIFB01. Next base: position 25,301 of record JBHIFB010000015.1, on the reverse strand, counting down.
ATGATGGTTGCAAGAGAGCTCTCCCCCTCGCTCTGGCGATAGATGTATGAGACGGCGGCTTCGACAAGCTCGGCGGCTTTCGCCTCCCCATCTTCCCCTTCCTCCATCTGGTAGGGAAGGTCCGGCGAGAGATAGATATTCAGAATGTCTCGCGCCGACTGACGGTTTGGGCGGGGGATTTCGATAGTAACGTCCATCCTACCGCGTCTCAGGACCGCCGGATCAATCATATCCGGCCTGTTAGTGGCGGCCATGAGGATGACCTTGCCTTTGCGCTCCTCCAGGCCATCCATCTCGGAGAGGAAGGCGGGAACTACGGTGCCATCGATGGACGAGGAGATGCGCGAGCCCCTGACGGGAACTATCGATTCTATCTCATCCCAGAAAATGATCACAACGAGCCCTGTGGATCGTGAAATGTCATCGGCTTTGCGAAAGATGTCCCTGATCGCCCTCTCACTCTCACCGACCCACATCGACAAAATCTCCGGCCCCTTTACGTATATGAAGTGACGCCGGGGATCCACCTCTCTTTCAGGATTCCTCTCACAATAGAATTTCAGAAGCTCGCATATGGTCGCCTTCGCCATCAATGTCTTTCCGCATCCGGGCGGCCCGGACAGAAGAACGCCACTGGGCGCTTCGATTGGATACCGCGCATATTTTTCCGGATACAAAAGTGGCCAGAAGAGTGCTTGCTTGATGCGATCGATCTGCTCCTCACATCCGCCGACATCATCGAAGGTAACTTCGGTCATCAGGTCGAAGAACGCATCGAATTCGCGCTCCTCTATGACTTCGAAAGCAAGTGCTGCATGGCGATCGAATCGTATCTTGCTGCCGGCACTGACGGAGACTCCACGAAGCGGTTCGGCGGGATTCACTATAACCGGCTCACTGCCGCGATCGATCAAAACCAGTCTCCCGTCCCCCAGCATCCTGTCCAGCTCCGCCACCTCTCCACGGTTATACAGACCACGACTCCCGAGCACGCAGGTCGAATCGTTGTTAAGCACCACAACGTCCCCAACGTGGAGATCTGATTTTTCCACCTCAGGAGAAATGGCCGTTTCTATCTTTCCGGCATTTCCCATGCTAACAACTGCCCTATCGGAGTTTCCATTCTTCTGAAAATCCACCAGGATACCCTGATAGCAGGGTGGGCAGGTCAGTGTGTCAATGGTTTTTTTCAGTTTTTCCATAGATTTCTGTACCTTCGAGACATCTGCACACTTATCCAAAAGACGTTCTTCGAGAGCCATGTGCAGTGGAAGATGGTTGCATCTTCCGATCTGCTGCAGGATGATTTGTTTTTTTTCCGCTGTCGGTTCCTTCAGGAAGGATGTAAGGGAAGATTCCAAACCCTCCACGAAATCGGCGGCTTTCATGTTCCAACCTCCTCTAAAATTACAAATGCCCTTCGTGAAGTGACCATCCCATCACGCCATCCCCACACTCTTATATCGGATTCAGGGCCTTTTCTTGGATCGACTACGAGAGCGATTTGATATGGCCATGAAAAAAAAGAGTTGTGAATGAACATATCACTCGATGAGAGAAAGGCATTCGAATCGGTCCATCGTGCCTTGGGATCGACCTCGCCTGCACCCATCTTGATCATACAGGTGTCCCGGTGATAAAGATCTCCGCTCCCATCGGAAGCGCTACTGGAACCGTGCGCTCGTTCTATTCCCACCCGGCAAAGGATCCTGAAGGGGTGAGAATGCCACCAGCCCAGAAGTTGCAAATCTACTCCACGCGATTTTACATCATCCCAGAAGGCCATCCACGTTCTCGAGTTTATCGTCACGCTTACCAGGTTTGCCTCCGTGTGCTTCGCTTCGATCTGATCATCTATAACCGCGTAGATCTCGGGAGTCCCTTCGTCCTGGAAAACGTTCCCGATGAGAAAGCCGGCTGTTTCCCTGTCAAGATTAGCCCGGGAAATCCTTCTGATTCGTGAGAGAAGAGAGCCTCTCACATAGATCGGGAAATCGCAAACCCGAGCGAATTCCCCTTGGAATTTGACTCCCTCTTCTTTCTCATCTGGGGTCGTTACATGGGACAGCGGTTTTTTCTCGAATCGCATCATCGGGAGATTCGACCCCTTAATAACTACGCCGCTTCCATTTGTAGTCGACTTTTTCTGTCTCTCTGTGTCATCATCCTGCCCCGGGGAGGCCTCAATGGCAAATTCGAGCAAACCGCAGGTGGAGAGAGATCCTCTGCAGGGTGAGATGGTGAGTGCTTTTTGGAGGGCTCTATATCTGAAATTCGCTATGAGATACCTTTTCTTGAAAAGATTCGTGTGGTTTTCAATTACTATCTCAAATCCCAGTATTTCTTCCCTTGTTGATTCTGGTTGAAATGATGACTCTTCCAATGCTGTGATCTTGCCCGGTGGCAGGATTGGTATGATCTGCGTGTGATACTCTTCATCTTGAGCGAGTTTTCCCATCCTGAGTCCTGAAAAAATGGAATCTCTTATGAATGGTTCGAAATCGGCCTGTGTAAGCCTTACGCGGTGGGAAAACTGTCCCCTGGAGCAATAGAGATGCAGTATAAAATCGAAGAACATAACCACCTCTCGGGTAAAACAGGGATGCCCCGCCCGATCAGTCCCCTTACCGGGAACATTCGATGAAAGTCGGCGTGTAAACATTTCATCTGATTCCCCGACAGGGCATCCCGCCCATTCCTTCAAGTGCACATAGCTAAAGTGCCATTTACCTGCCTCTGCCAGGAGTTATCTCCGGCATAAGCCTCAGCGTGTCATCTTCTCGAAGGGCGGCATCGCTGACGGTTTGAGTGCCGGAGAGTTCCTGGCCGGTCCGCTCGTTACGCAAATGGTAGGATACGGGACGGCCGTCCAGGTCGTTGGACGGAAGGTTGAGCTGCGGCACCAGCTGCTCGACGAGCTCGCTCACATTGGCTTCCCGTGGAACGGATGCCCGCCGCTGGACCTGGCCGCTTGCATCCTTCACTTTGATGCACACCGTGCTGCTTCCCATGAACATCACCTCCTTTTACGGGACGTAGGGAGTTAAACTTCTGGCCGTCTCCTCCAGATAAGTGACAGCCACATCGGGATAAGTGAGTGCTCGAGCCTCCGAAGAAAGCCCCGAGTGGGAAGTCACGAGAGCCGAGATGGCTTCCCTGCACTCGATCGCACTCAGATCCCGAATTGGAACCTTCACCTGAGATACCACCCTTTTCTGGGAGAGTCCGACTCTGGCGTAATTCAGTACACCGTTGATCCTCATCATCCAGAGCCTAAGAGCCCTTGATGACTCGATCGAGGCTCCACATGTATCGAGAAGTACAAGCCTGAAGCTCACCGTCTCGCCGGCAAATCGAATCTCTATCGGAATGCTGCTGTAGCGGCCATTTGCCGACAATCTGACACAGAAGTTCCTCGGCTTGTTTTCGGAAAGCTGCCAGGAATTATCCTCACAAGTCGAGATCAGCATCCTCTCTGCTTCTTTTAAAATAGGAGATGGCTGCTTCCTGTAAGGCCTGACTCGATTTTGCCTTGCCGCATCACGATGGCCTGCGCTAAGGCTGAGTGATCTGTACCAGAGTGAGCCTCCCAGAAAACTCTCATGGATTTCGGGAAACCGCCGCATGTGATGCCTCTCTCTTGGAACCTGCGCAAGAAGGGCCAAGGCTTGCCCTTCATCCACGAGACCGAACTTCACGAAGGGGAGTTTTAAATGTTTCGACAGCATCCTTTCGAAGCGAGAGAGGCCTGCTTTCAACTTATTCTCGAGTGTCAGCGTGAAGCATATCCATGCATCATCTAAGTGGACTTCTATCCCATTCATCTTACCACACCTCGATCTTCGAGTGCCCATCGTCTATTATGGAGCGCCTATCGATCGGGAATCTTTCCTGATGAGAGCGGGCCCAGGCACAGGCATCCTTGTTGAGTGACTCCTTCTCATCCATCGTGAAGGTTCGATACGAGATCACGGAAGCGATCCTGAGCGCTATCTCATCCAGAAACATGCTCGGGACCCACCTGTTCAGGCAGATGAGAGGCCAGAGAATATTCGGGTGAAAGATTTCCTGTGGCTGGAGGTAGAGGATTCTCGGGCCGTCACCCGGATAGCCGCAAGGGCAGTAGACTTCAAGGATGTGGGCCGCATCATATACAAGAACCTTTCCCGCCTCGTTCCTGACGAGGCTTTTTAGATTAAAGGAAAGAAGATATCTTTCCGGTGGCTCGCCTTTCGTTGCGATGATATCGAAAAGTGAGCTCTTATCATGCAACCTCAGGAGACGTTCGAATTCATGACTTAGACGTGCTTGTCGTATGAGGTTCATATTCACCTCCCGCCATTTTTCGTCAGTGCTCCCACAAACTCGATGAATATCTCCTCTGAGGAGCCCAGGCTGTGGGCGGATATGATATCTCCTGACGGGATGCCGATTTCACTGAGACTCAAGTTGAGATAAGGAAGCACTTCCAGGTCACCGCGGGTAAGGGAGTGGACGTATGTGAGCGGGTGGAGGCGTCCGAAACAGCGGCATTCGGTTTCCTGCCGGCTGATCTTCCCGAGAACACGAAGGGTCTTCTTACAGTCCCCGCAGTTCTCGCACACGAGGGCAGTCACGATATCCCTGGAGAACTCCAGAGTCGCTTCAGCTCCCAGCTCTTCTGCGGCCAGCTCGAAAACTTCTGACAGAGTGAGCCGATCGACAGGCTTTGTGAGAACAATCGTCTCCCCGATTAGTGAGTCGTGATCAAAGTAGCATCCGCTCCGCCTGGGTATCTGCGTTTCTATGAAGGTATTGTGCATCAGGTCCCAGCGAAGTTCACAGCCGGCGCGAAGCCTGTCTTCCATGCCCAAGAGCAGCTTGAGTGCCTCATTCACTTCCAGTGAGGAAGTAACTGCGGCGATGGTGCTCATCGTTGGAGCACCCGTGCCGGCATCGTCAGTGCAGGGGTATTCCCTTTCCAGCAGTTCGTAATCCTGCGGATACATCGAGCATTCAAGGCAGGCCCCCTTCCGAGGGATGAAAGTGCGTATCCGGCCGGTGAGGCTGGGGCCGTCTATTCCGCCATCGATGAAGGGTGTATTCGTGACCCAGGCTTTATGGTTGATGCGAAGCCGTGCCAGTCGAGAATCGACGGCACCACACACGACATCTGCGTACTTGAAATTCGCAAGGCCCACGTCCCACTGCACATCCCCTACGATCGAGTGGACAGAGACCTCCGGGTCGAGTGATCGAAGTTTCCTTGCAGCGACCCTCGCTTTTGGTTCTCCAATATCGCCTTGTGTGAAAAGGGGGCTGCGGGGGAGGTTGCTCTCCTCGATCACATCTTTATCGACGATGAGCACGCAACCGATCCCATTCAGTACAAGGTGCGGGAGCAGCCAGTTTCCAAGTGCCCCCGATCCAATTACTATGGCCGACTTCGATGCGAGGGACTCACGACTGAACCATGGTATCTGCGAAAGGCGTTCGAATCGTTTATCAGACACGGTATACACTCCCGTCTCTATGAGATCTCTGGAAAATCATTAAGTCACTCATCCGGGGATCCATAGCTTCTGGTCGTAGAGTTGTGTTAAACAGCCGCACCCGTATGTTGCACATTCAGGGATCGATGACCAGCATGCTCTGTCCTCCTGCTGATGGTAAAGTATCTGGCATTGGGGGCAGCGGACTATAGTCTGCCCTTCTTCAATCGCATCCCCGCATACCGGGCATGATATGCGCCGGGAGCCCTGTTCCCGGGGCCTGAACGGCTCGGCACGAACCAGGCTCTGCGCTGAATAGTAAACGTGACTCCTCCCTATCATTATATCGTCTTTATGCTTCAAGACTCTGATACCTGCCCTTATCCTCTTACCATTCACACGAAAGACTCCGCTGCCGATCAAAGCGAAGCGCTTCTTTGGCCCCTCGGTGTATGGCACTAACACTAGCTGCCATAATTTCCCATACTCCTCCTCGCCTCTGCCTTCTCTCAAGACCTTCTTGAGCCGAATACTGCGCTTGTTACTCACACTGTCACTCAGCTCTGAATGGATTTCTACCTTCTCCCAGGATGAGTCTCCTCTACCGTCTTTTTTAAAGAACAGATAAGGCATCGGGGCACACTGTTTGCGGGGGTCTTACAACATACTCACTGTTCGCACTACCTTAAATTACCAGACATATCGATCCACACTAAACGCAGTATAAGAAACGTGCCAGTTATTAAACTGTCCGAACTGGTTTTAAATCAAGGGGATAGTCGAATGCGGCATTTTCGGGGGAGAAATTTTTACTTCCAAGAATCGGTGAGATTATATGTTATGATAAAAATTGGAAGACATTTTATATGTTTAATCATCGCCTCTTCCCTCTCTTCCTCAAGACTAGTGCATTAGCCAGGACCTCGTCTATCCTGCTCACCTGGATGAGGTTCGTCCTGGCAATGATCTCCTGGGGCACGTCCTCGATATCGGCTTCGTTCTCCTTTGGGAATATCACCGTTCTGATACCCGCCCTGTAGGCGGCCATCAGTTTCTCGGTCAGGCCGCCCACACCTATTACCTTGCCGCTCAAGGTCACTTCCCCGGTCATTGCTATGTTGGACCTGACAGGTATGTTACCCAGAACGGAAGCGATCACGGCAGCGATGCTCACACCTGCAGAGGGACCGTCTTTTGGTATCGCACCTTCCGGGAAGTGTATGTGTATGTCGAAGTTCTCGAAAACGGAGCTCTCGATTCCAAACCCTGAGGCCTTGGATTTTATATAGCTGTGCGCGGCCTGTACTGATTCCTTCATTATGTCGCCGAGCTGTCCCGTGAGTATCAGTTCGCCACTGCCCGGCATCCTGAGGGCCTCTATGGTGAGGAGATCGCCCCCGCTCGCAGTCCAGGCAAGGCCTGTGGCGACTCCTACCTGGTATCTCTTGCGGCTCTTCTTGCCCAGGTATCTCGGCGGACCGATGAGTTTGACAACGCGCTTCGGATCTATCCGCCACTTCTTTCTTCTCCCCATGGCCCTCTCGTGGGCGCACCTGGTTGCTACCAGCTCAATGGTTCTGCTGAGCTGCCTCAGGCCGCCCTCGTCCGTGTACTCCCGTATTATCTTTCTTATGGCGGAGGATTCGAACTTCATCATCTTCCTGTCAAGCCCCGCTCTTGATAGCTCCCTTGGAATTATGAACCTCCTGGCAATCTGTATCTTCTCCCGCTCAGTGTAACCAGAGAGATTGATTAATTTCACGTAGTCTCTCAGTATGTCCGGGATATCCCAAAGGACCTTGGCGGTTGTGACGAAGAAAAGCCGGGACAAATCGAGGGGTACGTTGAGATATGTGTCCATGAACCTGCAGTTGCGCCCCGGATCGAATAGCTCGACGAGTGCGTCTATCGGATTCCCCTTAGTGTCTTCCTCGCTCATTTCATCGATGTCCTCGATCACCATCAACAGATTGTGTGTGCCCGCATTCTTGAGGGCGCGCACTACCATTCCGGGAGATTCTCCAATCAGTCCTCTTCTGATGCCTTTGATGTCTCTCTCATCCCTGCAGCCTGCAACGCTGAAATGGGCGAACTTCCTGCTGAGGGCATCGGCCAGGGACCTTCCGATCGAGGTCTTTCCCGTTGCCGGGGGACCGACTATGCAAATGACCGGTGGAGTCAGCTGAGGGTCGAGAGCAAGCGGGGAGAGCGATTCCAGTATCCTTTCCTTCACGTTGAACAAGCCATGATACTCCTTCTTAAGTATCTTCTCGATTCTTTTAAGATCGATGGGCTCCGGGGCATCTCTGGTCCACGGTATGCTGAGCAGCCATTCGATGTAGTTGCAGACACTCCTGAAATCATGAGAGGTGATGGGAAGCAGCTTGAGTCTGCCGAGCTCCCAGTCGAGAATCGTCTTCACCTCCTGCGGGAGGGTGAGGCTCTGCATCTCTTCCCTGATCTTCTGGGCCATTACTTCCTGGGGCTGGTCCTCTCCGAGCTCCCTCTTTATAGCCCACAGACGTTCCGTAAGGATCCTCTTTCGCCTGGCTTCTTCGTGGTGTTCATCAGCTTTGATATCTATCTCCCTTATGAATGAGATCCTCGTGAGTTCATCCTTTATGAATCGACCGATCATGTCCAGTCTTTTCTCGGTGGGAATTGTGCTCATTAGCTCTTTCTTGAGGTCTAGGTCGATCTGCAGGTGCGCGGCGACCAGGTCAGCAAAATTTCCCGGATTCCTCCTGTTCATTTTCACGATGTGGATGAGCTCTGGCCCGTATCTTCTATCCTTACTGACAAGCTCTTCCATGAGTTTTGTGATTTCACCGGCAAGGGCTGCTTCTTTCGCTCTGTCCCTTCTTCTCTCGACGGGTTTCGAGACCCTCGCAACGATGTAAGGTTTTCGTCTCCGGATCTCATCGACGGTAATCCTGTCGATTCCCTGAAATGTTACCTGTATGCTTCCACCTGGCAGGTGAGACCTGTCGATTATCCGGCAGGCAACGCCAACATCCGCCAGATCGCTCACGTCCACCTGGTCAGGGTTGCTCGAGAGTGTCGGTACGAGTGCCACAACGGAATCCTCTTCCGGGTTGTCCTCGAGTAGCCTGACATTTCTTGGAATCCCGACGGTGAGTGCGACGGCCCCCATAGGATATATCGCCGTGCTCATGAGCGGAAGTACGGGCATTACCTCACCGGTGTCAGAAGAGGCGGCTTTTTTCTTACCAATGTCTTTTTCCATTACACTGCCTTCCCTTTATGATTAAATATGCGTCCTTACAATACAATTCTACACCTCAGTCACCAGCCGGGTCCGGCCGGGGCTCCCTGCTCAATTTCTCGAGCATCCTCGCTGCCTTTTTGTGATCCGGATCTATCTCGAGGATCTCCCTGAGTTTTTCTCGTGCCTTCTCCCTTTCGCCTGCCATCTCGTATATCTTTGCGAAGTTGTAGAGGACTGATACTTTTTTCGGATCCACCTTGAGCGCGGCCTCGAAATAACCAATGGCGGTCTCATATCTCCCCTCCAGACCGTATATGATGCCCAGGTCATTATATGCGTCCGTGTGGGAGGGATTCACCGAGATGGCCCGCTCGAGCGATTTCCGCGCTAGGTTTCGCTCGCCGAGGTTACGATATGCGATGGCAAGGTTGTAATGTGCATTCGCATCATCAGGGGCCTCTCTCGTCGCTTTGAGCAATGCGTCCCTTGCCTTCTCGTTTTGCCCCTGCGAGAGAAATCTAAGGCCCCGGGCAAGAGCACTTGGAGCGCTTTCTGTGGAAGACTCCTGCCTCTCCACCCCAGATGATTCCTCTCTAATCCTGAGCATGAAGAGCTTGTTCTGAAGGTCTTTCCTGCCCGGGTCCTTCCTAAGAACCCGCTCGAATTCAGCGATCGCTTCCTTTAGCCTGCCTGTCTTTTCATAAGCTGTGCCCAGAAAGACACGCGATATGGCAGTTTCAGGTCGCATAGCGAGCTGTCTCTCTACCTCCTCTATGAACATCTCGGGATTTTTTTCAACCTGCCTGCTCACAAGCTGCCCTTTCCTGTATATGGGATCGACGCCTTCGTAAGCGTAGCGCTCTATTATTGAGCTGTGCGTTGAATCGTTCTTCACATAAACGAGGGAGTTGTCGTCCCAGTAGACGAGTTTCCAGTCCGGGCTTCTCGAGAGGTAGTACTGTATCATTCTGGGCTCATCCTCCTTGGGATAGTCGAGCAGGAAGTAATCCGTATCATATCTTCCGGTGAGCTCTTCGACTCCTATCGATCCATAGTATGCATTGAGGTAGGTCCGGCTGTAATTGTCTCCGTAAAGCAGTAGGCGTCCGTCGATGAAAACCTTTCTCCGTGGGAAGCCTCTGTAAATGAGGTATCCTCCGAAGGCCATCTTGTTGACCATGTTCCCGTCAAGGCCGGCCTCCTCCAGAAACTCGTAGGCGCCTATCGGATAGTTCTCCTCCTCGATGCCCGTTCCGAGGGTGCGCCATTCGCCATCCCCCATGTAGGTACCCTTCACGAGAAGGAGGAGGACGGTCAGACCGGGGACTATCACAGAGAAAACCGGCCCGGCCGTGCGGGGGATAAGTGCCCTGCGACCGGCTTTACCCGAAGCGGGCTTTGCCGGCTTCATTTTAGCTGTGAGACTCACACAGCAGTAGGCCAGTGCAATCAGTGCGAACGTCGGGATGTTACGGTGGGCGAAGAAGGAGAGCGAAAGGTAGATCAGCAATGGGAATATGGATGCGAGATCCGTATGGCGGCGGGTGAAGCATGCGACAGCCGCGGTGATGGCTATGGTAGCGAAAAAACCTATCTGCCAGAATGCCATACTGTACTCGGGACTCAGTGGGCCCTTTAGTTCTGCGATTGTCCTTGTGAACAGTGGATTCCGTGCGAGCAAAAACGGGTAGATGAGTGCCTCCAGGTGATTCGGGTTCACGAGGCTCGCTAGAAATGATGCCACGAGCGTCATCGCAAGCGGTCTGAACCTCATTCCCCTGCCCGGCGCCGGCCTTTGTCTCGACAGCCTCCTGGCGGCAAGAGAGCCGAGGGCAAACGTTGTAAGTATTATCAGCCCCAGTGTCACACCCGAGTGGAGATTCGCCCACAGAAGGAACACCGGCGGTATGATATAGAGGGCCTTTCTGTTTCCATCCTCCCGGTAGCGATACAGAAGCAGAAGCAACACCGAGGTGAAAAAAAGTGTGAATATATGCGGTCTGACAAAGGGTCTGAGCGCTATCGGGAAAAGGAAGAATGGGAAAAGAAGTAAGACAGTGACGCTCTCCCGTCTTCTGAGAGTGAGAGACAGCACGAGGCCGACCGAAACGGCGAGAAGGGCGGCTTTCAAATAGATGAGACCGGCGGCTCCCAGATTTGCATCTATCAGGTGAAAAATGACTTCGGACAGCCACTCGTGAGTTACCCACGGCCTTCCGTATGCTGTGTATGAGAAGGGATCCGTATCCGGGATAGAACCTTCCGTGACTATGAGCTCTCCCGTTTTCAGATGCCACCATACATCGAAGTTCTGGATGTCGAACAGTCCGGAAAGAAAAGCCGCCAAAGACGCAACCAGACAGGCGGCTATAAGCAATCCCCTTCCTGTCAGACTGCGTGAGCGCTTTTTTCCGCCTGTCCTTCGTTTGTCATCCCCTTTCATCGGGTTCATTCCTTACATCCTGGAGCCTCCAGGAGTTCAGACCCCTCAGGTGCCTCCATGGCCTATCTTAACCTCACTGCCGATGACGATTACCGGCACCTCTCTCCTTCTGTTCGAGAATTTGAGCATCTCCTCGAGGAGACTTCTGTCTTTCTGCACGTTCAGATATTTTACTTCACCCTGTTTTCCGTAGTCCTCACGGGCCCTTGAAGTGTAGGGTCAACCGTCTTTTCCGTAAATGCGAATTATTTCTGCCATATGGGCCTCCTTTCCAGGGTTTTTGAACGTAACTTTTAAATTCAATGTTTTTCGCAGTAGTGAATATAATCCCGGGAAAACGAATTTTCTATACCATCCGATTCACTCGATATACCCGAGGGCCTTCATCCTATCGAGCGCTTCTTCGCCCAACGGTACTTCCTCCTGTTCCACAACTGCCCTCTCCCCATATGTTTGAATGTAGCGAGGGGGGGAGACCTCAGACTCATCGAAAATATCCATCCGCAACCTCCCATCGATGTCCAATGGCACGGCTTTCCCGAAGAGATGCAGGATGATAGGCTGAATGTCAAGCACGGATATCCCTTCCACCTTGACCCCCGTCTTCACTCCGGGCCCACTGAGGATGAACAGGCCGTCATCGGGGTCATGAAACCCCGAATATCCCGGTCTCGGGGTGAATATATCCTGAAACGGTCTTCTGCCGGTGGGTAAAATGACCGTCCTGTCCTTTGAATATGTCAGCCCCTCCCGCGCACGGATGACAATCACCGCCTGGTACTTATCAAATGCCTTCTTCAGAGTGATAACTTTTAAAAGCGGCTCTGTCTCCCCCTCGAGTACTACGCTGAGAAGCTGACTCTTGAGATCCCTTGCGATCTCAACCGACCCCTTTCCTTTCTTCACCCCAAGAACCATCCTGTCGAATTTTAAATCCAGTAATCGGATGAGATCCTTGGGAACCCGCAGGTAATCCAGTACAGCGGTTGTGGGGTTGGGGGGGTGCACCCTGATCGTGTCGGCAGCTTTAAACCCGTGGTCTGAGACCACCATCAGGTAAGTGTCATCATCGACCGTACTGGTGATATGCCCGATGCATTCGTCAATTTCCCGATACTGATCCTCTATCACTCCGCCGTAACGATTCACGAGCTCGGCAGGAACATCATTGAATTTTTCCGGCTCCATGAATTTCCATAGGATATGGGAGAAGTTGTCGACGTTGTCGAAGGTACAGGATCCAAAATCTATATCGAACAGGTGCTTGAGCCGAATGAAGTAATCCCTCCTCCTTATGACATCTATCTTCTCTATGGCTATGTTGCGATCGATCGGTGAGGGTTCGGTTATGGCCTTCCTCACCTTGTAGTGAATGACCTCTGTCACCGCCTCCATGGTGAGCCCATACGAGATATCCAGGAGGACGTCTCTTACCTTGAGGATGCCGCTTTGACCGCCTTTGCGTTTGATGTGGCTGAGTGTGTTTGGATAGCACTCGGAATCCCTCGCGAGCCAGTTTGGGATGATGAAACCGTTAACCTCGACAGGAGGCCATGTGATCAACCACCTGAGGAGCCCGACCCTTTCGCCTTCCTCTGAAAGGATTTCCCAGAAGCCCTTCTTCTTCACCTGATTGAGGGTCCCGTAGAAGTTTGTTATTCCATGGGACTGGGGCAGAAAGCCGGTAGAAATACTGGTCCACACCGCCGGCGATATGCACGGCTTGATGCTTGCAAGGCGACCGCTGCATCCCTCCCTCACCATCCTGGAGATGTTCGGTAGCTCTCCCTGATTCATCATTCTCTCCACTATCTTCCAGGTTCCGCCATCGATGCCGAATAGGATCATTCGAGTCCGGTCTTTCAAAACAGACGGAGCGATGAGACTCCAGGCGATAGCGACCAGGAGGATCAGGGTGGAAGTGAAGACGATACTCTTGAAAGGATTTTTCCCGGTAATCTCAGCGCTGCTTCGAGCACCTGAAACGATGCGTGAGGACAGCCTCCACAATATGATTGTGACCAGTATGAGTACGGGAAGGAGAGCGAGGATCCACCGGTTCTTAACGGGCGGGGGAAAGCTGAGGGTGGTCAGCGTCAGTATCATAGCTATAAAAAAGAATGCAAGTAGGGTGATTCTCATTACGATCTTTGATATAGAGAAGCCGGTTCTTTCAGACGAAAGAATCAGATCGATCACCCGGGTTGAGGCCGTGAGGACTCCGCCAAAAAGAGGCGGGATAGCCACTAAAAATATCGCTGCAAGAGCCGGTCGATTTGGAAAAAGGGGATTGAGGATAAGGAGATAGAGAAATAGCAGGGACTCGTAGGTGAAAACAAGGAGAATGTAATATAAAAAAATGTGCTTGTTTACATGACCTGCATCAGGTTTCTGAGTTCCCATTGATTTCGATCCTTCAGATCTCCTTTCTCAAACGAGCCCGTTTTTTATGGCGTAGCGAATCAGTTCCGCATTGTTCTTCATGTTCATTTTTGCCATGATCCGGGCACGGTATGTGCTCACAGTCTTTGCACTCAGATGCATTTCCCCGGCGGCCTCTTTTACGGTTTTTCCATTTGCCAGAAGCAGCATCACCTGAAATTCGCGGTTGGATAGGGACTCGTGCGGTGGTTTATCTGCATCGGGTTTTAGCCTGGTGGCCAGTTTCTCTGCCAGCGAGGAAGAGACGTATTTTCTGCCCTCGGAAATTTTGCGTATTGCTCTGATGAGCTCACCCGGTGCGCTCTCTTTCGTCAGGTATCCAAATGCTCCTTCTCTTAGAGCTCTTATTGCATACTGTTCTTCAGGATGCATGCTCAAAACGAGTACAGGGAGCCCGGGTTTTTCAACCTTCAATTGCTTTAAAATATCGAGTCCGTTTCTGTCAGGCATGGAGATGTCCAGCACGACGATGTCGTAATCATTTTCCAGGCCTTTCTCGAGAGCTTCCTGCCCGCTGCCTGCTTCGTCAGCTATCACTATATCAGAAGTCTCTGAGAGAATCTGCCTCAATCCTTTCCGAACGATGGCGTGATCATCAGCGATGAGTATTCTAATCATTTATTCCCTCTCTCTGCGGGAAGCGGTATGCATGCCTCGACCGTGGTACCTTTACCCCTCTGTCCTCTTATAGTAACGTCGCCTCCTAAAAAATAACATCTTTCACGCATGCCGATCAACCCGAAAGATCTCGGGGAGGCGATATGATGTTCTCTTATTCCTTTCCCGTTATCCGTCACCTCGAGCAAGAGCCTGTCGGCCTTCTTTCTCAAGTACACCTTAACCTCTGTTGCCTCTGCGTGGCGGACAATGTTTGTCAAAGCCTCCTGAAAAATCCGGAAAACCGTCGTGGATCGCTCTCCATCCAAAACAAACTCCTGGGGTTCTATAATCAGGCTGCACTTTATCCCTGTTCGCTTCTTGAATTCTTCCGCCTGCCATTCAACCGCTGCTGCAAGCCCCAGGTCATCCAGCAGTCCGGGCCTAAGTTCTGAGGAGATCCTTTTTACCGTTTTGAGGGTCGTGTCAGTGAGCTTCGACATCGATCGGATCTTCTCGAGCTGTGATTTCTGATCCTGTGATAATTTGCCTTCCAGCCATGAAAGATCCATTCGCAAAGCCGTCAGCATCTGTCCGAGTTCATCATGAATCTCCCGAGCGATGCTCGTCCTTTCCTCTTCCCGTGCGGATTGTAAATGAGCAGCGAGTTCACGCAGCTGCTGTCGTGAATTTTTAAGCTCATCTTCCGCTCGCTTCCTATCCGTGATATCCTGGATATCTCCGAAGAAGTAGAGCGGCTGGCCTTGCTTGTTCCTTATAAGCACAATGGTCAGATGGATCCACAGATCCCTGTCCTCCTTGTGATTCGCCTTAAGCTCCATGTTCATTGAAGGAATATCGCCCGCCAGGAGCCTCTCTATATATTCGAGATGGCGTTTCATGAAATCGGGATGAGTCATTTCCATCCATGTCTTATTCAGCAGTTCTTCTTCGGTGTAGCCGGTCATCTCGCACATTGCGCGATTGACTCGAATGAATCTGCCATCGATTGATGCGAGAGCTCGCCCGATAGCCGCATGATCAAATGCATTCCTGAACCTTTCCTCGCTCTCCCTGAGTCTTTCCTCTGCCGATTTGTAGTCTGTGATGTCCAGGATAGACACGTAAACCTTTGCCAGGCTCTTTTCATAGCCCGGCGAAACGGCCCATCTCATGTGAATATGTTTCGTGTTTCCTTCCATGTCACGATTCACCGCTTCGCTTTCAAAGACTGTTTTATCATCAGCCAGAGCGATGAGTTCATTTTTGAATACATCATATGACTCTTCTGTGAAGATCTTCTCCAGGCTTCCCTCAAGCGCCTTACTCGTTTTTGCTCTGAACATCCTTAGCGTGGCCTTGTTCACGGCGACCACCTTAACCAGGGCGGCGCATGCACGAACATCTTCAGGGTGTTCATTGAAATGTATCTTGAAATCCCTGACGCCCTCGGCCCTCAGCCTGTCTATGTATTTTTTGACCTCGGAGAAATCTTCTTCCCAGAGAGAAACCGGGGAGTCCTCGAAAAGGATCCGGTACTGCCTTTCATTCTCTCTCAGCAACTCCTCCGCCTTCTTGTCCCTGGCGATTTTCATCTTTTTCTCACCGGATAGTGGGATCTTACCGCCCGCTATAAAGCGTGCTCACCCAATCGCGTAATAACGGGAGAGGATCTTAAACGTTTCCCTCGTGAGGGTCGCAGGATATTAAGTTGATCCTGTCCTTCCCCTTTAAAGCTCATCTACAAGATTAGTAAGATAGAAGCAATTTATTCTGCTGTCAATGTAGATCTCCCCACATTTCCTTGTAGGAATAAAACCTACAATTTAGTACTTAAAAATACTACAAAAAAATCAGACAAAAACTTATTTCTTTATTCATTCTGGATTTATATATTACATAAGGGATTACAGCAAATGCTCAATGAGCGGATTGTCGAGTAATACAATCAATTAATGCAAAGAGGTGATATTAAAATTTCAAAATGAAGCGATAACGGCAAGATCGATTTTAATAACTATAACCTGAAAGAGGGAGGCTCCAAATGCTAAAGGACATTATCAAAAGCCGAATGAAGGAACTCGGATTGAATTACGCGAAGCTTTCCAGGCTCGCCGGCATTTCAGATGTCTATGTCGGCAAGATCGTATCCGGTAACCGAGTTCCATCGCCACGAATACTTAAGTCCATCTCCGAGTCCCTGGACCTTGACTACAATCTCTTGAGGATCGAAGCGTACAAGCAGAAAGCTCCCAAAGGGATCAATGTCGTCGTTCCAGAGGATGCGGACCTCACCGAAATCAAGATCAAGGACGCGGGTCTTAAGAATATACCGGTCCTGACCCCTGACCTGTGGGATAACTCGAGGGATGTGGAGTACATGCTGAAAGCCCTCGATTCGATCGATACCATCGAGCCGAGCTATTCCGAGGATCCACAGGCCTTCTGGATCATAGTTCCCAGCGGATCAATGGGAGTCGGGATGGTAGGTGGTCGGATAGGTCCGGGTGACTATCTGCTCGTCGAACCGAACAGAAGCCCATCCAGCGGCGCTTACGTACTCACCCTTGGTGAAGAGAAGGTGGGCGTTTCTATTTACTACGAGACGGAGAAGGGCACCTTCTATATTCCCATAAATTCAGCAGGTAACCCGCCCGACTACTTTGCAGAAAGTGAGAACGACCACAAACATTTCAGGATCAGTAGAGTTCTCACCAAGTTCTAACCCACGCTTTCCAGTTCTAATCGCACCGCTTCTGGCGGTGCATTTTTTTACCCATCTGTCTGAGGTCTGTTGACATGTAATGTAACCTCGGGTATATTCAATCGCGTACAAGTTATTCACCCCTAATATTATGCACCACACTTTTATATGCACTGAATGGCTGGAGAATCGATGAAAGGTATAGCTGGTCGTTGTCGTGGGGATTTTAGAGGGTATCTTCAACTTCTCCTTATATTAATCCTATGCGGGGCTGCTCCCGCGCAAGCTGAAGTCAGCGTAACGACAGTCGATTTTCTGGAGAAAGCTGGTTTCGAGTTCAATGCGGCAGGACCGTTACTCCTTTGCATGGACCCGGGCCATAACCGACTGGTCGTTTCGAACACCCTTAGCTCCTCACTGTCTGTCATAGATTGCACAAGCGAGTCGGTTCAGAACATCCCTTTGGGCGGCCGCACGCTGCAGCATCTCAAATCCGAGGCTCTGACCGTGAGGCATGAAACAGGCGACATCTATCTTATCGGAACGGGCTGCTTCTACATAGTTTCTCCCAGAACCGGGAAGGTGAAAACTGTCCCAACAAGCGCCCAGTTTGAATCCATCGCCGTGGATGAGGCAACCGGTAATGTATTTATCGTCGGACGGGAAAGCAAGTCGCTCGGATTTTACGATGCGGCATCAGATAGACTTAGAATGCTTAGATGGCTGAAAAGGCGGGAGAACCTCATCAATCTGAACATGACACCCCCGCCACCGGTGAGGAAGGTGGTCACTGACGAAAAACTGGGCCAGGTGATTGCAGTGGATGGTTATACATCCACTCTGCACATCTTCGATACGCGTACCGGCAAAAAGATAAAATCACGGCCGCTTGGGCTTTCGAGCGGTGGCCGTTGGCATCTGGCCGGGTATGACCAGGAGGGACACAATCTGTTTCTCGTTACGGAAACGGATGCAAGGAGGGTGATCGAGGCGGCTAAAATCGATGTCACAGGCGGTAAAGACATCGTAGTAGGGCTTCCCGGCTACACCGAGGGCGTTGGCATAATCTACAATCCTGTGCGGGATGAGGTCTATGTTCCTTACGATAATCACCCTTCTGTTCATGTTGTCGATTTCAGAAACGGCGGAGTGCTAGATGAGATAAAGGTCCCCGCCTACGGGAACGATGCGAGCGCCGTCGATTTTGAAAACGACCTGCTCTTTATCGGGAGCTGGGCCTTTGGTGAGGTGGACGTAGTGGACCTCTCGACGAGGAAATTACGAAAGAGGATTACGGACCTTGGAATCATCCCTCACATGTTTGCCATGGCGTTTAATCCGAACAAAAACCTGATTTATTTCCCGAAGGGCGCAACGGCTGTAAACGGCACATTCGGTACCGCCGTGAGCGTCCTCGATCACGAAAAGGAGACGATCCATAAGATATACACAGGCTGGGCGCCTGTCGATTTAATAGAGCTTAAGCGGCGAGGCAGCTTTCTCGTTTTTAACTCGGAAGATGAGTTCGCCGAGGTGCGGCCGAATGGAAGCTACCAGCTGCACAGGCTTCCCTTCGATTATCCGGTGAGGGCCACGTACAGTCCGGGTGGCGATGTGTACCTCTCATATGGCCCGCATCAAACCTACTGGCCGGTCGTATACATCTGGGATGCTAAAGACGGGGTACTCACCATCGATTCGAGTGACCTATCGTTTTACGACCGCCGGATACCGCGCCAGGCTCATGAGCTGGTGCTGGACGCAGACGGTGTGTTGTACTTCACGCAGAACAACTGGGGCAGGGAAGAGCAGTTCATAGGCCTCCTTGAGGATGAGGTTCGTGTATTTGAAGCGAATAGGAGGATAGCGCTTCCGGACACGGTGGAGCGGGAGATCACGCAGAGGATACTGCGCTATGATCCAGAGCTACACTTACTCTATCTGGTCCGTGTCGGGGAGCTCGATGAGGAGCCGAGCGTGCTTCAAGTGATAGATCCTGGGGAGAAAAAGGTTTCCAGGAGGATTCTACTCGGGCGTACTGCGACAGATCTCCTCGTAGGAGATGATAACCTCTATGTGGCGAATTTCGATTCCCGAACCGTCTCTGTAATCGACAAAGAACGATACTCCGTCCGCGACATAAGAACCGGCGAGAAGCCGCTTATGTTGTGTCGTGCCCGGAATGAGGTATATGTCATAAACCACGTGAGCAACACATTAGGGGAAGTGAAAGAGAGAGGCAAAACATACAAAATCCCCTATGATGGTCTACCTGATAATCTTTTAGTATGGAACGACAGACCCGTCATAACCTCACACAGCGAGGGTGAGCTGTTTCTAATACAGTTCGATCCGGAGTCGGAGCAGTTTTCGCTGCTTCACAGGGAAGAGTATCCTTACGGAGACACCCGATTCGATTCCGGTAATGTTTCCTTCTACGTCAGGGGACAATTCGGCGATGCACTCTTTGCCATCACGCGGGGGAGAGTGGATGCCGGTGGCAGGCTCTGGGTCACGGATTTTCTTTCTGGGAAGCTGTTTATTCTGGAAGCAGATTCCCCGGCCTCATCCCACTTGAATGCCATGCTGGGTAACCAATTAGCGGCTTTCCCCTTCAGGCTTATTCACGGTAGCTTCCCGGTGTCATATAAATAGTTGACATTTTAAAGAATAAATATATACTATTCTAATATTAAGTGAGGGAGTTGAAATCTTTTACCGCAAGGTAGAGAAAAACTCGCCTTGCGGTTTTTTACTGCCTTCAGTCATTAAGCGACCACCCCATTTCTTTTGCAGAGGAGGAAGCGAAGAATGCACACTGGTAAGATTAAGAGGCTCATCCGCGATAGGGGGTTTGGTTTTATCCGCGATGCGGATGGGAGGGAAGTTTTTTTCCACCAGAGCAGTCTCGTCGATACGGAGTTCGAAGCGGTAAATGAAGGGCAAGAAGTAGAATTTGAAGTCGAGAAATCAGCGAAAGGTCCTCGTGCCATCAACGTGCACATTATCCAGAAGTAGCGACTTTTCTCTTTGATATATCCCGCCATCTTAGGGATTGTTAAGGCTGCAGGCAAGAGGAGGAGGGAATGGCACAAGCAAAAGTTGGAGATACTGTCAAAGTCCACTACACAGGCAAATTGGAAGATGGCACTGTGTTTGATACCTCTTGTGACCAGGAACCCTTGAAATTCACCATAGGTAGTGGAAAGTTAATTCCAGGTTTTGAAGAGGCCGTGGTGGGCATGAAACCGGGCGAATCTAAAACCACGGAGATTTCAGCTGATAAAGCATACGGTCCATATCGTGAGGAGATGGTTATACTGGTTGATCGTGACAAACTTCCAGACAACCTGGAGCCGAAGGTCGGTGAACAGTTGCAAATCCGCCAGGCGAACGATCAGTCATTAGTGGTCAGGGTGATCGATGTTACTGAGTTGCAAATAACACTGGATGCCAATCATCCTCTTGCGGGGAAAGACCTGACTTTTGAGATCCGACTTATTGAGGTCGCTTAACCGTTTTACTTTTTTATCATCTTTATCATCATAAAACTCACTCAATTAACGCTCACCCGTAAAAACGGTTCCAACTCGATGGCGCGGCGAGACGAGAAACATCCATGCCATCTATCAGGTAAAGTGAGTGTTTCCCATTGTGAATTTCAAAGGTATAATGATATAAGATGAGGAATAAGAGTTTGTATTTGTAACTTATTGTTATAGACAAAGATCGGAATATTTAGTACAATCACTCACTTTTAATTTCTACGTGAAAATAGTAATTATCACAAATATTAATAATTTCGGCTTGACATTTTTACTAAATGGTGATATAATAGCTCAACCACCGTAGGGCACATTATAATTGATACATGAGGTGGGTAGACCCCCCGATGATCTGGTCTTGATTCATTGAGACCCTATACTATCACCTGGGAGTGTAACCAGGATGTTCAGGTTAGTGAAGTATAATATATATCTCTCATACTCTCACCTTCTTTCCAAAATTTATGTAGCAGACATATTAGAGCTTGAAAAAATATTGAATCCTGAAAGATTTTTTGATTTCATCAAATATTATATATGGAGAGTGTTTCTGTGTGATACCCGCTTAGTGAAGGTGACTGTAGCGGTATTATAAAAACCGGCTGCATCATGAGCGTGAGGGCCCAGCAGCCGGCCGGAGCCGGGTCGTGGCCCACGTATCTGTGGGTCACGGGCTCCTTATATTAAGATAAGAAAAAAATTTCGGTTTGTAAAGGGTATCCGCCGAAATATGATTCGCGGTTAATCATTAAAGTGAATCAGAGTGTGATGATATAGACATTTGACTGTTTCTATTGATGGCCAGTCATACTGAAAGGCTCTATTGCAAATCATTGCGGGGGATGTAGGGTTATGATGAGAATTTAGGAGAGCACACAGCCTGGAATAATAGAGATGTACCATACATGTATAGAAACGATTACTCTCAGCCAGGGGGGGGCACATGAGAGGTCGTAGATGGACAGTTGAAGAGAAGCTAAGCATCGTCTTGGAGGGAGTAAAAGGTGACCGGCCGGTGAGTGAGATTTGCAAGGAGCATGGTGTCAGTTTGCCGCTTTATTACAAATGGAGGAATCGCTTCATAGAAGGGGGCAGAAACGGCCTGGAGAGAGCAACAGGTTTGAAGGAAAAGGAACTTTTAAGGAAGGAGATCGAAAGACTTCAGAGGCTGGTGGGAAAGCAGGCCCTGGAAATAGAAACACTAAAAAGAGCACAGGAGCTCATAAGCCGGGGATAGCAAATCATGCCGGTTAATCTTTCTAAAAGCGAAGGCTTGTGATGGAGAAGTGATAAGGAAATGACAGGAGAGAATAGATGAATAAATACCTGATGGCAATATTAATGGTTCTCGGTTTAACGGTGCCACCGGAAGTGTTTGCAGGTGGTGATAGGACGAAGGGCCCACAGCCTGCCCCGGTGAATGTGACGGTTCCTGAATACAGACTGGGATTCGGGGATGTAATCGAGGTCAAATTCTTCAATAACGAACGCTTCAACGAGACTGTAAAAGTGCGTCCTGACGGAAGGATCTCGATGGAGAGGATGGGCGAGATTTTCGTTACAGGCCTTACACCTCTCGAGCTGGACAGTCTCATCACGTTGAAATATTCTGAATTCATTCAACAGCCGGAGGTAACAGTTATATTGCGGGAATTCGGCGGCTCGGGCAGGTGAATACACCCGGTGGATACCCTGTGCAGAGAGACATGACGCTGCTTCAGGCAATAGCTGCGGCCGGAGGAGCAATGGACGGCGCGAAGCTTCAGAGTACAGTGGTGATCCGGCGTGGGACCGATGGGGAGATCGATGCCTTCAAAGTCAATCTTAAAGAAGCTGTCAAAAGAAACAAAACCGCTATTGCAGAACAGGACATCTATGTCCAGCCTCTTGATATAGTATATGTGCCGAAGACGTTTGTAGCGAACATGAGTACATTCATGTCTCAGGTCTATGATGGTCTGATACCACCGGTTGATATCTATCTCGAATATTTATTGTATCAAAGGTTCAGGGACTGATGGAGGTAGAACTGAGCTAAAATAGATAAAATGGATCGAAGGTTAAGGGACTAACAGAGGTTAAGCCTGGCTGTTTTTGAAAGGTTTGTGTGGTGAGTGAGTTAACGTATAAGAAGTAGCGGAGAGAAGCCAATGGAAAATATGTATCTGAACGGACCGGAATTTGAAAAGCCGATGTCGCTTGTAAGCCCTCTTAATACCGTGTTTAAGCACAAAAAGCTAATAATCTCGCTTTTCCTCATGGCAGTGGCAATAGTCTCTATTGTTACATATAAACTAACGCCTGTTTATCGGGCATCTTCAAAGTTATTACTCGAGCGGGAAGTCGATTCTGAGAAGCTGCTTCTTCTGGGGACAGCCCTCCGGGATGGGTATGAGAGGTATGATTGGATAGAGTCTGAGATAAATATCATCAAGAGCCGCCCGGTGATCTGCCAGGTAGTGGGGGATTTGAAATTGGATCAGATATATTTCAAAGATAGGATTTCTTCTCCTGATATTGATGCGGCGAAATGCTTCGAGAGGACAGTGGCTAAAGTCGAGGAGAAGCTGAATGTAGAAAAGGAAAGAAACAGTAACGTGGTTGGGATAAGCTATGAGGATAAGGATCCTGAGCTTGCGGTGGCAGTGGTTGAAAGAATCGTCGATACATACATGAAAAAACGACTGGAAATATCCGATGGGACACAGTCTTACGAATTCTTCCAGGAGCAGACTCGTATTGCGGATGAAAAGTTACGTGAGCTTGAGAAGCGGCAAATCGAATACAAGAGGCAGAGGGGTGTGATTTCTCCCGAAGATCAGAAGGCGATTCTTCTTGCCCGGCTGGCTGATTACGAAAGTAGCCTTACAGATGTAAGGACGAGGCGAATCGGCAGAGAAGCTAAGCTTGCTGTTATCAAAGAACACCAGAGAAACGGTGGGGAGCTGAGAATTCCTTCAACAGAGTCTGCAGACAGCCCGAGCCGATTGCAGCACATCGCCAAGCTGGAATCAGATCTTTTGGATGCGGAGCTTCAGCGTGAGATACTCCTTCAAAAATTCACGCCACAATATGAGGAGGTCGTTAACCTTGATAAACAGATCGAGGCGATGAAGGGGAGAATCAGAAGAGAAGTTAAAGAAATCATTGATATGGAGGAAGCCTCGATTCGCGCCCTGAAAGCCGAGGAAAGTGCGCTTCAGGTATCTATCGAAGGCATCAAAAATGAGATGCAGGAATTTGCCCAGGATGAATACGAGCTCAACCAGTTAAGCCGCGACATCGATGAAAACCTCGAGGTGCTGACAATTTTCTCAAAGCAGAGGGAGGAAGCACGAATATCCATGGCGAAGCTTGAGCGGGGGGTTAAGGTCAAAGTCATAAGCCCCGCTTTCGCATCTACAGATCCTGTGAAACCGCAGAAAGCGCGCACCATTTTAATAGGATTGTGCTTCAGCTTACTGGGTTCATTCGGCCTTGCCTTCCTTCTTGATTATATCGATCACTCCGTTACGACTCCTTATGAACTTGAAAAGAACACGGAGTTGACAGTGCTCGGGTCGGTTCGTGAAATAAATCTTGGGAAATCCGGAGCCGAGATTGAAGGGAAATCAAAGGTGGGTTGAGGGCTGTGAGTTGAGCATTAAATCAATGAGGCAAGTGGGGAAATGTATCTGAATTTTTACGACCTGAAGGAAAGGCCATTTACGCTTTCACCCGATCCGAAATACCTCTATTTCAGTCCAAGCCACAAGGAGGCTCTCTCACAGATGATATATGCCGTCACCCAGGACAGCGGCTTCATGATGTTGACCGGCGAGGTAGGCACGGGCAAGACCATACTCATAAACAGCCTATCGAAGCACCTGCCGGAGAAGTATCTGAGTGCCAGGATCTACTTCACGATATTCAGCCCGAAAGAATTGATCCAGAGCATCTGTAAGGAATTCGGCATCGCATTCACCGGACGCAGCATTTCGGAACTAGTGATGAAGTTGCAGGAGTTTCTAAAATGGAGATACCACCTGGGAAGAAAATCGGTGTTGATCCTGGATGAGGCCCAGAACCTATCCTGGCAGAGCCTTGAAATGATAAGGCTACTGTCCAATGTCGAGGCCATGCACGAGAAGTTTTTTCAGATCCTCCTTGTGGGCCAGCCTGAGTTTGAAGCCAGGCTGAAGATGGCAAATCTCAGGCAGCTCAGGGAGAGGATCGGGCTCAGATTCAGGCTCGGCAGACTAAGCCCTGATGAGACGAGATCATATATAAGACATCGTCTCTCTGTTGCAAGAAGCAAGTATGCAGGCAATCTCTTTTCGAAGGGAGCGGTGGATAAAATCTTCGAATTCTCAGAAGGAATACCGCGGCGAATAAACATCCTGTGCGACAATGCCCTCCTTATGGGCTATGCAACAAACTCGCGCAAAATAGGCGAGGAAATTATTGAAGAGGTCGGTTCCGGTAACGAGAAGAAAGGCACAATCGCCGAAAAACATGCAGTAGCTACTTCACCTCCTTCCATCGAGAAAGCATTCGAAAATCGCGATGTGAAGACTTTTAAGATCGAGGAGGCGGAAGCTCAAAACAAGGCAACTACTTCATCACTGGATTATAGTAAGCTTAAAGGCATGCTGGAACAATTTCTAATCGATAACAGGCTGCTACTTTTAAAAAGGCCAAGAATTAGCACTGTATTTTTTGCAACGATTTTAGGATTCATCGTGCTTACACTAATTTTTTTCTGTGCTGTTTTGATAACCTTGAAGC
The DNA here is from genome assembly GCA_046760905.1 of Candidatus Glassiibacteriota bacterium. Lineage (GTDB taxonomy): Bacteria > Gemmatimonadota > CAZMKB01 > CAZMKB01 > CAZMKB01 > JBHIFB01. Next base: position 103 of record JBHIFB010000015.1, on the reverse strand, counting down.
TTGGATTCATTCTTTTTGGATGATTTTGTAAGAAGCGGTGTGATTTAAACGGTATTTAAATGTTTCCTTAAATGGAAGCGTGAGTTTTTAAGTTTACAAGGAG
>JBHIFB010000014.1:0-36751 GCA_046760905.1 Candidatus Glassiibacteriota bacterium | reverse complement strand
TGACGATCATTGAACCGGGCGGCCAGGCGAAATTCCCCGTCCCGATGGAGTAGAAAAGATCAGGAATCGGAGCGATTGAGTGACATTTTTACAATATATAACAGACTGATATTTAAGAACTTAAAGGGAAGAAAAGAGGTGGATGGAACATTCATATACTGATTTGCTTGACATTACTATAAAATTGTGGTATAATGAGTCATGACGAATGAATTTCCGATTCTCTCTGCTTAGTTGTCTGAAAGTTTAAGCCGGCGCAAGAGACCGATGCAAGACTTTCACAACGAGCAGGGGTGTAGGGGGTCGCCCCCTGTTCGAGGATGCCTGTACTAGGGTATGTCAAAGCAAAGGTGTCTTTGTGCCGGCTTTTCATCTCTCTAGCAGAGCTCTTATTAATAGATTTTTGATAATGCCTTCCATCCTTGCCGACCCGTATTGACACCGACCTGTCACACTTTTATCTTGAGGATGAACTCCTTCACTTCGAGGCCTGTGTGAATCCCTTAAGAACATCGTTGACATATTCACTGTTATCCATATGCTCTGTGGTTTTCCTGCTGATACTCGTATATCTTTTTCCAAGCTTACATGACGGATTCTCGGACCGAAAGAATCTCGTCCTGATCACGATCGATACCTTGAGGGCAGACAGGTTAGGCGTGTATGGATCAAATGTATCTACACCTGCGATCGATAGCCTTGCCAGTGAAGGCATTCTCTATGAGAATGCATTTTGCCAGGTACCCATCACTCTCCCCTCCCATGCCACAATACTCACCGGTATGTATCCATTCAAACATGGAATAAGGCACAACGGGAGGTTCAGGTTGAAGTCTGAAGCGACAACTATTGCCGAGGTTTTGAAAGGTGAGGGATATCATACTTCTGCATTCATCGGCGCCTATGTTCTGGACAGTAAATATGGCCTTGACCAGGGTTTCGATCTCTACGATGATGAAATGTCAGGTGAACTGTATCCGGGATTAAGGGTCTTCGTTAATCGCAGAGCTGAGATAGTGACCCAGAAGGCAGTGGATTGGCTCAGTCGGGTAAAGGAACCATTCTTTATTTGGGTTCACTATTTCGATCCACATAAACCATATGACCCGCCTTCCCCATTCAGGGAAATTTATGATGACCCTTATGACGGAGAAGTGGCATATGTGGATGTCCAGGTGGGGAAATTATTGAGCGCGGTTAGGGAGGATCACCTAGAGCGGAGAACACTAATCGTGCTCACCTCGGATCACGGCGAGTCTCTCGGTGAACATGGGGAATTAACACATTCAATATTCCTATACAGCGCAACGACAAGAGTGCCGCTCATAATGACCCTTCCCGGGATTATAGCATCCGGCGTCAGAGATACTACCATGGTTCAACTCATTGACCTGATGCCTACGGTTCTCTCTGCACTGGAAATAAACATCTCTCCTGCCTTTAAAGGAAGGAACCTGCTCGATAGCTCAGAAACGCCAGCCGGTCCACTGGGCGGATATGCCTACTCCGAGACATGGGCTCCAAGGCTGCAGTATGGCTGGAGTGAGATTAGAAGTATTCGCAATGAAAGATATCTTTACGTCAGGGCACCCAGACCGGAACTTTACGATCTGACGGATGATCCCGAGGAGAATAGAAACATATATAGTGAAATGTCTGATTTCCAGATTCGCCTCGTATCCGTTCTGGATAGCCTGGAAGAGAGTATTAATGATGTTGAAATGAGCGAAAGGGTTGAGATGGGCAAAGATGAAAGTGATATTCTTGAGAGTTTAGGATACGTATTTAAATCCAGCACTTCAAGAGGAGGAGGAGCGGATCCAAAGGACATGATAGGGCTTCACAGGGAAATCCTTCTTGGCTGGAAGCTTCTAACCGGGGGCGAGTATGAAAAGGCTCTGAATGTATTCGAGAAAGTGCTAAGGAGTGATGAAGATGATCCTGATGTCTGCTTGGGCATCGGACTCTGTTACGACGGTCTTGGAAGAGACAGTCTCTCACTTAATTACCTGCAGAGAGCGATCGAGCTCGATCCCATGGAGGAGAGATCCTATTACGCTGCCTCTAACGTGTTGACCCGTGCAGGTAGATTTAGTGAGGCAACTGAGATGCTCTATGCACTTGCTGCGATTTACCCAAGAGATCCTATCGTCAGGTTGAAACTTGCCAAAGCACATTCGAGATCGGGTGATTACAAGAAAGCGCAGGAAGCATATCTCGCTGCAATCGGGCTCGATAGGAACAACTGTTGGAGTTACCTGGATTACGGAAGATTTCTTGCTTTAAGGGAAAGATATAGAGAGGCCTTGGAGAAGCTTGAGATGGCATTGCGAATCGACGGGCAGTGTTCGCAGGCGTATTCATTGATGGGGGCTTCATATGCAAAGATTGGCCAGCTTTGGAAGGCTGTGGACAGCTTTCAGGCCTCCCTTAAGATAGACAGCACACAGACAGCGGTGTGGGTTGATCTGGGAAAGGTCCTCACAGAACTCGGCAGGATCGGTGAAGCGCATGATGCTTTTGAGAGAGCCCTTTCGCTCGATCCTGAATATGAACCGGCGAAGAAAGCCCTGCAGGAATTCACAGCTGGCGGAGGTGTAGGTTGAGCCACAAAGCCGTGGTCGCTTTCTTCTCCTTCACCCTGCCTATCATCTTATATTTCATAACTCTGTGTCCGACTGCTTTCTGGATTGACAGTGGAGAGCTTGCCGCTTCTGCATACACTCTCGGTATTGCACATCCATCAGGCTATCCTCTCTATGTAATCATGGGAAGGCTTTTTTCTCTGTTGCCCACGGGTGAAGTAGCGGCGAGACTCGCTTTTTTCTCGGCGTTATGCGGCGCCTTCTCATCTCTATTTGTCTTTCTTTCCTCTCTGCGGTTGACAGGTCAGGTTCTCATGTCGTTCATCTGTTCTCTTATCGCATCTTTTTCCCTCAACATGTGGGATCTGTCTAACATCGCAGAAGTTTACTCGCTCAATGTAATGTTCACAGCAGTCATCACCTACCTACTCATCATCCTGGTGGAGGAAGGTAAAAAGAAGATCTTATATCTTCTCACTTTCTTGATCGGACTCGGCATGACTAATCATCTCACACTCGGAGTCGTGATTCCCTCGATGGCCATCGTGCTATTTTCAATCAGAAAAAAGATCGATCAACGTTCTATGAGGCTCATCTACATCCTGGTACCTATTTTTATGCTCGGGCTATCACTCTACCTATACATCCCAATCAGGGCAGCTTGTAATCCTGCTCTCAACTGGGGCAACCCCCGCACGCTGAGCTCTTTGTTGGGACACCTGAGCCTTTCCTCATACCAGGAATACTTTTTCAAAAGGAGTTCACAGCAGGTCTTCAGGATGATGGAAGGGATTTCAGATTTTTATTTGAAGGGGTTCGGGATACCGGGTTCTATTCTAATCTTCGCCGGCTTCGTAATCATGGTGAGAAGAAAGGTAACGCTGTGTTTCGCTTTCCTTCTGCCGATTCTAATCCTCACCGCATTCGTGGTGAACTTCGGATCAGGTGGGAGGATGGCGGAGGAACAACAATCCTTCTATCTTGCCTCTACTGTGTTTGCCGCCATGTTTCTAGCAGAATCCCTATCAGGAATTAAACGATACCTTACTAGGAAATTGTCAAATAATTTACCGGTTTACCTCGTCACCGCTGCCTTCTCGATGATTCCCGTTAGTTTGATCGCTGTGAACTATCGTCAGGTTGATAAGAGTTGGGACCGTAGTGCGATAAAATTCGCCGAGCTGATATATGATTCAATGGATAAACCTGCGATCTTGCTTACCGATCATACAACTCTCGCCTTCGTATTTTCCTATATACAGGTTGTCAATGGGGGGTGTGAGGATATAGTGCCTATATATATGCCGCTTCTGCAGCATGAGTGGTACAGGGAAAAGCTCGTCGGCTCGATACCCTCTCTCGTTCTTGAACCGGATGAGGAATTCACGAACCTTGCCTCCTTTGTGAAGGATAATTCCGGTAAGTTTCATGTATACACTAGACAGGCTTTTGCCAAAAAGATCATTCCATCCCGTTTCCTTGTCCCAAGCGGCCCTGTTATGAAGGTGAGCATGGACACAGTGAATATCGATCGGGTGATGCTCAAGGAGCACCGGGCCCTTCTTCATCCTTATGAGAATGAGAGCCAGTATCTGAGAAACCGTTCCTTCAAGGTGAATCTTGTTATCACCTATGTCACCGTAGCGAAGATGCTAACCGAGGCCGGATTGTATGATGATGCTCTTGCCGAGGCTCGAAAAGGATTTTTGCTTGACCGGCAGTCCTCGGGCACTTATCTAATCGTTGCTGAGATCTGCGAGAGGCAGGGCAGGGTGGAGGAAGCAATCGAGTGGTATGAAAGGGCGTTGGAATACGAGCCTGAAAATCATGGGGCGATGCTGAAGATGGGTATCTTGTATGAAAAGCTGTTGAAAACGGGTGATGCTCTATCCATGTATGAGAGGGCTCTCGAGAAGAATCCGGAATTCGCGGCCGCTCATGCCAGGTTAGGATTTCTGCTCTATAGAAACAAAGGCGATCTGGCTAGGGCACTTTATCACCTTCGGGAGGCTGTGAGGCTTGGATATTCATCTGCCGGCATGGATTCGGTGATGCATGAATTGGAGGAGAATTGGAAAGAAGAATGAAAAAGGCAAGACAGGTAAAACGCAGCATCTCAGCTTTTTTCCCTGTGTTCAATGACTGGGGAACGATCGGCAGCCTCGTTCTTTCGACGTTGAACGTACTCGATGAGGTGAGCGACGATTATGAAATCATACTCGTCAACGACGGGAGCGATGAGAGGACGCGCGAGATACTTGGGAAGCTTGAAAGAAGTTTCCAGCCGATTCGGGTCATCCATCACGAGAAAAACCGTGGCTACGGCGGGGCGCTTAAGAGCGGCATCGCCCATTCGACCAAGGAGTTCATATTTTACACCGATAGTGACGCACAGTATGATCCTGCCGAACTGCCACACCTGCTCGACAGGATGGAGGAGGGAGTCGATGTCGTCAATGGCTATAAGATAAAAAGAGCCGATCCGGTGCACAGAAAGATCACTGGCAGATTATATCACTGGATAGCTAAGCTCTCATTCGGCCTTGTGATCAGGGATGTGGACTGCGATTTCCGACTGATGCGAAGAAGTATCTTCGATCATGTGAAACTCGAGTCCGATAGCGGGGTCATCTGTGTCGAGATGATTAAAAAGATACAGATGGCGGGCTTTAAAATAGTGGAAGTGCCCGTCCATCATTATTTCCGGTTGAGTGGCAAGTCTCAATTTTTCAACTTCGTAAGGGTCTTCAGAGTGGTTGCGGGGCTCGTAAGAATATGGTGGAAACTCGTTGTGAAAAGAGGGAGAGATTGATAACAAACTCCCTAAATGGAAGCAAGGAGGTGAAAGATGCAGGATTTCGAGTCGGCCTTCAGTGATAAGGATGTCATGATAACCGGAGGGCTGGGGTTCATCGGAAGCAACCTGGGCCGACACCTCCTGGAGTATGGCGCCCGGATAATCCTTGTCGATTCACTCATCCCGGATTACGGTGGAAATCCTTTCAATATAAAAGGAATAGAGGACAAAGTGAAGGTGAATATCGCAGACATTAGGGACAGGTCAGGGATCAACCATCTGGTGAAGGGGAGAGATTACATCTTCAATCTGGCAGGACAGGTGAGTCACATCGACAGCATGAGGGATCCTATGACTGACCTGGAGATAAACTGCAGAAGCCAGCTTTCGCTGCTTCAGGCTTGCAGAGAGAACAACCCGGAAGTGAAAGTGATATTCGCCGGTACACGTCAGGTCTATGGGAAACCGAACTACATCCCGGTCGACGAAGCTCATCCCCTCCAGCCGACTGACGTGAACGGGATCAACAAGATGGCTGGTGAATGGTATCACATACTCTACAATAAAATCTACGGGATCAGAACGGTTTCACTGAGGCTCACGAACACTTACGGCCCCAGACTTTTGATGAAGCACAACAGGCAGGGTTTTATCCCATGGTTCATAAGGCAGGTGATAGATGGTGAGGAGATAACGATTTTCGGTAACGGTCAGCAGAAGAGAGATGTCAATTATGTTGACGATGTAGCAAAGGCCTTCATGCTTGTCGCTGCAAGCGAAAAGGCCAATGGTAAGATCTACAACCTGGGCGGTAAGGAGCCGATCACACTGCTGGAGCTGACGCGGAAAATCATCGAGGTGGCCGGCACCGGATCATATACGTTGAAACCGTTTCCGGCAGAGAAGAAGAGAATCGATATAGGAGATTACTGGGGCGACTATCGGAAGATCAATGCGGAGCTCGGATGGGAACCCGAAGTCGAAATCGAGGATGGCTTGGAAGAGACGATCGAATACTATAGAAAACACAAGGAGCACTACTGGTGAAACCGATACAGGTCCCGTTTCTTGATCTTAGGAGAGAATATTCAAGAATTGATGATCAGATTAATAAAGCCATAGAACGTGTATTCGATCGTGGGCGATTCATTCTTGATGAGGAGGTGAAGGCATTCGAAGCGGAGTTTGCCGAATACGTAGGAGCCCGTTATGGAGTAGGTGTGAGTTCGGGGACAGCGGCTCTAACCATTGCCCTGCAATCAGCCGGTGTGGGGGAGGGTGATGAGGTGATCACCGCTGCAAATACAGCCATTCCGACGGTGAATGCGATACTCAGGGCGCATGCAAAACCCGTGCTGGTCGACGTGAGGGAAGAGGATTGTACCATCGATGTTTTTGAGTTGAAGAAAGCTATTACAAGTAGAACTAAAGCAATCATCCCGGTTCACCTCTATGGATATCCATGCGATATGCCGCAGATAATAAAGTTGGCGAATGAGGCGGGAATAAGGGTTGTGGAGGATTGCGCCCAGGCTCACGGTGCGGCGATAGGGGGAAAAAAGGTCGGTTCTTATGGAGATATTGGTTGCTTCAGTTTCTACCCCACTAAGAATCTAGGCGCTTATGGGGATGGTGGGATGCTCATAACCGATTCAAATGAGTTGGCTCAAAGAGCACGGATGATAAGACATCACGGGCAGAGTAGCAGAAATGTGCACGAAATACAGGGAATGTGTGCCCGACTCGATGAATTGCAGGCGGCCGTTTTGAGGATTAAACTCAGGTCTCTTGATGAGAGAAACGAGAGGAGGCGTGAAATAGCAAAACGATACATGGGAGAACTTCAGGGAGTACAAGTCTTTGAAGAAAAAAGTGGGAGAGAAAGTGTTTGGCACCTTTTCGTGGTGAGAACAGGTGAAAGGGAGAAACTGATGGAGGAGCTCTCCCAGAGAGGAATAACGACGGCGGTTCACTACCCCACACCGATTCACCTCCAGAAAGCTTTCAGAGATCTTGGATGGAGAGAGGGCGATTTTCCGGTGACTGAGAGGCTTGCCGGTGAAATAGTTTCGCTCCCGGTGTTTCCCGAACTTACAGATCACGAGGTGTCCTGGGTGATCGAATCTGTAAACGAAGTACTTGCCACCCATTGATTTTCATGATCAGGAGTATGAGTAGCCGTTTTTGTTTTTTTTAAGTATGGATAACATGTCATACAGATTGAAATATTTCAACTTTATTCTAAGATATCCTTCACGGATAAGTTAGCGAAATAGTGAGTAAAAATGTTATATATATAAGGGCTTATTGTAGAGTAAATATTGAGGCACAGAAATATTGTGAGAATATTGCCTGTTCCTCGGATACAAGAATCCAGAACGTTTAAAAACGCAACTCTTTTTTGAATTGTTTTTCCTACCTAGTTTTATATTGTAAAAAAAAGCTTGACATATATTTCAAACTTTGCTATAATTGGGGCAAGTAAGCGCCATGTAATGGAAGGAGGTGGTTTTTCAAAACCTTACAACAGGTAGCACTGCTCCTGTAACTTTGAAAGAGTCCTCGAGGACTCAAGAGTTAGTTCACTTCAGTCACAAGGAGAGTTCATATGAGAAACATCCTCATTTTCTCCTGTATCATGGGTCTAGCCCTCATAGGCTGCAGCAACAACAGTCCGGTGGCCAATGAGGGTAATGATGATGCTGTATTCCCGTATCCTGGCTCATCTTCGAATCCGATCACTGAATCGTTAGCCGTTGAGAATTCCCATCTCATGGCTGTCAATTCTTCGGAGCTTCCTGAGCCACCGGCAGGACTGACCAATACTTGGCTCTGCCTGTGGACAAGCACCACTTACTATGAGTCCGGGTCATGGAATTGGCAAGATGTAGATCTTAAGTTCACAGTCGGTTCTGATGGAACTCTTGCAATAGAGTTCATCACCGAACTCTGCAATCCCACAGGGACAGACCTGGCCACGGCATATGCGGTGTATTTCGCTTCCGCAAAGAAGCCTCTTGACTTCGGTCTGTTCTGCGACATCACTGCCCAATCTTGGGGATGTCTACCGACGTTGCCGACTGATTGGTGCTGGATATTGATGGTCGATTGTAGCTGGACTGTCCCGCATGACCATGGTATTAGCCTAACCCTGGATTGGGCTTCTGCCTACAACAAGGGTGCAACAGTTCCACCTATCGGTGGAGTTTGCGGGTGGCCTCTTGCAGGCAATCCTCCACCTACATTCACAGTCAACGGCATTTAATACCTCGGGAAGTAGTGGGTGTAAACACCTCGCCAATTTACATGGTGTGAAACACCGGGGTTACGTGGAGCAGGGAAAACAGCCCTCCCTTTGCAAGACAGAGGGAGGGCTTCATCATCCTATTTCATAACATGGCGTTAAATGAATTTGGATGTCATATGAATTGAAATACCCGACCTGAAATCGGTATCATTTTAAGACTTCGGGAAGCATAGAGTTCTGGTTATGGAGTAAAAATGGTTTTTTGTGGAAAGACAGTTAAGATTTCATCTCAAGCTTTATTTCTCGTATTCTGTCTCTCTTTTCTCAATGCCACCGAATCTCACGGATGGATGAGCAGGTACAACGGCCCGGCTGATTCCTGGGATAGAGCATATGCATTGACGTTGGATGCAGCGGGGAATGTCTATGTGACGGGGGCAAGTGAGAGTGTCGAAACGTTCGTTGACTACGCAACAATAAAATATGGTTCATTCGGGCGAAGGCTCTGGGTAGCCAGGTACAACGGTAGTGCCGACTATGCGGACAAAGCTTACTCCATCGCGGTTGATGGATACGGGAATGCATACATAACAGGAGAAAGCTGGGGAAGTGAAACAGACCAGGATTATGCGACCGTTAAGTACGATGAAAATGGAGAGGAAGTTTGGGTTGCACGGTACAACGGACCCGGAAACGGCAGAGACGTAGCAAATGCACTGGTTGTTGATGAGTTGGGCAATGTATACGTAACCGGATTCAGTTACGGCACCGGTACCCTTGGTGATTACACTACGATCAAATATGATACTGATGGGAATGAGCTATGGGTTTCGAGATATGATGGGCCGTCAAGCGGTCTCGATGTACCCAAGGCAATTGCAATAGATGGTGTGGGCAATGTATATGTGACTGGGGAAAGCGTCGACTACAATGACAGCTATACGACGATCAAATACGATTCGGAGGGGAACGAGCTCTGGGTGGCACGATACAGCGCAACGACTTATTTCAACGACGTGGCGAGGGCGATTACTGTGGATGGAGAGGGGAACGCGTATGTGACGGGATTCAGCTATGATACCGGGACAGAACACGACTATGCCACGATAAAATATGACGGTGATGGGAATGAACTCTGGGTGGAGAGATACAACGGCACAGGGAATTCCTGGGATAGTGCGCATTCAATCGCAGTCGATGGTGCGGGGAATGTATATGTAACGGGGCAGAGCTCAGGTATTGATACTGGCTATGATTACGCCACGGTAAAATACGACGCCGATGGTAACGAGCTCTGGACAGCGAGGTACGATGGTCCGGCGGGTGATGATGACATGGCGAAATCTATCACCCTCGATGGTGAGGGAAACGTCTATGTGACCGGCAAAAGCCACGGCATCGGAACCGACTGGGATTTTGCTACCATCAAATATGATTCAGATGGAAACGAGGAGTGGATATGGAGGTTCAATTACCTGGGCGACAGTGATGACAGAGCAAAAGCGATAGCAATTGATCATGACGGCAATATCTGTGTGACGGGTAGAAGCCGGGAATCCGGTGAATCCTTCGATTACACGACACTCAAATACTTCCTATACACTCCCTACAATGCGGCGGTGAGTGAGTGAAACACTTAAAACCCTCTCACCTGTCGATATAACCAAGGGCTTTAAGTCTCTCCCTGACATCCTGGCTCAACGATTGCTGCCCTGATTCGTAACGGCCTCCTATGAGAGCGTTAGTCTCCATCCAGTCGCGAAGTTCCTTTAATAAAGCATTTGTTTCCCTGTCTCTACCTCCCGATGAATCCATCCTCTCGCCCGGATCGCTTGAAAGGTCATAAAGCGATACCTCGCCTGTATCCAGATTCATGATTGCTTTTAACCGGCCGATCCTCACCGACTTCATTGTTCCCTCAGGCAGCGGGATGCCGCCGAAGCCGACAGTTGCCTCGCTGAAAACAGGACTCGGGGTAAATGTATCTCGGCTGAGGAGTGGGCTTACATCATCCCCCTGCAGCACTTCGGGTCTCTTTAATCCAAGAAGTGAAAGGAGCGTCGGCATCACATCTACAAGCTCGACTGGCTCCCGGATCTTCTGGACACTCGTGGTTGTGGAAGGTATCCACCAGATGAGCGGTACCCGTATCTGTTCCTGGAACAGTGTTGATCCATGGTTGAAGCCACCGTGCTCAAGAAACTCCTCTCCATGGTCTGCAGTCACTATGAGGATGGAATTCTGAAGAACGCTTTCCACGCCGAGTTCCTCGAGGAATGTGGCTAGACATTCATCCCAGTATCGGATTCCACCGTCGTAGCGACGGCCGTATTCATCGAGTGTTGTAAGCCCTTCGATGCGGAGATATCGCGGCATTCTTATCATTTCCTCTTTGCTCAATTCCCTTCTTGAAGAATCGATCAGGCTGAATAGATTATCGTAGGGTGGTGGTGGTGTATACGGGCCATGTACGTCCATGTAGTGGATATACAGGAAGAACGGCTTTTCACCTCTATTTTTCCTGATCCATTCCATAGCCATCTCATTCATCTGACTGGCTGTTGTACTACCGGGCAAGTTCTTGTAAGTGTCGAATCCGCTTTCAATGCCGCTACCGGCTGAAAGCCATGGATTAGCCGTATATGCAGCTGTTGCGAATCCATTACTCTTCATGACCTCCGCAAGTGTAATGATGTCTTCATCGAGTGTTCTAAGGTTATCGCCCTCCCGCAATGTAAGGAGATGGTGAGCAGACGGGTAGAGGGAGGTAAAAAGAGAAGCTATGGAAGGATTCGTCCAGGGAGCCTGTGAAGTCACATCCATGAAAAGGACCGATCTTTCCGCCAGCCTGTCAAGGTTGGGGGAGGTGTTCCTGTGATAGCCGTAGCATCCTAGGTGGTCTGCTCTGAGAGTATCGACCACAAGAATTATGACATTGGGCCGTTTCTTTGTGAACACGCCACACGAACATCCGACGGAAACGAGTGAGATAAGAAAAAAAAGTATAAACATCCGCGGTCGGTCGAAATTAACTCTAACCATCAGTAATGCCCTTCTGCGAGACTTGCCTCGATCATGAGAGAGAGAGCGTCGGCGATGAGCAGGTGTCCGAGGGAGTTCGGATGCACCATGTCGAGTCGGACGTAGATGTCAGGGTGGAGCGCAATCACGTCCTCACCATATTTCTCCCTCATCGCTTCGATATAAGATAGAACGGGCCCTTTGTGAGCCATGGGATCTGTAAGGAATTCGTCAAACAATTTGCTCACACAAAGTAAGGGCACTTCGAGCTCTGTCGACAGCTGTGAGTGGATTTTCCTGTATGGATCCCATTGCCTGTGCGTCGGGAGAATCTCTACAAGGAATACATCTGCACCTGAGGTTTTAGCTCTCAGGATCACATCCTTCATTGCTGCTCGAAATTCCCTTGGGCTTACCCTGGGTGATACCGGAGCTGTGTTTGCCTTAAATTCCCTCTTTATCTTTAACGATACGATTCCGTACCTTAACAACTTGTACAGATAGATATGCGAGAGCATTTCCTGCGCTGCCCCAACAGCTCCCTCCCTCTCCCTGATAATTTCTGAGTCTGACCGGCTGGTTCGATGACAGTCGTTCGCCCCGAATGCAAGAGTGATTGCATCGGGTGAGAGTTTTAGTATTTCATTTTTAAACAGGGTGAGCCCTTGCAGGGAGGTGTACCCCGGAACACCTGCGTTTATTACCTCTACATCTCTCCCCAGCTTCTCGGACAAGGAATGTTCTAGCAACCTCGGATAGCAGGAATCGGGATGGGCTCCCCATCCGAAGGTGCTCGAATTTCCCATACATACTATTCGCAGGGCATTTTCCCTCTTTTCCCTTGAAAATTCTGCACCGGCGAAACCTGCCGAGTTTGTAATCACCTGGAACACCGGAGGTTGGCGGCCCTCGGGTACGATTGCTGGAGACACGAATTGACCCCTCAGATTAGGTTTCATCCTCCACAGAAGGTATCTGTCGTTGATATAGATCTGTTTTTTAAGCTCTTCCTGCCCGAGGTTCGGATGGATGACCACGATGTCGAGGGTAAGACCTAAGAATGATACCGCCACTCTAACCAGGAGCTCGAGGAGGAGGAGAACGAGAAGCGGAATCACCGGCAAAAGTAGCTTCCTGCCCGGTGAGCTTCGATTCGTTTCTGTTTCCATTTGCCTTGTGTTCCGAGGATATTGAATTTAAGATAAACCTGTCAGCTCATCGAGTCAACGACTGTCCGGGTGCAGTTTACCCAGTTAAACTGAACTTTAACTTCCATCCATTTGAACAGTTATAGAAAGAAATTTCAAATTTCTGGGTAAGCCCCACCTGTCCGGTTCACTCTCCCCGGGAGAAGAAAGTAAGGTATCCTCTCTTTAGCTTCACAACCACAGGACTGTATCTCTTCCGGAAGGACGGATGCATCCAGATCTCTCTTTCCGCCCTGGAGCCGGAGAAGAGTATCCCCAGCCTGTTTTCATCTGGGGGTTTATCGGTGAGGATGACCTTCGGGAGTATGATGTCAGGTTCCCTAAAGAGCACGTATGCTCCATCCGCTTTCTCATGTCCCGGCAGACCCTTACCCATTCCTGTCACCTCTCTCCTTGCTATGTGAGGATCTGTGAGGCCGAAAATGTCTATGGTGTATAAATCAGAGTAGTAGGGAAGAGCCCCGATCGCCCCGTAGGCAATCACGGTATCAGGATTGTAATTCGCAGCCAGCCATTTTCCCGTATCAATCCAGTCAGATACCATCTCTCTCCTTTTTTCAACTAGTGAACGATTCAAATCGACGGTTAGGAAAACCGAGGAAATGGAAAGAGTGATGACGAGAAGAGATGATCTTTTCAGGTTCTTTACGAGGCTTCCAGTCCACCCTATGGATTCACCAACGAGCAGGTAGGCGGTTGGAAGTATGGGCAGCAGAAATCTAAATTTAACCATCGAGTCTCCTCCGACGAGGATCACGTATACAACGTAGGGTAATAGAAAAGAGAGGCTAACTCTTAACAGCCTCCTGCCATGATGTGAAATTGCCAATAGAAGTGGCAGGCCGAAGACAACGCCACCGCTCATTTCGACGAAAGATTTCACATACACAAGACCCCTCCAAACCTGACTTGCGCTTGATCCGACCTTCGCATGAAACGTGTTCGGCAGGAGAGCTCCATAATAACTCATTTTCCAGCCCAGATATGGCAGGTAGAGTGCGATGAAGGGAAGGACTTCTTTCAACGTTTCCTTACCGAAAATCGACTCCCTTTTTGCCACTCTTTCAGATATCGAGATCACCCATGCGATGGCGAGAAATAAAAGGCCTTCCGGCCTCGTTAAGGAAGCAAGGACTAAGAGTAAAGACCATTTATCACCTTCTCCCACTCTTCTGTCCAGAAACGAGAGAATCCCCCACGTGAGTAGGAATGTAAAAAGGTGAGTTTCCATCCCTGAAAGGAGCCATACAGAAAATGATGCGTTGAAGGCGCAGAGAAGCGGTGCAATGTAGATTATATTGTTTTGAAACCTCTTACGATTACTCTGGAATCTTACCAGCAGGAAAAGGGTAGCGAATCCAGAAGCAGTACTGAATATCCTCGAGAAAAAAAGCGGATCTATTTTGAGCCAGAATGCTGGCGTTAAAAGCAGTATCCAGAGGAAATTCGTATAGCCCTCAACCCTCTCATCAGGGTTAAAGACCAGTCCCATTCCCCTCGAGAGGTTTCTGGCGTACCTGAATGAAATGAATGCATCGTCTACGACGTAATTGTGCCAGAGGGCGTCAACCAGAGGTACAGAGAAGATAAGAAGAACTAAAAGGAAGTCTTTTTTTCTCACTGCTCGTCGCTTCCCCCAGAGTGATCCGCCCTCAGGTTCTCGATCACGATGAGAAGGACGTCCGTTTTCTACTTGTGTAGCACACTGACAAGTGACGGGAAGTAATCGAAGTAGAATCCCTGGTTCTTGTCATGACATACAGTACACTTGCTCACTTCGTGTCCTGGATCTATCGAAGCCCTCTCGTCACTCAATGTATGGAGGTATCCTCTCCCGTGGCAGGACTCGCATCCAACCCCTCCAAGTCCGGGGTTTGATTCGCCGATTTTATATCCGTCCTCACTTCCATAACCGACGACATGACATCTGATGCACTCGGGATCAGATCTCGATTCGAGGTCGAGCCTGTCCAGAGCCTTGGCATGGCGGGTTACGGACCAGTGTTTGTACTCCTCCTCGTGGCAACTCTTGCACTCCTGTGATCCAACATATCTGTTCTCAGGAGATGTGTGAGCCGATGCTCCCTTGACCGGAAGAGGACTTCCGGTATCTGTGAGCGGTTCGAGCATCTTCACAAGCCTGTCATATGCTTTGCGTGCCTGCACAAAGTCACCCTGTGTATACGCGCTGTCCGCTTTCGATATTGCCGACGCGATAGCCGAATCCTTAAGAGCTTCATCCCCGACATCACCGAGCAATCTCTCGCTGATATTGCGCCATTTGATCACGTTCTTCGCCTGCCTGATTTTCATGTTCGCTCTCTGGATAATCCCCAAAGCGTCTCTATATTTTTCCTCCTTTATTGCCTTCTCAAGAGCCTTTCTGGCCTTGTCCGACATCGTTAGATCTATCCCTTCTTCCTTCAGGAGATCCTTCTCATCGAGGTACTTCTGTTGATACTCATCTATCTTTCGCAGCCGGTTCAAGGCCATATGTGCTTCGGTGAAAGTCTTTTTCGCTTTCTGGAAGTATCTCTCATTATATAGTTTCTTCGCCTCTTCCATTATGGTAAAGAGCTTGTTGGTCGGTAATCCCTCCGGGATGCCTCTCTGGAGGTCCTCCTCAAGAAGATCCCATTTTTCCTTGGCAACTTCTCTGACCGAGAGGCTGTCTCTTGCGCTGGTCAGGAGCTCTAAAGCCTTCGCATATTCTCCCCGGTTGAAAGCCTGTTTACCTTCCTCCCCGATTTCCATGATAGTATTGAGATTCCTCAGATGGCTGTAATCATTCTTTATCAGTTCAGTATATTCCTCAACTGCAGCTTGTGCGTCATCTTTCTTCATATCGTTGTCGTAGCTTAGAAGGAGAGCTTTTGATTGTGGATCCTCCTGATACTCCTTGAGATTGATCCCGATCAGTTCAAAACGGAATTTTTCTATGTCTCCATCAGAATCCAGAACCACGTTCAGCATACCAAGGCCTCGACCTTTATCCATTCCACTCACGATAAGGGTTCCCCCTTTCAGCCTCTCTCCTTCAAAACCCAGGTTGATCGTCTCACCTCCTTTTATATATACCGGCTGATTAGAGAAAAAAGGTGCTTTCGCACCAATGATTATGTCGATTTCAGGATAGCGGTTAGCCACCTCTACCTCCAGTTCCCGTGTCAAGTTGGAAAGGCATATAATTCGCTCGGTATTTTCCAGAACCTCACCCAGCACAGGTTCCAGAGCCTCCACGGGTTCCAGTGTTTTCAGGTCATCGATCTTAAAGCGTGCCATCTTGTTGAAATTAGCAGGATTAGAGAGGGCTATGACAGCTACTTTCTCAGCTTTTTCACCGTTTCCTATATCGAGTGTTATGTACGGTTTTGCAAAAAATTCCCGTGAGCCATCGACAGTCTTCACTATATTCGCTGAGAGAAAAGGAAAATCGGTTTCCTCCATCAAATTCTTTACCGATTCCCAGCCTATTCCGAAATCGATTTCACCGATTCCCATCGCATCGTATTGCATTATAGACATTGCTTTCGTCATTGCCGAGCCTTTCGACATGTTTACCATGGGCTGTCCCGAAAGACAGTTTCCCGTATCGAAAAGAAGGACATTTCCGCCTGCATCTCTTATCTGCTTAATGAGCGTCGCCCGCCGGGTGACTCCACCTTGGCCACCATGTCAACCGCAGGGTTCGAGGTATCCCTTCACTTCATTCGTAAAAAGTATGCTCAGGGAAAGAGGTTCTGATTCAGATCGTGAACAGGCGAGTGTTGCCAAAGACACAAGAATTGCCAAAAGGAATATCTGTATTGCTGAGCGATTCCTGGATGAGCGGTTTTTCATTTTACATACCCCATTGCCTTGAGTTGTTCTTCCAATGCGTTCTCCTCTTCCTGTGTTAGTGTCCTGGAGTGCTCCTTGACTCCCAGTTGGATTTGCTTTATCGCTTCGTCGGGAGGATGCCTCTCGAGAGACTCTCTTATTATCATCTCCTCAAGGACCCTGCCATCCATGTAGCTCGGAATGGAAACCCCCTCCAGATACAGTATCGTAGGTGCCAGGTCGAGAATGCTGTGTTCACCGAGTTCTTTCGCGGTCACTATATCCGGTCCTTTTGCCAGCAATATGCCGTCTCTTCGATGATGAGCACAGAAGGATTTCTCTCCCAGCTTCTGCAGGATCTTTCCATCTTCTGTCCCGTCCCAGTTCACGAAGAGATAGCCGCTCTTCTCTATTGCTATCACATCGGGGGCTGTTGTAACCATTGGTCCCGAATATATGTTTGACCTGTGGTAAATTGTGTCGATGAGGCTTTCCCCTGTCTGCGGATCCTTCAGGGATTCGAGTGCCTCCTTCAATTCCCCGGTCAGATTTGAATACTTCTCCCAGTTTTGCTTGTTGACTTCTGGCGGTTTCTCGAACGCGATTGTGAAGAGTCCACCATGCTTGTCAGAACTCAGGACGAAGATGTCCCTATTTTCGGGAGGCCAGTGTTTGCGAATAAAGTTCTCACCGTTGAGTGTCCAGTAAACGGGTCCGAAGCCATGATCTGAAAGAGCTATAAAATTTGCTCCAATGGCACTCGCCCTGCTTTCGAATTCTCCGAGCACTTTGTCCATCTCCACATAGACATCTCTCACAGCATTCCCATACCTGGAAGCGCCCTCTGGCGTGTATAGAGGATGTTTTTCATCCATATACCGCCAGTAATAGTGCTGAATCTTGTCAGGTATTGTGAATGTCACCATGAAGAAATCCCAGTCTTCTGTGTCCGCAAGCTCGAGAGCAACGCTTTTCCTCTCGTTGAAGTCTTCATAGAGGTAGTCCAGATACTCCTGTTTCTTCTCCTCCCAGAATTTGTCCTGAAAGAAAACCTGGGCATAATCGGGGAATCTTTCTTTGATCTCTTGGGGATATGTGAATTCGTATTTATTTGGATGTGGGCCACCAGCAATCATAATTCCGTTTATGGTATCAGGCGGGGAAGTGAAGGGGACATTGATGACGATTGACTTCATCTCGTTATCTGTAAGTATGCTCCATATGGCGGGGGCATTTCTATCCACTGCGGAGTAATAGTGGTTCTGCAAGTATCCCTCCTCAAACGTGAAACCTTTGCTGAAGCAAAATATTCCATGCTTGCCGGGATTCACTCCGGTTGTAGCCGATGTCCAGGCCGTGGGGGAAAGTGCGGGTATTGAGCTTTCGAGGTTTCCGAAGGCGCCTTCCTTCATTATCCGTTCGAAGTTGGGCAGCAGTCCTTCCTCGACCCATGGTCTTATAAGGTCAAACGTGAGGCCGTCAAGACCCACAACCAAGAGCCTCCTCCCCCTCTTCACAGAACAATCGTTTCCCGTCAGAACGATGAGGAAAATGAATATAATTGCGTATAGACATTTCAATATCTTTCCATTCATATGGTTTTCCTCCTTCGCTATGATCTGCTATTGATTAATCTCACTCCGGTTTGCCCTGAGTGCTCTGTTGGGCGATCTTTGTCATGGCTTTAAGTGCCGGTTTATATTTAGGATTCAAAGAGAGGGCATATTCAAGATTTTCCCTTGCTTTCTGGATATCTCCCTTCCTAATGTAACATTCTGAAATCTTTGTATACACTTCAGGCGATTCTTTGTTCATGATGAGCAAGGTTTGATACTGAATTATTGCTTCATCTATGCGTGAAAGGCCCTCTAGCACAATTGCAAGGTTCATCCTCACTCCGTAGTTCTCAGGATCTTCCTTCAGTGCTCTCGTCAGCAATTCAAGACTCCTGTCGAGTTTGCCCTCTCGGGTGTATGAGTTGGCCAGGTTTACCAAGGCCTTCACGTCACCTGGATGCTCGCCGAGTATCGTCAGAGAAATTTTCCTTACCTCATCGAGTTTCCCCAGATTAAGATAAGCGGCACCGAGGTTGATCATTGCCTCATACATCCCCGGAACTCTCTCAAGAAGTTGCCGGTACAGCAAAATGGCTTCTTCCATGTTACCCATCATCTGATTGATCCATGCCCTGAAGTATGACAGGACAAACGCCTTTGGGAACTCCGCTTCGAGATGAGAGATCTCAAAGAGAGCCTCGTTCCACTCCCTCTGTTTGCCATGCTGCATGGCCGTTTTGAATCTTTCCAGAAATCTTCCCGCGACGCCTGCTGTGTCGAACTCTATTTCAAAGTTCTGCTGCGACAGAGTGTTTAGAATCTCGAAGAGCACCATCTGCTCCTTGACTGTTTCCCCCATGTCTGTGAGAATTATTGTCATGGCTTCTTCGAGATAACCCTTCTTAAGTAGCGTTCCTGTACTGCCCAGCCTGATTTCCATGTTTTCCGGGTTGAGTGCCGTTGCTTTCATAAAGTTCCTGATTGCCTCTCCATCCATATCCATATGAGAATAGGATATAGCCAGGTTGTAATATGCTTCACTATATGTGGTGTCGAGCTCAGTTGCTCTTTTGAACATCTCTATCGCCATTAGATCGTTACCGGCCTGGGAGTAATCGAATCCGAGCCCGTAGTAGATTGATGGATCGGGACTCCCCAACTCCGCAGCCGCCTCATATTCAACCCTGGCATGCTCCGGATTTCCCTCGCTAAGGTACATTGAAGCGAGTTCCGCATGCCTTATCTGGTGGGGAGTACCCCATTGACGGTTCTTTAAATCCCTGAACTCCGCAAAAAGCAGACTTACGAAGGTGATAAGGTAGACGACGAAAACCAATCCCAGATATGCCCTGGATTTCAGGAGAATACAGGCCATGGATGAGAGGATCGCCGCGATGAGGGAAGCGATGAGAAGAGTGAGATTTCTGAAATAGAACGCGGGGATGAGGTAAGCGAGACAGAAAAGTACGGCTTTGAAAATCCAGACATGCCTTTTTTGAACGGATCTGTTTTTGTCACCGCCATGTTCCCCTAACTGGACAGCGAAGAACCCGATTGCCAAGGCTGCGAAAAGCATTACAAGCAGTGTCCTCGGAAAGTAGGATGGAGTTCTGCTGCCCGTGAAGAGGCTGTAGCTCATAGATATAAGGGCTACCGACCCAAGAGCCTTAGCAAGAGAGGAGAGAGCGGGATATCTCTTCAGCTGGAATGGGGGGCTTTCCCTAAAAAGGGCAGCTGAGACATAAATCAAGAGGAAGCAGAAAGGAGCAAAACCGATTACAAGAGTATTGGCGGATGCGAATGCGAGGAGGACGAACATCATTTCCATGGAATGAATCTCACTTTCACTTTCGGACTGGGAATCCTTATCAGGCTCGAGGCAGGAGATGCCTGCAGAAGCTGCAACAGCTGCCAATAACAGTGATATCAAAGACAGGAAATCTGAATGGTGTGATAACAGGTTTTGGAAGTTTTCGTAGGGGAGGATAATTCGCCATCCGATGAGAAATCCTAAGAATGTCATTGTTGCAGCCGTAGCCGTTCGACCCTGGAATAAGAGTTTATAAAGATGTGTGACTCCCTTCACTCCTCTGTACAGGCCCAACCATATCACGAACACAATGGCCAGAAGGATTAGATCGACCTGTGCGATGATCAGCGAAAGCTTTGAAGTGTCGGTTCGGATCAGAACTCCCCGGGTGAGGAAGAGATCTGTAAAATCCTTCACATCCGGATCGAATAGCTTTACTAGAGCAAGGTATATATTGGGGAAGGTAAAGAAGAAGAATGAGACAGCGAAGATTATAAGTGGAGCCACGATCGATCTCAATAGATTCCTCGACTTTACATAGACGTATAGAAATGACATGAGACAGGCGATAAGAGCCTCGAGTCTGATACCGACCGTCGCGCCTTTCAGGCCCATGCCGGGATTGAAGAAATTGATGAATGTATTCCAATACTCGCCTTGTTCTACCGGGAGGTAACCAATCTGTGCTCCCCTGCTCTCTGTGCCGGTCGAGACCAGCATATCCAGAAGAGGTGGCAGAAGAGTCAAAAGCCATACATAGAGCATCAATCGTGTCACTCTTATCACAGGGACCTTCGAAAGGATCGAAAGCGTGCAGCTTAAGGCAAGAAGCGGTGCGATGTAGGCAAGGGGATAATGCAGTAAGTAGCTCCCCGGCTGTTCCGTGAAACCGGTCCCCGAGAATGCCTCGAGCACGTTCCTTGTGATTATTATGGCGGCGAGGGAAACAGAGTACTTGAAGAATCCGATCGGCTTTTCCTCCAGGATTTCCCAAGAGAGAAGCCAGCTCCTCGAAGAACGAGTACCGGCATTCATCCTTTTCACCCTTTCGTTACTTTTTTATGCTCTGATTTGAATGAATCCCCGTCTTTGTTCCTGATGCGGAAGCGTTGAATTTTAAGGTTATAAAATAAACGATTAATTTATGAAGTCAATGAAACTCCTTGTGATGACTTTCCCCTAAGGGCTCTAAATTCCAGGAAAAACGGGAAAAGTCCTCAACTCCTTGTCATTTCACTTATTCGGTGTCCTTTAGATAACATTCGGCTTCTCATGCGGTATCTGATTGGACCTATCATGTTCACTTGGATTTGAAACACATGTCAAGGAAACGGTAACGGCCGCGTTTTCAGTTTAAAAATGGGACAGGGATGTCAGGCCTGATTGTGATCAGTCGTTCATTCGGATGGGAATTACATTTAGATATTCATAACAGAAACCGTCACTCGTACCTGGGGAACCGATTAGAAAATTGAGCCTTTCGCTTCCTGGCCTATCTACGGCCGAGAGGCAATAGCCGAATTGCCCCGCCCTCTTGTGTCCTAAGATCTTATCGAGGAGCTTTTCCTCATGTCCGTTGTTCCCCAGGAAGAGGTAGCAGGCACCAGCCTCGATTCCTCCTTCATCATTCTCAGGGGCTCCAACAATAATATCATCGAAGCCGTCACCGTCCAAATCGCCCGCTGCATAGAGCGCAGAACCGAAGCCATCGAACTGCTCCTCTCCAAATATGATTAAATCCACTGTGGTGTCGGGATATGCTCCTCCAGAGTAGATGAACACAGCTCCGTTATCATATAGAGAATCCGGTCTTGGTGGGTATGAGTTGATCCGAGGGGCTCCCACCATCACATCCCCGAAGCCATCACCATCGAAATCACCTGCACCCCGTACTGAAAAGCCAAAGAGCTGAGACGTATTAACACCTTTGAAAACCAGGTCGGGGGATTCTGGCAATCCCTTTCCGCCATAGTATATCCATGCCTCACCGATCCGTTCTTCATGGGGCGGGCTGAGTCTCTTCGGTGCCATACACACAGCGAAATCCAAAAAGCCATCGGAATTCAAATCCCCTACCTGGGAAGTTGAAAATCCCAGCCTTCCATTGAGCAGGTGTTCGTTTACAACAATGCAATCCGGCACCGCATCAGGCAGCTCATCTCCCAGGTATATGGCAAAGAAGCCCGCCATGTTAAACGCATACGGCGATCCTATTATAATATCATCGAAGAAGTCCTGATTGATATCTCCTATACCTGCTGCGCTTGTGCCGAATCTGCCATCCTGGGCGGGGAGAGAAAAGACGAGATCCGCCTCGGTGTCCATGTCATCACCACCAAAGTACAGAAAGACTCTTCCGATGCGTGAACCAGCCACACGCCATTCAGGCGCGGAAATCAGCAGATCGTCGTATCCGTCGCCGTTGAAATCGCCGGCGCTTTCGACGAGATAGCCAAATTTCTCACCGTTTTGAAAACCATTGAAGAGAAGGCAATCCCGGGAGTGATTTCCGAAGAAGAGGTATGCAGCACCAGTCGTATCCGAATCAAATACATGCAGATACTCCCCCACGATGACGTCGCCATGTCCATCACCATCGTAATCACCGGCCCCCGATGTGGAAATCGCGAAACCGCTCGAGGGATCTTCTCCCGAAATTTCGAACAGTTTGTGTAGCCAGATTTCCCCGTAAACAAATCCTGGTATCATTAGGAGCAGTGTGAGAGCAATCGTTGCCTTTATTAGAAGATGTGCTTTGAGCATTTATACGGGCTCCGGTTATAATCCATTCTTACACCACCTAAACCTTATTATAAAAATTGTGAAAGGTCAAGCTACGGGCCGTTATACGATAATATACTCGGCTCTCCTGGTTGACTTTAAAAATAGACTTTTATATCTTACATTTTAATGGATCTGCCTGCACGATCCAGCTGTGTTCTATCAGCATGTAGGATTCCATCTCAGAATCTATTCTGCGGATACAGAATGCAAGCTCAAATACATATATTTATCTTGAGGATCGCGTGAAGCTATCTCGAAAATTACCGGCGTACTCGCTCGCTATACTATCGATACTTGTGGTCATTCTTTTTTCCCTATTTATCAGGGACCGATTTGCTTCTTCGGGTAAAAAGAACGTCATTCTCATAACGATTGACACATTGAGAGCCGATAAGCTCGGGGTGTATGGTTCAGATATTAAGACTCCTGTAATAGACAGCATTGCTAGCGAGGGTGTGTTATTCGATAAAGCATACGCGCAGGCCCCTGTCACACTACCTTCACACGCAAGCATTCTTACAGGAACCTATCCTTATGTTCACAGTGTCAGGCACAACGGCAAATACAGGCTGTCTCGGGGAGCGACCACTATTGCCGAGGTACTGAAAGAACAGGGATATGAAACAGCCGCCTTCGTGGGCGCTAGGGTTCTCGGCAGTAAGTATGGCCTATCCCAGGGATTCGATGTTTATGATGATGGGCTGAAGGGTGAGCAAAATATGGGCACCCTGATCTTTCCGCAAAGACCGGCGGGGGAAGTAACGGAAAGAGCTTTGAGCTGGCTCGAGCAAGTGAGGCAGCCTTTCTTCGTATGGGTTCACTTCTTCGATCCGCATGATCCCTATGATCCCCCTCCCCCTTTCAATGAGCTATACAGGAATCCATATGATGGAGAGGTAGCGTATGTGGATACACAGATAGGCGAGCTGTTGGAGGGAATCAAAAGAAGGGATCTTGCAGGCAATACGCTCGTCGTTATAACGGCGGATCACGGTGAATCACTGGGGGAGCATGGGGAGCTGACCCACGCTATGTTTTTGTATAGTTCTACTGTCAAGATACCTCTCATTATTTCTCTGCCGGCTGTTGTCCCTTGTGGTATCCGCCTTGAATATCTCGTCGAGCATGTGGATATCTTACCGACAATCCTCTCAATTTTGCACATAGACACACCACCGGAATGTCAGGGTAGAAGCCTTTTCCCTATAGATCAGCATGAGAATCGATTTGAAAACAGATATTCTTATTCAGAGACCTGGGCGCCCAGATTGCAGTATGGGTGGAGCGAACTCAAGTCGCTGAGAACCGATGATTATCTCTTCGTGAAAGCACCGAAGCCCGAGTTGTACGATTTGAGGCGGGATCCGCGAGAGTCGGTAAATATATATGGGACTACGTCCGAGATCGCAAGTCGCTTCGAGGCATCTCTTGACAGCATCATGAAATTCGCTGTGGACCGTGAACTCAGCGAGGAAATGGAGATGGACGCTTCTGAACGAGAGGCACTAGAGAAGCTAGGATATATCTTCAGGTCTCAAACGGAAGGTGCGATAGAGAAGGATCCAAAGGATATGATAGCAGTCCAGAAGAGCTTTTTTAAGGGATGGCAATCCCTCAGGGCTGGCCAGTTCGAGGACGCCCTATCGATATTCAAGGGATTGTCTGAAACAGATCCACAAAACCCGATGCTGTACTATTCGGAAGGACTCTGTTATCGTGGACTCGAGCAGAACGAACTCGCGCTCAATAGTTTTAGAAGAGCGATCGAGCTGGACCCGCTCGAAGAAAGGTCTTATTATCTGCTATCAGAGACCCTCGCGATAATGGGAGATTCTGAGGGGGCAGAAAATGCGCTGGTTGAAGTTACTAAAATCTATCCACTTGATCCTGACCCTTGGCTGAAGCTCGCGAAAGCTCGTCTTAGATCGAGGAAGCTCGGCCAAGCAGAAGAAGCATATCGGGTTCTCTTGGAGTTGAAAGACGATGATTATACGGTGTATCGTGATTTCGGTAGATTACTCATAAGACTCGGAAAGTACGAGGAGTCGACGGGCATCCTGGAAAAAGCATTGGAGCTGAATCCCGAACTGCCCAGGGTTCACTCCATGCTGGGAGCCGCTTACGCACAAATGGGGGATCTGGAGAAGGCGAAAAAGAGCTTCGAAGCCTCTCTTGAGGTCCAGCCGGAGTCCAAGGAAACGTGGGTTGATCTTAGTAAGGTGCTGAGGAGGCTTGGAGAAACGGATGAGGCTAAAGCGGCAATAAAGCAGGCTCTATCAATAGATCCTGAATTTGAGCCGGCGAAGAAGGCATTGGCGGGAATGCGTTTTGAGGGCGGTGGAAAATAGTATTATCTGTTACCTACCGGCACCCTTTGATGGGGGTGTCCCTGCCTGTACTTGATTGTAGCGTAATCACTTGAAGTCGCAAAATCATCGCTGCGGCCGGTTACATAAACGTTTCCCGACACGTCTACAGCTATGTCCCAGGCCACGTCGATGTCATCACCAGGACCATTATATCTGGCTGCCCAGAGCTCAATCCCTTCAGGGCTGTATTTAACCGATGCATAGTCGTAGAATGTTGCGAGACCGTAACTGTGACCCGTCACATATACGTTTCCACTCGAATCGATTGTGAGTGCTTTTGCAACATCGTTTACATTGTCAGGACCGTTGTAGCGCGCCGTCCACAATTCATTCCCACTAGAGTCATACTTCACGACTGCAAAGTCATTGAGGGTGCCCGCACCGACGCTTTCACCGGTCACGAACACGTTACAGTCGCCGTCGAGACAAATGTCAAAGGATCCGTCGAAACCACTTGCCGGCCCGTCGTACAAGGCGCTCCAGAGTTCATTACCATCGGGATCATACTTAACCGTCAGGAAATCTGTTGACAGGTTACTCGTCTGTCCTGTCACATAGACATATCCGTTCTCGTCGACTATTACGTCGAATGCATAATCATGACCGTTCCCTGGGCCATCACGCCTCGCAGTCCAGAGTTCGTTCCCTGCGCTGTCATACTTCACAGTTACGAAATCATACCCCGTCTCATCGCTCTCACTCGACCCCGTTATACATACGTTTCCGTTGTAGTCGATTGCTATGGCCTTCGCCCCATCATTTTTGTTGGCCGGACCATTGTAAGTGACCGACCAGAGTTCATTCCCGTCACAATCATATTTGATCGTCGTATAATCCTTTGAAGTCGTATCGCCAAGGCTTGAGCCGGTTACATAGACGTTTTCGTCGGGATCCACGGCGATGGCAACAGCGGAATCGTAACCACCTCCGAGTCCATCGTGTCTGGCTGTCCAGAGCTCATCACCGTCTGAACTGTACTTGACGGTAGCATAGTCCAGGTCTGTGCCATTCCAGCTGTTACCAGTCACACAGATGTTTCCGTCCGCATCCATGGCCATCGCCGTAACATGATCATCGCCGTTTCCCACACCATTGTATCTCGATACCCACATCAATTCACCGGTTGGAGAATACTTGATCGTTGCATAATCATCACCGCTATCTATGCCATTGCTCCAGCCTGCAACAAAGACGTATCCACTATCATCCACAGCGACTTCCTTGGCGTAGTCAGTTCCATTGCTCGGGCCATTGTACCTCGCTATCCATTGCTCACGTACTTGTCCTCTTAGATCGGTTGCCACGAGTAGACAGAATGTGAACAGGAGAATCGATATATGTCCTGGCCTCTGGACAGGTTGGAATTTTCTCATAAGGTTATTCCTCAACTCTGCTTCTCATTTGAATAAGGTTCAGAATCGAACGGGAATTTTGTGGCAGGGTTTTCTCTGATTGTATTTGATCGTCACGTAATCATTAGATATCCCGTTCCAGCTGTGCCCTGTAAGGTAAAGATTCCCATTCTCGTCCAATGCCATCGCTTCTACATGATCGTTGTCATCCGCCTCGCCGTTATACCTTATAACCCACTCTTCATTTCCCTCGGTATCATATTTAACGGTGGCAAAATCACTTCCTATACCGGTGCCTCTGCTGTCTCCCGTCACATATATGTTGCCTTCCGCATCCAGGGCAATCGCGTTTGGTGTTTCAGCGCCCTGGGTAGAACCATCGTAATAGCTGATCCAGAGTTCGTTCCCATCGGTGTCATATTTGATTGTTGCATAATCGTGATAAATCCAGTTTGTGTTCACGCTCCCCGTCACGTAGGCATTACCCTCCTGGTCAACGGTCACAGCCCTTGCGTAATCGTTACCATTTGCCGGACCGTTGTGTGTATGCCTCCAGAGCTCACTCCCATCAGTTTCGTATTTCACTGTTGCATAGTCCCATTTGGATTGAATACTGTATGTGTAGCCGGTCACGTACACGCAGCCTGATGTATCGACATCCATTCCGGTGGGGAAATCGGTTCTACCGCCGGGACCATCGAATCGCATAACCCAGAGTTCGTTTCCGTCGGGATCGTATTTTATTGTGGCGAAATCGGTGAGGGTTCCAGCACCCGGACTTCTTCCGGTCACATAGATGTTGCCTTCAGGATCCCTGGCCAGTATTTCGGCGTAATCAGAACCGTTTATCGGTCCATCGTATACAGCGATCCATAGCTCATTCCCATTCTCATCATATTTGATCGTCGTATAGTCTGGATCCTCCCCGTTCCAGGCATATCCGGAAATGTAAACATTACCCAGCTCATCTACAGCCAAGCTTGATGCAAAGTCGTAACCGCTCCCAGGGCCGTCATACCGTGCAACCCAGAGTTCGTTACCGTTCTTGTCATACTTGATCGTCACGAAGTCGAAATCTGTCTCGTTGCTGTAGCTTCCGCCCGTTATATACACATTGGATTCGTCATCAACTTGAATGTCGCTTGCACGATCTGAATAATTGCCCGGGCCATTGTAGGTTACGACCCAGAGTTCATTACCATACCTGTCATATTTGATAGTTGTGCAATCGAAAAAGCTACCACCGCCATGGCTGTAGCCTGTGACATAGACGTTTCCGCTGGTATCAAGTGCGACGGAATTTGATCGATCGTAATCCTGTGCTGTTCCATCATACACCGAAACCCACTCCTCTGAAACCTGCTTCTGCCCATTATAGTTGAAATTATGGATGCTCAGGACTTCTTCTAAGACAGGTCTCTCGGTCTCCATCTCGAAGCTTAATCGTTCCCGAAATCTATGATTCCCGTACTGCAAGAAAAAAAGAAAAAGGCTCCATGTGATAAATGCTGTCTTTGCACGGTTCCTCATTCAGATACCTCTATCTTTGGAGTAGCCATATCTTTCTACTACAATTTTATCACAATAGGCGGATCTTTGTCAAATGCGCTTAATGAGAGGAAAACTCACCTGTTCTGGTTTGATTTTCTTCGTGAGCGAGCCTGATAGACGCCATGATCATATCTTGCAACCCAGAGCTGGTTCCCGTCTTTATCATATTTGATTGTGGCAAAATCGAAATCAGTGATGCTGTCCAGGCTTTCGCCTGTCAGATACACGTTCTCTCGCTCGTCAAGCGATATGGCCCTGGGACGATCTTCGCTATTGCCGGGACCGTTGTACTCTGCAAGCCAGAGCAATCTACCTGCCGGGTCATATTTTATGGTGACGTAATCTGCATAGCTGATCCCATTATTACAGTATCCCGTCACGTACGCGTTTCCATTATCGTCCAGTGCGATGTCCGTTGTCACGTCTGTAGCATTGCCCTTACCATTGTACTTTTTAACCCACAGCTCACTTCCTCCAGAATCATACTTGATAGTCGTATAGTCTCTCGCTTTACCCCCGTATCCGGTCACGAATGTATTTCCATTGGTGTCCACAGCAATTGCATCGGCGCCATCCCAACCGCTGCCTTCGGAATTGTATCGTGCCGACCACAGAACATTAGAATCGGAATCATACGCAATGGTAGCCCAATCAAAGCCGGTTCCATCACCAACACTCGTGCCTGTCACGTAAATGTTACCTCTGCAGTTGACCGCTATGGAAGTAGCATGGTCTTCGCCGTTTCCAGGACCATTGTATCTCGTAACCCAGAGTCTGGTTCCATCGGAAGAATACTTGATTGTCGCATAGTCGTAATTACTATTCTCACCGAAGCTTCGACCCGTCACGTAGATGTTCCCATCAACGCCTATCGTAATAGCAGAAGCGATGTCATCGCCGTTTCCCGGGCCATTGTATCTCTCTATCCAGACCACCATACCGGCCTGATCGTATTTCACTGTGGCATAGTCATAGGATGTTTCTTCTCCGTGGCTACGGCCGGTCACATAGACATTACCCTTGCCGTCGGTTATCATCGATGTTGCACGATCATCACCGTTACCCGGACCATTGTATCGTCTCACCCAACGCAAGATACCGTTTTTGTCATACGCCACGGTAGTATAATCGGATGAAGTGTCGCCTCCATCACTGCGTCCTGTCACATAGACGTTCCCTGCCTTATCGACTGAAATCGAAGTTGAAATATCCTGGCCGTTAACCGGTCCATCGTACCTGGACACCCAGATTGAGGTCCCATCGGGATCGTATTTCAGGGTTGCATAATCATACATTGTCTCACCGCTGTTACTCGCTCCGGTCACATATATGCTTCCATCCTGATCAATAGCGATGGCTTTCGCATGATCCCTGTCATCGTCGAGATAGTCGAAAGTTACCTCGTTCTGCCGATTCTTATCCGCCTGGTTGCATTTAATCCAGGAAGCCAAAGAAGCTGCAATGACCACAAGCAGGAACATGCCGTTTTTATATGACCTGCATTTTCGGTTCTTAGGCATGGTATCCTGTCCCATATTTAGTGACATAAATAGATAAATGCACAAGATGTGGCTTTATAGTTTTAAGGGAAATCCTTGAGTTATTTTATTCTTGCTCCCTTACATTGTCAATAATACGGATCCTTTTCAAGGAAATGATGATTTTTAAGACCCTTGCGTTACTTTTTCAATAATGCTCAATTTGAATTCATGGTCCAATCAGCGGATAATGCTCAATTCACACATGCGCCTGGACGGTTTCATTAAAGTACCGATATCAAAACCAGTCTGTCAGGAAAAGCCGGGGAACATAATATAACCTGCAGTGGATATGGAATTAATTTTTTCTTGACATTTAAAGTCTTTTATACTATGCTAAATCAACTGTCTGCACTATGAGATGAATTCGAGGTCTCCCGGAAAGATTTTTCGGATTTCTCATCCATGGAAAGGAGAAGGGAAAATGAAAAGAAAAGAGAAACTCGGAATCTCCGTGCTCCTTGCTGGGCTCCTGATGATATTCACATTTTCTTCTTCCGGAAATGTATTTGCAGACGAATGGGAGCAGATAGGGCTCGCAGGGAAGATGATCAGGGGGGTCGCCTTGCATCCGGACACCCCAGACACAATCTTCATTGTGGCCGATGATTCAATATTCAGGAGCATGGATGGCGGCGATACCTACGAGGTGGTTTTCGCAAATCCCAATGGTTACGATTTCAGCGATGTGGCCATATCACCACTGGATCCCAGCAATATCCTCGTCGGCGATGTGGGGAATGCATTTTACAGCGATGCTCATGTATACTTCTCGATTGATGCCGGCGACAACTGGGGTGAGTTCCCCTTCTCCTATTGGACAATACACGATGTAGAACCTGATCCTTTGGTACCAACCGATTTCTATGTCGCTACTGAATTCGGCGGGCTTCTCAGGAGGGATAATGTCATCGAGGTAAACGGAGGAGGAGATTTCGCCATATGTCCATCAGACAACCAGCTCCTCTTCCTCGGGGCAGGTGACACTCTGGGAGTCGGCATCAGTACCGATGGCGGTGGAACCTGGAGTTACTCTGGTGAGGGTCTCCCCTTGCATAGTACTTCTTGGGTAAATTCTATCCTGGTGCATCCTAATGACTGTACGAAGATCTTCGTCGGTATTCAGACTTCGAGCAACCCAGCAATTCACACCGCCCACTGGTCCACTGATTCAGGCGCAACGTTCCCGGAGACGGGGTGGAACTTCGGACAGGTGAACGAGGTGGTATTCGACCCGACAGTGGGATCACAGGGGGTAATCTTCGCCGGTTCTCCTCAGGGGGTCCACAGATTTCCACTCGATACAATGGAATGGATAGACCTGAGCAGCGGACTCGTGGGAGATGCGATATGGGTCAATGGTATTGCTGCGGTGAATGGAGTGAGGTTAATTGCAGGCACTAATGACGGTATCTGGAGCCTGGGTTACCTTCCTTCACTCTCGATAGCGGCGCGCAAGGTAGATGACAGCGTAACGGGTGACGGGAGCGGGAGTGCCGAACCGGGCGAACAGGTCGGCTTGAGTGTGTATCTATACAATATAATGTTCGAGGCACAGAATCTAACAGGAACCCTCTCGACCAATGATCCGAATATGACTATTGACGACGGCGAGGCTTCATTCCCGAACATTCAGCCCCTCGGTGTAGATGGCAACAGTGCAGATCCATTTCTGGTTACGGTTGATCCGGCTGCAGAATATGGTCATAGGGCGAATTTCGACCTGGCCCTTACCTCCAATGCAGGGGGATTCAACGATACACTCTCCTTCAGCCTGGAGGTCGGACATCACATCATTCTGATAGTCGATGATGATGAGGGACAGACCTATGAGGATTACTACACGGCCACTCTGGATACACTTGATCAGACCGACTCGTTGCCGAATATATATGACTTGTGGGATGTCAAACTATATGGGTCGGTGGCTGGAATAATGCAGGCACCATGGACACATGATCCAGTTATATGGTATACCGGGAATGCGGCCGAGAACACTCTCACGGCTGAGGACAGGCAGGCCATAACGGATTTCCTCTTTGATGGGCACAACATGCTGATAACAGGCCAGAATATCGCCGAGGACCTCCGGGGCACCGGGTTCCTCCTTGATACCCTTGGGATAGACTGGGCCGATACGAACGCTCTACCGATCTGCCACGGTATAGAAGGAGATCCTCTGAGCGGCGAGATGCTTGACATACTGACGCAGGGTGCGATGGGAGCGAATAACCAGGACTCGAGAGACGAGCTCACTATTCCCGTGCGAAATCCGGGTACCGAACCCACAATCCTTTATGACCCTGATGCCTTCAGTATTGCCGGCGTTAGGGTCGAGAAACAGGGAGGGAGAATGATCTTCCTCGGCTTCGGATTCGAGGCTGTCAACAACTCCAACAGTCCGATGTTCGAGTCGAGAACCTCCATGATGCAGAAGATGCTCATCTGGCTGAGGCATCCCGTGGGGATCGAGGGTGAATCCGAGGAGCCCGAGTTCTCGCTTCCGATGGCGTTCTCACTGAATCAGAATTATCCCAATCCTTTCAATCCACAGACTTCGATATCTTACTCCGTCCCGGGTTCAGATGGAGATCTCGTCGATGTCACTCTCAAAGTATACAGCATCAGGGGCAGGCTCGTTAAAAAACTTGTCGATGAGAAGAAGGAATCCGGCGGCTACACGGTCGTCTGGGATGGTCGCGATGAGACTGGAAGAGAAGTTTCCTCGGGCATATATTTTTACAGGCTGGAGGCAGGCGATAGGATTGCCGTGAGGAAGATGGTCATACTGAAGTGATCTTTACGGGGTAGTTAGTTTTAGAGAAGGGGCGGCATATGAACAAACGAAATTGCCGCCCCTTACCTTTATTGAGGCGAGGTGAAAAGATGAGAAGAGGATTGGATTCGTTTTTTATTCACTTTCTGATATGCGGCTTTTTAGTTGCGGTTTCAACCCCGTTAATATCGTTTCCAGGAGATGTAGTCGAGTCCATTTCCATACCATCGAAGAATCCTACAGGTCTAGCCACCGACGGTGAGTACCTGTGGTATGCAGACAGGGAAGTAGATAAAATGTTTGCTTTGGATCTTTCAACCGGTAGGGTTGTAGATTCACTCACTTCTCCAGGATACTGGCCATCCGGTCTTACATACGATGGGAAGCATCTCTGGATCTCCGATCGTGGAACGGGGAAGATATTCAGGATTGACCTCTCCATCCACCAGGTCGACAGAGTGATTGAAGCGCCTGGAAAATCCCCGGTTGGCCTCGCATGGGATGGTATGAATCTATGGGTTTCTGATGACAAGACAGATCGTATTTATGAGATAAGCCCTATCGATGGCACAACTATCAGATCTTTCGAGGCACCTTCGGGAAGTCCGAAGGGCCTGTGTTGGGATGGTAAATATCTCTGGTCGAGCGATAGGAGGAGGGAT
The DNA here is from genome assembly GCA_046760905.1 of Candidatus Glassiibacteriota bacterium. Taxonomy (GTDB): domain Bacteria; phylum Gemmatimonadota; class CAZMKB01; order CAZMKB01; family CAZMKB01; genus JBHIFB01. Next base: position 3,676 of record JBHIFB010000014.1, on the reverse strand, counting down.
GAAATTTACATGATTGATCCTAATACCGGCTGGGTATTAATGATCATCGATGCGCCGGCAGAGTATTCGTGGGGACTCTGCTGGAGCAATGGGAGACTCTTTAATATCGATATGGCTGCAGATACCATTTTCGAGCTCGTCCCTTATGATCAGCAGACTGTGAAGACGGAGAATCCAAGGACAGCGTCAGTAAGAGTAATCCACCAGGCTAGAGTCCAGGGTCCGGATCCACTCGCGGTACTCGATGTGTATATCGCGGTTCCATCGAACAGAGCGAACCAAACCGTTAAGGATCCTGTTATCTATTCACCCGCTCCCTATGAGGTGAAACGTGATAAATGGGGACAGACAGTTGCACATTTCAAGTATGAAAATGTATCTGCTCCGTCTCTTGTGAATACTCGTATGACTGTCGAGGCACAAATAAGCGAACTAAGGTTTTTCATTCATCCTGACTCAGTCGGGAAGACGGATCATCTCACCCGTGATCTCAGGCAATACCTGGATGACGGTGAGAAATACAGGATATCGGATCCTATCATAGTGAAAGCAGTTAAGGAAGCCGCGGGTGATGAGGAAAATCCATACTGGATTGCAAGGAGAATATACGAATATGTAATGGATCACATGCACTATGAGTTGAGCGGAGGATGGAATGTCGCACCAGCAGTCCTGAGTCGGGGAAACGGTTCCTGCTCAGAGTATTCATTCGTACTGATATCAATGCTCAGGGCTGCCGGTATCCCTGCAAGATACGTTGGATCCGTGGTGGTGAGGGGTGATGATGTGAGCTTCGATGAAGTCTTCCACAGATGGGTGGAATTCTATCTGCCAGGATATGGCTGGATTCCTGCCGATGCCAGTCGAGGAGACAAGGAAACCTCGAGGGACAGGGCTGCTTCTTTCGGATGGGTTAAAAACAGCCTTCTCATCACAACCGAGAGCGGTGGTGGCAGTGAATATATCGGTTGGACCTACAATGTGAGAGAGGATGTGAGATTTACAGGCAGATGTGAGGTCTCTTTCGAAACCATCGCTGAATGGGAATCCCAGGTGGAGGAGAAGTGATAGAATCTTCAGTTCGATATCAAAGCCCCGGTCTTATTATCCAGGTTCTCTTGATAATCCTGCTCGTTGCCGGATGTGCGGATAGGCGGACGCCCCCCGGCATCAATGTTCTTCTCATCACCTTGGACACGACCAGGGCCGACAGAATTGGAGCATACGGTTTCGATGGTATACGAACCCCTGTTATCGACAGGCTTGCCAGCGAAGGCGTCCTTTTTAAGAATGCCTACACTTCGGTTCCTCTGACTCTGCCTGCCCATTGTACGCTGATGACCGGACTCTATCCACCGGGTCACGGAGTGAGGAACAACGGGAACTACGTGCTGCCGGCAGAAACTTCCACCCTCGCTGAAATTCTATCTGAGAAGGGTTACGCCACGGCCGCATTCATTGGGTCCTTCGTGCTCGATTCTCAATTTGGGCTCTCCCAGGGATTTGAAACCTATTATGATTCGTTCAAGGGCGAGGAAAAAGAGGAGAGAGGTTATTTCGCTTACATTGAAAGGAGTGGAGGAGAGATCTCTGATTTAGCATGTGACTGGCTCGAATCAGGAAGCTCACCGTTTTTCCTCTGGCTCCACTACTACGACCCTCACTATCCCTACAATCCGCCTGCTCCGTTCGATGAATTATATGAACAGCCATACATCGGTGAAATAGCGTATACGGATTCATGCCTCGGGAGAGTGGTTCGGAAACTGGACGAGCAGGATCTTCTGGGAAGGACTTTGATCATCGTCACATCGGATCACGGGGAATCGCTGGGGGAACATGGGGAGCTCTCCCATGGACACTTTCTCTATAATGCTTCTATCAGGGTGCCTCTCATCATGAGATTTCCTGAAAGGCTGCCGGCTGGAGAGGAAGTCGATGATTTCGTCTCACTTGCCGATGTACTTCCCACCGTTTGTGATATACTGGATTTGAAAATTCCGCGAGCGGCTCAGGGGATAAGCCTCATGCCACAGATAAAAGGCGAGGAAAGAGAGGGGCGTCCAATCTACATGGAGACCTTAGCTCCTCTCGAGAATTTCGGCTGGAGCGAGATAATAGGTGTTCTCAACGACAACTGGAAGTACTTCAGGGTGACAAATCCTGAACTATATAATATCGAAGATGATCCCGGTGAAAGGATAAATCTCTATAAGAAGGAACCATCTAAGGTCAGTGCTATGGAATCCCTGTTGAGAGGATTGGAATTAGAGCTCGCACTCGATTATGGGGAAACTGCTCCCTCTGAGATGGACAGTGAGACAAGAGCAAAACTCGAGAGCCTGGGATATGTATGGAGTCGGACTCGGGATGCTGGAGAGAGGGTAGACCCCAAGCTGATGGTTCAGGTAATCAATCAGATCGACTACGGTATGCTATTGGTGACCAGGGGTGATTACTCTGAAGCTGTAAGTCTCTTTGAGAACGTCCTGGAAATGGATCCTGATAACCTGACGGCCCATAATTATCTGGGTTCTTCACTTTATAAGCTCGGCAGGGAGAACGAGGCCCTGTATCACTGGAGGAAGGTCATCGATCTACAACCCAATTCTATCGATGCGCGTCGAAACCTAGCGAGAGTTTTGAAAGGAAGGGGTCTCTATGAGGAAGCCGCAGCTCATTTCGAAGCGGTGGTAAAGCTTAATCCAGAAGATGCAAGATCAATAGCAGAACTAGGTAAGATCTTCCTGGAAACAGGGGAAAGGGAGAAAGCAGAAAGCTATCTTTTGAAAGCAGTTGACCTGGATCCCTGGCTCATCCAGCCCTATCTGGTACTATCTCAGATCTATCAGGAGGAAGGCAACTTTGAAATGGCGCTGGGATATATAAGTGAGGCTTACGATCGCGATTCGACCAGTGTTAAGATAAGAGAGGAGCTGGCGAAGGTGTTGAGGAAATCGGGACATGGACAGGAAGCAGTCCGGCACCTGAGATGGTTGGCACGAGAGAAGTCGGATGCAGCTTCCTATATAAAACTTGGCATAACTCTCGACAGGCTGGGGAGACTGGAAGAGGCGGTGGAAAATTTCAGGGAAGCCGTGAAGATCGACTCACTATCACTTCGGGCATACAACAGTATGGGTATATCCCTACTAGCTCTCAAACGGTACGATGAGGCCGAGAAAAGTTTCATGAATGCACTCGCCATTCGAAGTGACTATGCTGAACCTTACCTCAATCTCGGGAATTTGTACAGACAGACGGGAAGGCTGGGGGAGGCGGAAGAAAACTACCGGAGATTTCTCCAGCTCTGGAAGGGGAGGGAGGAGGTGCGGCAACGGGTTCTGAATCTGCTGGAGAGTCTCGTCGCAGAATCTGAATAACTCTCCCCGTTTAAGGCCTTGCTAACAGTAAAAATTTGTGCCGAAGCGGGGATTCGAACCCCGACTGGGTTGCCCCAACTGCGCCCTGAACGCAGCGTGTCTACCAGTTTCACCACTTCGGCAGCTTCCGCATTTAAATATATCTAGGGACAGATTACTGTCAAGCACACAGGTTTGAGGGCTTCCCCCAAAAATTAAAACTCACTTTCTGTAACCGTTTAAATACCAAAAGTTTTAGGTTCAATGTTTATGGAACTTAGAGCCCTTAAGTTCGACGCTTCGCATTGACCCAC
>JBHIFB010000013.1:0-36755 GCA_046760905.1 Candidatus Glassiibacteriota bacterium | reverse complement strand
CCCTGATTTAAGGACAAAAGCCTTGCCAAAAATTTTTTAGGAATACTCCACGGGACTTCCCTATTGACAACACGATACGGTGCCATTAACATTTCGAGCGTCAAATCTTGGTATAGCTAATACAAAGACTGTGTCTTCGTCTTTTGTAAGTGGAGGAATGATGGAAACGGCAGCGATCGATAACGCCAAAGAGCATTTCAGCAAGGTCCTGGAGAAGCAGCTTGCGAGGGTCCAGCGCATGAAGAAGGCAGCGGATTGGATCGACTACTCGAAAATAAAGCCAATCATAATCGGTATCATCGGTGGAGATGGGATAGGTCCCTACATCGCCGAGCATGCCCAGAAGGTCCTGGCCTTCGTGCTCGAGGAAGAGGTGAAATCAGGCAAAGTGGAGTTTCGCACTATTGAGGGGCTCACCATCGAGAAACGAGCGGAGGTGGGAAAAGCCATCCCGGACGATGTGCTCGATGAGATAAAAAAGTGCCATGTGACTCTCAAGGGTCCGACGACGACACCGAGAAAGGGCGATCCCTGGCCAAATGTCGAAAGCGCGAACGTTGCACTCAGAAAGGAGCTAGATCTTTTTGCGAACGTGAGGCCTGTGAGGGTTCCTAAGGAGGGAATCGACTGGATCTTCTTCAGGGAGAACACCGAAGGTGCTTATGCACTCGGGAGCGAAGGGCTCGAGGTGACGGATGACCTCGCGGTCGATTTTACGGTGACCACCACACAGGGATCCGAGCGGCTCATCAGAGCCGCTTTCGAACACGCCAAGAGAAACGGTATAAACAAGGTCACACTGGTGACCAAGGCGAACGTGGTTAAGACCACGGACGGGAAGTTCCTCAAGATAGGGCAGGAGATCGCCAGGGACTATCCGGGAATAGAGATGGACGACTGGTACATCGATATCATGACGGCGAAGCTCGTAGATCCGAAACGGCGCACTCAGTTCAAGGTCTTCGCACTTCCAAACCTCTACGGCGATATCCTCACGGATGAAGCGGCGGAATTCCAGGGCGGCGTCGGCACGGCCGGAAGCGCGAATATAGGGAAGCGGTATGCGATGTTCGAAGCGATTCACGGTTCGGCGCCCAGGATGGTGAGAGAGGGCAGAGCGAAATACGCCGATCCATGCAGTATGATAAGGGCGGCGGCCTTGATGCTAAGCCATCTGGGATTCGAAGAAAAGGGCAAGAGTCTCGAAATGGCCCTGGACATCTGTGGGCAGTATGAGAAAAGGCTGGTGATCACAGGGAGGTCAGACGGAGCGACCGGGTCCGAGTATACGGAATACCTGATGGAAACGCTCAAGGATCCCGATCTCAAATCCAGGTGGGAATCATACCAGTAGAAAAAAGGTGTCATCCAGTATCGGGACGAGTCAATCAAGCTCCATGGTCTAGCATGTCCGTCCTCAAGTTACCATCAAGGGAGCCTGCAAGAAGATATGCGGGTTCAAGGGCCTAACTGGAATAGAGCAGAGTTTCAAGGAAAAATTTATACTTATTTGTCAGGTTACTGCCCTCTTTTCTGCCAGTACCAGGGACATATCACTGTCTACCATCATCCGTACCATCTCATCGAAAGTCATTTCCGGTTCCCACCCCAGCTGTTTCTTCGCCTTCGAAGGATCTCCCAGTAAATGATCCACATCGGCTGGCCGGATGAGGGCCGGGTCAACTTCGATGTGATCCTTCATCGAGAGGCCTGCGTGTGAGAAGGCGAGATCGGCAAGCTCACGGACGGAATGAGCTACACCTGTGGCAATCACGTAGTCCTCCGGTTTATCCTGCTGGAGCATCAGCCACATTGCCCTGACATAGTCACCGGCATACCCCCAGTCCCTCTTCGCATCGAGATTGCCCAACCTGACCTTCTTCGAGAGACCGTGTTTTATCCTTGCGACCTCGTATGTGATCTTCCTTGTGACGAATTCCCTACCTCGTCGCGGCGATTCATGGTTGAATAGAATACCGGAACATGCGAATAGACCGTAGCTCTCTCTGTAATTGACGGTGATCCAATGGCCATAAACTTTAGCCACACCATAAGGACTTCTGGGGTAAAAGGGAGTCTTCTCGTTCTGAGGGGATTGTTGCACCTTGCCGAACATCTCACTCGATGAAGCCTGATAGAACCGTATTGAAGAATCGACCAATCTTATTGCTTCGAGCACCTTGGTCACCCCGAGCGCGGTGAACTCTCCCGTCAGGACCGGCTGATCCCACGAGGTCGGCACAAATGACTGCGCAGCGAGATTATACACCTCATCGGGCTTAACCTTTTTGACGATACTTATAATGGACGGTTCATCCAGGAGATCTGCCATCAGAAGCTCGATTTCGTCTTTGATATGGTCTATCCTCTCGAAACTCTCTGTACTGGATCTCCGCACCATGCCGAATACTCTGTATCCCTTCTCAAGCAGGAAATCCGCGAGGTATGATCCATCCTGGCCAGTAATGCCGGTGATGAGAGCTTTCTTCAACGGGCCGGTCTCCTCTCATCGTCTTTAGCTGCGGAATGCGTCAGGTCGAGCTTTTCACGGTATGCCGATTGTATGTAGTCGATCAGTGCCTCCTTCCAGTGCCTTGCCGGTGGAAAGCCCTGCAGCTCGTACATCAGATTCCTCATGACGGAATTGCGGGGTCTTTTCGCAGGCCTTCCGATTGCCTCCTGCGTCACGGGATTCACCTGTATACCGGAGAGATCCACAAGTGCCAGGATAGTCTTTGCGAACTCGAACCAGGTACAGCTACCTCTGTTCGTGAGGTGATAGATTCCGAAAGGCGTCGGCTGGCTTAGCATGTTCGCGATCATTCCGGCAAGATCAGCGGTATGTGTCGGGGAGCCGACCTGGTCGTTGACAACCTGGAGCTCTCCCTGCTCCCGCCCCCGCCTGATAATCTCATCGACGAAGTTTTTACCACCTCTTCCATAGAGCCATTCCGTTCTTACTATGTAATGTTCGATGAGTACGCGTCTCAGCAGCACCTCGGCCATGTATTTCGAGCGCCCATATATGTTTATGGGATTGGGAAGGTCGAGTTCGTCATAGGCACCCTTCTTCTCGCCATCGAAAACGAAATCGGTACTTATGAGCATACAGGAAGCGCCTGCTTTCGCACAGGCAAGTCCCACGTTTCGAGTGCCGATTCCGTTCGTGAGATAGGCGGCCTTCTCATCCAACTCGCATCCGTCGACATTGGTGTTGGCAGCTGCATGGATCACGATTTCGGGCTTCACTTCAAGAACTACACGCTCGATCTCACTCTGAATTCTTATATCGGCATCCTCGATGTCCACACCGATTACAGCGTGGTCACGGGAGAGGACCTCAACGAGTGCGTACCCGAGCATGCCCTGTGCACCGGTGACGAGTACCCTCATTTCTTTCCTCCGGTGGTTTTGCTTTCCTCTATTCTCCGGCCATACATCCGGTCATAGTAATCCAGATACTCGCCGCTTTTCACCTTTTCCCACCACTGCCTGTTCTCGACATACCAGGTGACCGTTTTCTTGAGTCCTTCCTCGAAATCGACACTTGGCTTCCAGCCGAACTCGGAAATCATCTTCTCACTCTTCATCGCGTACCTCCAGTCGTGTCCCGGCCGATCTTCGACGAAGGCGATCAGCGCTTCCGGTTTCCCTAGAAGCTTCAGAACTGCTCTCACCACCTCGATATTCTTCTTCTCGTTGCCGCCGCATATGTTGTATATTTCACCCGCCCTCCCTTCCCGCAGAACCATGTCTATCCCCCTGCAGTTGTCCTCCACATAGAGCCAGTCTCTGACATTGAGACCCTTTCCGTATACCGGTAGCTTCTCATCGTCCAGCGCATTCGTCACCATGAGCGGTATGAGCTTTTCCGGGAACTGGTAGGGACCGTAGTTGTTGGAAGACCTGGTGATGAGCGCGTTTAGACCATAGGTTCTGTGGTATGCCCTCACGAGGAGATCTGCCGAGGCCTTGCTGGCCGAGTAAGGACTGTTCGGCGCGAGCGGGGTTTCCTCTGTGAAATGGCCTCTGTCACCGAGCGAGCCGTATACCTCGTCGGTGGAAATCTGGAGAAACCGCCCTACCTTATACTTCAGCGCCACGTTGAGAAGAACGAGTGTGCCGTTTATGTTGGTTCGCACGAACGTCCCGGGCTCCGTGATGCTTCTGTCAACATGCGATTCAGCCGCGAAGTTTAAGATGGCGTCGAAGCCGCCTGAGGCAAGCTTTTCCACCGCACCGGGATCGGCTATGTCGCCTTTCACGAAAGTGTAATTAGAGTTGTTTTCAACATCTATCAAATTCTCGAGGTTTCCGGCATACGTGAGAAGATCCAGGTTGACGATCTCATCCTCAGGGTGCTCTCTGAGATGATACCTCACGAAGTTGGAACCTATGAATCCCGCGCCTCCTGTTACAAGCAGTCGCAAAGTGAGCCTCCCTCTGCGGAACTCTCTGCTCCCCTACCCATCCTTTCTACCCCAGTCGTAGGGAATATCACTGTCATGCGGATGCACTCTGAACTCATCGGGATTCTCGTAATTGTACGTCTCTGTGGGACAGTTGATGATGATCCCCTCCCTCTCCCCGATGCACTTGAAGCCGTGGTAGACGTAATTAGGTATCTGTAAGAGTATCGGATTGTGCTCACCCATGAAGAACTCGTTCACCTCGCCCCTGGTGGGAGATTCCTCCCGCGGATCGTAGAGAACCACCTTAACCATGCCGCTGACCACAACGAAGTTATCCACCTGTTTCTTATGATAGTGCCATCCCTTTACGACGCCCGGATATGCAGTGGTCATATAAACTTGACCGAATTGTATGAAGAGCTCGTCATCTGCTCTCAGCATCTCCATCAGCCTTCCCCTCTCATCGGGGATTACCCTGAGTTTTTTTACCTTCACATCTTTTATGAGCTCCATCTCTTTCTTTCCTCGCATGCAGTGGTCTCGGTACACACTTACGGAAGAAGCATATATCACATCAGGTTCGCGCCATACTGTGCAACGAGCTTATTGGCTCTCAGGAGTGAGTCGAAGGTTCCGGCATCGGTCCACCAACCATCAAGTATATCATAGGTGAGCTGATCCCACTCTATATAAGTGTTGTTGACATCGGTGATCTCGAGCTCACCCCTTTCCGAAGGCCTGAGTGTCTTCACGATGTCGAAAACCTTCCTGTCATACATATAGATCCCGGTAACGGCAAGATTGGTCTTCGGTCTCTTCGGTTTTTCCACGATCCTGACTATCCTGTCACCCTCAAGCTCTGCGACGCCGAACCTCTCCGGATCCGGCACCTCCTTCAGCAAAAGCTTTGCCCCTTCCTCCTGTTTTTCGAATGCCTCGACTGCATGCCTTATGTTCTTCTCTATGATATTATCGCCGAGGATCACAACGATCTTCTCGTCATCTGCGAAGTGTTCTGCGAGCCCGAGCGCCTCCGCAATCCCACCCTCACCCTCCTGGTAAGTGTAGTTGAGGTGTTTGAGACCAAAGTCCTTACCATTACCGAGGAGTCTCAGGAATTCACCAGCGCTGTTTCCCCCGGTTACGATCAGGATATCCCTGATGCCGGCATTGATGAGTGCCTCGATGGGATAGAATATCATCGGCTTGTCGTAGATGGGGAGCAGGTGCTTGTTCGTGACTCTGGTAAGCGGGTGCAGGCGGGTGCCCAGTCCCCCGGCTAGTATGACACCCTTCATCAATCACTCCTCTCAATATGGTCAGAGCGAATGCTCGAATCTCTTTACAAAGGTATCACTGGTTGCTGGTTAAGTCAAGGCGGCGATTATTCTCCAAATCCCCCCAGCGGAGAATACGGTTTCTCACCTCGATGCGGAGCAATTTTTATACCATCACCATGCCTGGGCTTCCCCGTATCTGAAGCATCTCTTCTCGTGTGCCGGCTGCACTTTACCGATGTTCATGACAAACATACGCGTGATTTCCGGGCCCATGAAAACGAACCTCTCTTTAAATTCCTTCTGAAGCGGTTTCAGCTTCGATGGTCTGGTTTTGATGTAATTATGGAAGCTACCGAACTCCTGCCGTACCCTTTGAAGCCTTCTTGCATTCTCTATGACCGCTTCGATCTTACGCCTGTTCCTTATAATGCTCTCATCAGACATGAGCCTTTTGACACTCCTACCGTCAAAGCGCGCCACCTTTATTATGTCGAAGTTGTGGAATGCTTTCCTGAAAGCCTGCCTTTTCCCGAGTATCATCTTCCAGTTGAGGCCGGCCTGGAATATCTGAAGAGCCATTCTCTCGAAAAGACGGTTGTCATTTCGCTCGGAAACTCCCCATTCTGTGTCATGGTAAGGTTCGAGGATTGGATCTCCAGCACACCATGTGCATCTTTTCAGAGTATCTTTCTTTGAGGTTCTTGGGCTTGCTGCGCGTTTGCGGGGCATTTGCGACCTCCCTTTCTGTTTGAGTACTCCTACCACCGATCGGGGCCCGTTTGTTCCCCCGGTTACCGTTTGGGATTCTAAATTGGGGGGAGATTTCAATGAAGGGGAAGATGGGGTGCTATGATAGTTGCCCTCGAGTTCTGAAGTGAATTCTCATTAAACCTGGCCGGGATGAAACCCGGGGTGTAAGCGGCGGATCTCAGAGCAGGCCCTTGCAATGGACCAATGGATCAAGTCTCAACAGTTACTTGGTGGAGCTGAAGGGACTCGAACCCTCGACCTCATGACTGCCAGTCATGCGCTCTCCCAGTTGAGCTACAGCCCCACCTTTAATTTTTCAATGAATTGTGGAATTTGGCCATCTACTTTTAATAGGTCATAGTTACAAAAAGGTGACCAACGTCGACCCTTAATTTAATTCCCCAAAAAGTCCCTGTCAATTCCGCAGTCATCGGAAGAAACTCTCTCGCCTTCACCACTGTTAGCTGCAAGACCTACTACACCACGACTGCTACTGCCGGATGAGGACACATAAACTGAGCCCAACACACCGGTTTTAACGGAGGTGCCGCTCGGGGAGGCCTTGGCTGCCTGCTTTTTCACAACCTGCCCCACAGCCAGGTGAGCCACAACAATAACACACACTAGCATTGCCATGAATAGAACGAGCCTTTTCATCGAGACCTCCTCTTTGATAGGATTTCTTCCACCTATCTCACTCTTCCTCTAATCATTATAGAAAGAGGATAAAACGAATCAGTTGAAACTGTCGATTCTATTCGAGAGGAATGATTAATACTCCCTCTTTACATGAAATAAACTCATTATTAAAAACCAGTGGGATGAAAATGTCACGATCAGATGGAACAGTATCCAGCTGTATTATCTTACAAATTGCGAGATATTGTGTAATTCACCCTTCCTTTAATTCCAATGATATTGACAGGACACCTCAGGGAGAAATCACATCGAGTGCATCATTCAGCATCTGATAAATCTGCTCCTGGGCATCGCAATCTATGACCCAATCCCTACCAGGGCCGTTTTCGTCCGGTCCATCTCTCAGGATACAACCGTCAGTCCGATTAAGCGACTTGTTGAGCTTGTTTATTGTCTCATCAATATCGCCTGCCTGAAGTGCAGCAATGGCCTGGATGAGAAAGTTGCACAATGCTGTTTGGTTGCCCTTAGTAGTAACGCTGGCCGGAGGCAGGTTCCTGACTATGTTCAGTGCTTCGTTTATCCTGTTTTCCGCGTGATCCTGAGCAGTAATCACCGAGACCACCACCTCGGCTGGTTCAGAATCCTCGAAGCCGTCATTCACTATGAGCTGCGTGGTATACTGTCCCGGTAGATCCGGAGTGAAAAATGGAGTTGCCGTGCTCCCATCCGGTTTCACCGTTAATTCCCAGTAGTACTCCAGGCTCTCTGTCGGGGTGTTGTCATCGTATGAATCAAGTCCACTCAGGTTCACGGTTTCGACAGGATGGACACTCTGTGGAACGGCAGTCGCGACAGCTGTCGGGGGGTTGTTACCTCTATCGACCCACCCGGGGGCCATGTGACTCCAACGATGATATATCCCCCATCAGCAGTCTGCTGGACACTCCAGCCACACTCATAATCGCCTCCGTCGAAGGATCTGGTCCATAAGACGTCCGGTGCCTGGGCATAACTTGGGATTACGGCAATGCCAATCGCAGCAAGTGCGACTGACAGAGCTTTGATGGAGAAATATACTTTCCTTTGCATTTTTCGCCTCCTCTTATGGAAGATAAACACTCAAACAGATTACATTCCATCAGGTGATCACATGCATGACGCACCTCCTTTTTTATTATTACCCAGCTGGGGCGTGAGGTGTCTGTGAGGTTGCCATGCCTCTTCAACCGTCTGATGTGATCTCCACAGATTTTTGACAAATGGCGAAAATCTTTGACGAGATTTAAATTTTTTGCCGCAGATATCTGGCTTCTGTGTGTGGGATTGTTATTAAGCTATAGCTGGTCTTATGTGTTTTGCTACAATTTGTTAAATGCATTGTACCATGATTTCTTTATTGTGTCAAGAAGATTATAAATACTGATTTGAAGAGTGTCCACTTTCAAAATTGAAAAGGAATCCCAGGTTTACATCTGAACTGGTATTGCTCTTGTGGGATGGTCTTTAATTATGCGGGTGAAAGCAACTTCACCATTCTTGCCGTCGCCTGGAAGGTATGATCTTATGTAATCAAGCTTAACAAAGTATTTACCGACTGTGACATTTATATGACCCGAGCTGGGTAGGAAGTCTCCATGTGAGTAGAATCCCCCTTCCTGATGCTCTATTTCATAGTCTGAATCGCTTGTTTTTGGGCACTCCAGATATACAATGCCATCTAATTCCTGGAACGCGAAGAAGTGGTCATGCCCGTGGAAGACGATGTCAACGCCTTCAGATACCAAAAAATCGTGTATTGGGCCATGTGACCATCCGGGCCTTTTCTCGTCGAAAATACAGTTACCACCCTCGTCCTCTCCACCCCATTCATATGAAGCCCTATCGTCCACTTTGTATTTTACAGCCTCAATGCCTCCCCTGCCATACGGGGTCGTTCCTCCGGTGAGATGGTGGGTGAAGACGAACTTCCATTTTGCGTCGGAGTTGTGCAGAGTGTCATAAAGCCAATTGTACTGCTCCTCCCCAAGTGTCCAGTCCCAGCTATCCTCAGTCCCTGGGCCATGCCAGTTGTGCGGCTTACTTGTTGTGTACCAGAAGGGATCGAGTGTGACAAACAAAGCATCACCCCATTCCCACGCATAATAGTTCTCCCTAAGGCCTATTCCTGGCACAGAGTCGGTGCTGCCTGTATAGAAGCTGTCAGGATATGGGTTTGGCACCAACTCCTTCCTTACTCTCGTGTTGATCCCTGCGCTGGAGTTTGCAATGCTTTCCTCGTCCGTGGGATCATAGAACCACCCCTGCTCGCCTTCGTGGTTTCCCAATACGAAATACTGGGGTATCGAATGAGCGATAAGATCTAAATGCTTACGTATTCGGAGAGCTCGTTCTAACCCGAATTGGAATATATAATCGCTTTCCGGCGGGAAGTATTCATATGGAGCGGGGGTTCTTGGCTCGTATCCATAGCCAGTGTCACCCATTGAGATCAGAAAATCCGGGTTGCTTTGACCGACGTTCTTGAGTGTTAGGTTGTGAAGCGATATGTCGTCTATGTTCTCTGGCCTTCTGTAAATCCCGTCTACGTGCTCATCTGTTATTACAGAGAAGGTGAATTGTGAGCCAGAGGGCCTTTGAGTGTGGAATGTCCTCTCTATGCCTGTCTTATAATCTGGTTCGCCCAACCCCCTGAACATTAGCCTGTAATAGTATCTGGTGTCAGGAAGAAGGTCATCAATTATTATCTCTATCGCGTTTTCAGCTGGATTGTCCAGGTGGTGCTCTGTTGTCTCCGTGTACATACCTGGTGATGTGCCATATTTAATGTAGACGTCTGTGTCTATGAGCGAGTAAAGGTTGACTGTTGCTGATGTGTCTGTGACCCTTCCTAAAAGTTCCTTCCCCAGGAATGTGTCATAGACTGTCCTGTATATCTCCAGGGCAACAGGGTTGTTCACTTCCCCTTCGGTGTAAAAATCCTCGAAAAACACTGCGTTTATATCGCTGGAATCAGAACCAAAGTCTTTTGCTGTTATTATTATAGTTTTCCCTTCATCCCCGTTTCCCCAGTTAGGCAGTTCCAGTATCTCGTTGAGTATAGGGGCAATGTCCGGGGAATAACAGTATAAAGGATCCGCGCTGGCACCGTTGGGCCAACTGTCACTAATTTCCCAATCCACTCCTGTTCTAGTCTTTGGGAGTTTCCTTGACGGCCTTTCGGTTTCGCTGAAGGTAGTCGGGCTTATCTGCGCGACACCTTCTATTAGCAAGTTTGCTGAGGATTGGACAATGCCTCCTTTACTTGCAAACCTTAAACGGGCAAACACTATATTATTCCCCTGGCTTAGCTTATCAACATGGAAGCGGAATCCTGCACCATAACTCTCAATATCCTCATTCAGCCCAATGATATTTTTGTGATCTTCAGTGTAACCACTTTCATACCAGTCAGCCTCATTGACTTCGGTCCCGTCATCGCTGTTCTGCTCTATTGTGACTATGTACGGTCCATAATAAATAAGCGATTCCTGCACTGCAAACACGTTTGAGGAGCCAAAGCTCTGGTATCTGTTCTCGGCGCTTTCTATCTGATAAGAACCTGAATCTCCGATCCCAAGTGTACCACTTGTCACAGACTGAATCGAGACCACAAAGGGATGAGATATGAATACCAAGATTGCAGTCGCCCATACCATATTTTTATTCTCTTTGGCTTTCATGAGAACATCTAATGGATAGCACTTCTAATAATTCCACAGTCAATTTATGATGATTATACCATAGGAGGTAAAGCTAGTCAATCGAAAGATAGTCTATCCATAGCTTTCCACCAATCCCTCTCAGTGGCAGCCATTCCAGGAAATACCCATGATGAGTAATTGATTTGCTCCCCTCACAATCAATGATACAATTCTTTGGACCATTCCCAAGATCACTGCTCCATGGTTAGGATACTGGGATAAAGCCGGTCGAGGCGGCGTTTCTTCCAGGAGGATGGAGCAAAACGAACCCCCCCGGTAAGTTGACCGGGGGGTTTGTTAATGTTCCTTTACGAAATTACAGATAAATTACGGCACGATCTCGATAAACATAGGATTCGAGGCGAAGTCGAAGCCACCCGTCAGTGTGAAAGCGAATGTCACTTTCTTACCTGCATGTGATGGATCGACGGGCCCTGGTATATTAAGCGTGGCAGTCGCTTTCCCCTCACCGTCCAGATTCCCCAAGAAGTTCTGAAAAAGTGGTCCGTTGAGATTGGCCAAAATGATGTCCGTGAGGGCATCTCTGTTGAGAGGAATGACCGTACCTCCCGGCAGCATCGTACCGGGATAGGCGCCGCTTATACCGCCTCCAATCACATACTGGCGCCCTGCATAGTCAGGGCCTGCATCCAGGTATAAAGTAATGTTGCAACCCTCGGAGGCGGAGAAGCTGTATGCATCTGCCCAGATGTTCGGTGCGAAATCCAGACATCTCACCTCGAAATCGTCCAGACCGGCCTCCGTTATCGAATTGATCGGGTTGTCCTGGATGCTGAAACGTACCCTGACCTGATCCGACGGCGTTATATAGTCTGAGACTGTGAAATCGTAATGCTGCCACTCTGATGTGTTCATTACCTGCTCCACAGTGGCCCATGTGTCGCCGTCATCGTTTGACACCTCGATCGTTAGGTAATCATCAAGATCATCATTGTAATGCCAGAGGTAGAAGCTCATATCGGCGTCGCAGGAACTCAGATCGAACACGGGCGATATGAGCATGGTGGGCCCACCATCTACGTCGTAGTCCCTGTAATAGCCGCCTGGTGGCCCGTTTTCCGTGACAAAGCAGTAAGTTCCGGTGCCATTCGGGTTGTCTTCCTCCGGTGCGACCTGGCGTCCTGAAGTCAGGTTTGGAACGCAGCGTTCCCAGGTTCCGCCCAGGACATCGATGTCCTCGACGGTCCACCCGAGATCGGCCTCGAAGTTATCCTGTACAAGCTCCTCGATGAGGCATACCTCGAAGGAATAGGTAACATCAGGTGCTTCGGGAGGCGAATAGACTATGGTACCGCCGTCGCCCTGGGCACTGAAGTAAAACTCCGGCTCGTCTCCTGGTACAGCAGCCGGCAGCACCGCCCTGTAAAGGTTCTCACCCATGTCCTCGAAGTCCACCTCGGTAAAGGGATCGGCAGGGTCGAAGCGATAATGCATCTTCCCGGTTCCCGGCACATAGGTCTCCTGGCCATCCATTATCTGAATCGTTATGGGTATTTCCGGACCCGGTGGATTCGTTGCCGCGGGGAGTCCATCCGGGAAAAGTATTGCAAGAACCGGCATAGTTCCCATAGAGAGGTCGGGATTGCCCCAGAGGGCGCCCCACTCGAATGTCTCGTAGTAGGTATAGTACCAGAGTCCGCGTACGTACATCTCACGCAGCGACCATTGATGCGCCTCTCCCTGGCTGTAATCACCGGATGTGCAGCAGGTTGTGAAGTAATAGTCGAGGGACTGGCTCGACCCGTCAAGCGGATCGTTCCAGCCGGGCATCCCGTATGCCACCTTCGTCGCACCTAGAAAGCCGATGCCACCCTGCTCCATCATCGCCTGGCCGATGTTCAGGTAATCGGTGTCAGAGTTACTGCAGGCGTCGGCGAAGATAATGGCAGGGTAGTCGTCGTTCAGGATCGGACAATCGTAATTGCTGATGAAATATCCGGGACTGTAATAGATCCAGCAGGCATCCGGAGATCCATGACCGGCCCAGTTTACAAAAGAGAACATCCCTGATGACCAGACAGACCTCACGTTGTCGTTCGTCAGGTCATAGTCACATGGATATGATGAGTAGGCGTCTTCATACATCCGCGTCATCGTCCACTCTTCCATCCAAGGGTGAAGATCCGGGTTGGTCTTATACTCCATCAGCACAGCGTTGTCCGTGTCCGGCCAGAAGAAAGCGCCCAGAAGAAGTATGTTTTTCTTAAACTCCGGCTCGAAATTGTTTTCATATGCTACCGACTTCTCGCATATATGCTGTACGGTTTCCGGTTCGCTCCATGGTATGCGGCCCACATTAACCTCGGCGGTGAAGTCGATCGGATCAGAATCCTCACCCCACTTGTGGTCACCGTCTGCATCCCAGGACTCGTCATCCGGAAGGGAGAGTTCCGCGTAGTAGTAATCTGTCTCAGGCTTACCATACCCCGTATCCTGCCAGACGCGGCGCATTGGCACATCATCATAGTGCCCCACGAGGCATACATCCTCTATACCCCATTCGCTTGAAGGGTATTTCTCCCGGAGGAAGTTCCTCATCTTCTCCGCAAGATCGTAGCCCGTGTAGTTATCGTTGATCCAGGATGTAGTCACCACATTGGCTGTCCTTCCCTTGCCTATCTCCCAGTCCACCAGCGGCTGCACCGAAGATACTAAGGATTCCAGTGTGATGATCACGAAGTCGTTGGTACCCCTTCCCCCCGGGGGACCTCCCTTGTCTTCAGGATACCAGGAGCCGGCCTGCTCATAATTTACTATCATCTGCTGTGCAAGCCGCTCTGTCCTCGTCAGGTTGTCGATCAGGACAGTGCTTGCCGGAGAAACCTCCGGAATCGAATAATCGATTGTGACATCTACCTCGGGATGATAGATGAGCGTACCCGATTTTGGCCGATATGTGAACGGGTAAATTCGAACGTCGGCAAGGTTGTACTTACGGTAGCCGGCACGGCGCACGAACTGGCCCGAAGCAGCTGGATACGGTTCATCACTCCCATAAACAGCTCTGAATTTTGCATCTCTTGCCTTCTTCTCGCGTTCGTACACTGCGGGGTTTTCTTCTCCGAGCACTCTCGGAAGAGGTATCGGATGCAAGCGGTATTGGCCGGGGAGAGTGATACTATCCCGTGCCTTGAAGCTTACGCCTGTGATTTTGGCACCGGGGGGTATTGCGATGCTGAATATCCTCGCAGGAAGAGCGGGGGTTCCGGGAACGAGGTTTCGGCCGAATTCACTCATCACGATCTCATGTTCACCGCCATCTTCCTTTATCTCGTAAGGACCGGTGCTGATGCTCACTGTCAGAGATCCCTCTGAATCCGTCGCGAAGGCGGGGCTTGAAAAGGGTCCCACAATTAAAAATCCAGAGAGAAGCAGACAGAGAAGAACGAACAGGTTCCATTTCATTACAGGTTCCTCCTCGAAACAATACGGTTTGAGATTTACCTGTTAATTCAATAGCCAGGAAGGTTTGTGATCTACCGTTCTCTCCCTGAAAGGCATTTCTCGAAATAGGGAGATTGGAGCTCATAGCTATCGGTAATTATGTGTGTAGGTCGGTTCTTCACGCAGGAGTCCTCTCAAGAAAAGGAGGCGTGTATCGCAGATTCAGCAAAACCATCCTGACATCTCATTCTATCATATTACTACCGGTTTGTCAATATCTCCCAGAAATTTCAACCAGTAACAGAATCGAGGCTATTAAGGGGAGCCGCTTCGTGGTGTTTGGGCGTTTTCTTGCTTCAGGTTTAGCTGAGACACTATCATCCCCGTCAGCATGAGTGCACAACCTGCAATCGCCCGGTGGGAGAGCACCTCATTCAGTATTAGCCAGCCTCCGAATGCTGCAAAGACAGTTTCCAGGCTCAGGATAATCGCTGCGTGGGCAGGATGAGCGTGCCGTTGAGCTATCACTTGAAGTGTAAAGCCGATACCAACGGAGAAAAATCCCGCATAAAAGATTGCAATGATGGCTTTCTGAATCCCCCAGAGGGTTATCGTTTCAACAAGTAGAGCCGCGATGAAACTCAATAACGAGCACGCCAAAAACTGGAAGAAAGCCAACTCGATCGGATCGGTTCTTGATGATAGCCAGCCAATGACGAGAACATGACCCGCCCAGAAAAGTGCGCTTATGAGCACAAGCAGATCTCCGAGGGAGATGGTAAGGGTTTCGGTGATACTTAGAAGATATAGTCCCGCTGTCGCCAGAGCTGCCCCGAGCCATATCCTGGTATCAGACTGCTGTCCCAAAAAAAGACCCAGTATAGGCACCATAATTACATATAGGCCTGTGATGAAGCCGGCCTTACCCGCAGTGGTATAAACTATACCGATCTGCTGGAAAGAGGAACCGGTAAAAAGTATCAATCCCACCAGAAGGCTGCCAAATCTGAATGTCTTCGGCATCGGGGCTGGATGATTTTCACCGGAGTTAATTCGGCGGCTTCGGTTAAGCCATAGAAAGGGAATCAACCCAATGCCGCCCAGGGCGAAACGAACCGCATTAAATGTGAAAGGTCCCACATATTCCATACCTGCACGCTGAGCCACGAAGGAAAATCCCCAGATAATGGCAGCGAGAATAAGCAGAAGATTAGATTTGAACGTTCTTGTATCCATGGTTCATGCTTGTTTCATGTGATACTATCAGAGAAAGGAGATCCTGTCAATGAAGTTAAATCAGTGTTGGCCTTTCAGGAATACGCCTCATATACAGTTTGCCGAGTTGAGATTGGGGATGTTTTATGCGTTCATGGGTATTGATATCATGAATCGAAGTTCATAATATTGATTAAACATATTCGAAAGATTCGTATAATGATCCCCTGTCTGTGACCGTATTTTTGATTAGTAAAGACAAGGAGCGCTCCCATGAACGAGTTTGAGAGAAGAGTAATAACACACGATGACGAGGCATTGTATAACCAGGATCTTGATATCATCCAGGTGAACGTCGGTCTCAGGTGTAACCAGCGCTGCGTGCACTGTCACCTCGGTTCCTCACCCTCTCGCACCGAGATGATGAACTGGGAGACGATGGAGTATGTGATCGAGGCGGCGCGAAAGACGGAACCCGATCTAGTTGATGTGACAGGTGGCACTCCCGAAATACACCCCAATTTTCGTGAATTCGTCGGGATTCTGAGAGACGAGGGCTTCCCAGTACAGGTCAGGACGAATCTGACTGTATACCTCGAACCAGAATACGAGGACATCCCGTCTTTCCTCAGTGAGCTAGGAGTCTTCCTCGTTGCATCACTTCCCTGCTACCTCGAGGAGAATGTCGACAGTCAGCGAGGAACCGGTACCTACCAGAAGAGCATTCGAGTCCTCAGGAAGCTGAATTCTTTCGGATATGGAACCAACGAGGCTCTCCCGCTCAACCTAGTTTACAATCCTCTCGGACCTTTCCTGCCACCAAACCAGCTCAAGCTTGAAGCAGATTACAAAAGAGAACTCGAGGAACGTTTCGGGATCAAGTTCAACCGTCTGATCACTATTACTAATATGCCGATGGGACGATTCCTCGGCATTCTTGAACGCGATGGGAAGGATGAGCAGTACAGGGATCTCCTGAAGGATTCCTTCAACCCGGCTGCACTCGATGGGTTGATGTGCAGGCATCAGATCAGTATCGGCTGGGATGGCCAAATATATGATTGCGATTTTAACCTGGCATTGGGTCTCCCTGTAAGCGGTGAGGATATCGGCCACGTGAAGGAGTTCGATCCCCAGCGGCTAATAGGAAGGAATATCACAACGGGCACCCACTGCTTCGGATGCACAGCCGGTTACGGATCCTCCTGCGGCGGGGCCCTCGTTTTAGAGGCCTAGAAAGAATTGACTGTCACTCAAAGTTCATCCTGCCACACTCTCGATACCGAACATACGGGCCGTAAGCAGCGGCCCTGCTTGATGAGACAATGACTTCCCCTGCTGCTCGTGATAAGATGATAATCGTTTTCACGAAGGTTCCCGTGCCTGGAAAAACAAAGACCCGCCTGATCCCTCTTCTGGGAGAGGATGGCGCAGCCGACATGCACAGAGAAATGTCGGACTATATCCTAATGATTGTGGGGGAGTTCTGCAGGCAGACTTCCGCCGTAACAGAAATCCGCTTCTGTGGGGGTAGCAGAAATGACATGGAATCCTGGCTGGGGAGTGGGTGGAATCTCACAGACCAGGGAGAAGGTGACCTTGGTGATCGGTTAAGGAGGGCCACAGAGGATGCCTTCCGTCATGGGGCGCGTGAAGTCGTAGTGATAGGAACCGATTGCCCGGAGTTGAGCATCCGTTCGCTCAGAGACGCATTCCGCCGTCTGGAAACAAACGATGTCGTGATAGGGCCCGCTGCAGACGGAGGATATTATCTAATAGGCTTAAGCATGCCTGCTGTCGGCCTGTTCGAGGGTATCGACTGGGGGAGCAGGCATGTCATGGAGCAGACACTCGAGAAAGCCCGTAAACTAGATCTCGAGGTCGCAATGTTGGAAACACTCCACGACATAGACAGACCCAAGGATTATCCTATTTGGAAGGAGATAAAGCAGAAAAAGTCACGCCTCAGGAATTTCTATTAAACGGTCCTCTGAGCCCACCGCACAAGATAATGCCTTTTACCGTTTTTCACCGTCTATCCTCATCGTTACATATCTGAAGATGAAAAGAGCAACAGCCGCGGTCAGGCCGATTGAAGCGAAGTAATACCAGATATGATGCGCGTTCGCGTAGTAGGCCGCTTTCCCGGCTTGCGTCAGTCCAGCCGGGAGGGTTTTGGGATCAGGGCAGTAGGAATCCAGCAGAAAACCCGATACGATAAAACCGAAAAGGGCAGAGAAAAATGAATGGAGGTGACTGAATCCCAGGTAGAGACCTTCCTCTCCCTTTGGAGCCTGCAGTGAAAAGTATTCCAAAAACCTTGGTGAGATGAAACACTCTGCAAGCCCCTGGATACCGATCCCGACGATCATCATTATAGTCAGCGGGTGCATCGTAAAAAACCCAATCACCTGGATCGAGGAGCCGGCAATCTTCTCGAGTATAGGACTCGCAGACATGGCAAGCGCCGAGAAAGGCATAAGGAGCATCCCTACAAGCATCGATGTGACAGCCATTCGTTTCTTCATGAGCTGGGTTATGAGCACCACAAAAATGACGACCACTGCAGGATTCACATTCGCGAGCCATTCGGGCCGTGCCTGTTCACCAAGGAGGCGGATAACATACTTGGGCATTGTGGCATATAGCTGGTACTGGATAATCCAGAAACCGGCGACAATCAGCGTCAAGGCGACCAGGCGTGGTGCCCTGAATATGCTTTTAAGTGCATGGAGGACTTCCCTGATCGATTTCCCCTCACCCGGAGAATCGACACGTTTGAATATAAAAACGGCAAATATCAGCGCCAGAAAGGCCATCGCGGAGGAGAAGAAATTGACGTAAGGCAGTCCGATTCCCTGGCGGATGTAAGGAACGAAGGTTTTCCCGCTGAAAGCCCCGATATTGACTACCCAGTAAAAGAGGGAATAGCCCCGGGCTCGGTTTGTTTCGGTTGTGGTTTTCGCTACGGTCCCTGTGATCAGCGGCTTTATGAACGAACCGCCCACCATCACCACGGTGAGAAAGAGAATGACTGCCAGTTTTGAGTGGAACACACCCAGAAAGAAATATCCTATCGTAAGGAGGCTGAATGCCAGCATGAGCCCGTTCTTGAAACCGATCTTATCCGCGATGGCCCCTACGAAAGGCGGTAAGAAATACAACCCGGCGAAAAAAACTCCCGCAACGACTCCCGTTTCTTTATCTGTGAATCCGACTACGTCGGTGAGGTAGAGCGTTAGTACTATGAAAAATCCGTAATACGCTGCCCGCTCACAGAGCTCCATAAAATTAGCAAGCCAGAACTCCCGGGGGAATTTCCAGGATTGTTTCTCAGTCACGGCAGCGGTGTGTTCCTGCATCAAAGCCTCCTCTCGGATTGATTCAGATAAATATAGTAACCTTGAGGACAGTTAAAAACCTTTTTCTCAAGGAGCCTCTGAAAATATTCCGCTCCAAGAGAAGTGTTCCTTTGGCGAGCCTAGTAGGCAAATCAAGTCTGAAACATACCTCAGCAGGCTGCTTGACATCGGCGGGTATCTGTGATAAACTACGGGCTGTGAGAGACACTGTCGTGCTTTTATCTGATATACAACATCATTCCTTATTTCTTTAGGGCTGGAAGGAGAGAGATCAGATGAATGGGAAACTATCAGGTGCCCTGGTTTGTGTATTTGTTGCGTCAATAGTCTCTCAAGGAGATGTGTGGGGATCCGGCACGAATCGCTGGGTGGCATTGAGGGAATCTGAGGAAGGATCGCACCCTGTTATCACGACTCTGAAATCAGACCGCAATCAGACTGTGGTTGATGTCGATCTACCCGGCTTCTGGACATCTGATCGAGTCGTGGCGGGAGAATATTTTCAAGAACTCACAATACCTGGCCAGACAACGCTTATGGAGGTCGGCAAGCCTGCACTTCCTATGATTCGCTTCCTCATCGCAATCCCGCATGGGGCACAGGTGGACCTGTCGTTTCAGGCCGAGGAGCAGGTTATTCTAACGGATTATCGGGTCTATCCTTTCCAACAGCCACAGAAAGATACAGGGAATGATCCTTCTGAATTCAACATAGATGAAAGTTTTTACCGTTCAAGTGAACGCTTCCCGGCGCAAATCGCCGTAATCGGTGAGCCCTCCACCTGGCGGCACCTGGAGGTCGTTCTGGTGGAGGTAGCACCCGTGAGTTATGTGCCGGATCGTAACAGCCTTATCGTCACAGCTCATCTGATCGTCGAATTGGCATACGCTCCCAAGAAGGAAGGCGAGATCCTGGATACCTCGTTCGGCCCGGCGAGGGAGCACTGGGAAAGGGCTTACAGCCAGCATGTGATCAACTACGATTGGCTCGAAGAAAGAGAGGGCACGAGGGATTCCGAAGGACCGGTGTATCTTCTTATAACGCATCCGAATTTCGAAAGCGCTGTCCAGCCGCTGGCCGAATGGCATCACCTGGAGGGCCTGGAGACCGAAGTCGTCTCGATCAATACGTCGAGTTACCAGACGATCAAGAACGAGATCACCGACAGATACGAACAAGGTAACCTGGAGTATGTATTGCTGGTAGGGGACACCAACTACATGCCTGTCTACTACTGGGACGATTCCCTGAGTGATTACTGGTATGCCTGTATTACGGGACCGCCGGATAACTATGCCGACATAGCTGTTGGCAGGCTCTCTGTGACAAGCAGCTCAGATGCTGAGAACCAGGTCTCAAAGATTTTGGCTTATGAGAAAAATCCGCCCCTGGATGACTGGCTGACCGATATCACACTCGTTGCTCATCGGGAGGATGCACCCGGGAAGTACGTTGAATGTAAGGAGAATATACGCACAAATATCATCCAACAACCACCCTTCTCCGTCGAGACAATCTACGGTCACCTCCCTGACGGCGTGAACGCCCATGTCACATCGGCGATTAACGACGGTTGCAATGTCGTGAACTACAGAGGCCACGGCACCACCACGACATGGGTGGACTGGGACTATTACTGGAACAGCTGGACCACATCACATGTAATGGCTCTAGCCAACAATGACTACACACCGATCGTGTTCAACATTGCCTGTGACAACCACCAGATCCAGACGAGTTGCCTGGGAGAGTACTGGTTGAACAAGTATCCCGGTGGTGCGGTAGCATCCCTCGGTGCCACGGACCCTTCCTGGACCGTACCAAATCATGATTATGACAAGTGGTTGTTTCGGGAGTTCAACATTTATAATGAATACAGAATAGGCTGGATGAGCAACCACGCAGCCACCTATATCATCAACAGTCACGGATCATACGGGGTGGATAATGCCAGGATGTATCTCTGGCTTGGAGATCCGGCTACCGAGATCTGGACGAACGTTCCTGACCTTCTCTCGGTGGATCATCCTTCACAGATAATTACAGGCTATCAAGTCATTGATATTACGGTCACATCTGGCGGTGATCCTCTGGAAGGAGCGACAGTTTGCCTATACAAACAGGATGAGGTCTACGAGGTGGGCACAACAGGAGCAGACGGGGTGGCGAGCTTCTCCGTCACACCAGCCACAGGAGGAACGCTCTACGTCACGGTGACCGAACACGATTTTCTACCCTACGAGGGTGAGATCCAGGTCACGGAGTTTATTCCGAACATGGCCCTGACCCTCACGCCCGATGCCGAAAGCTTTCCCAGAGGCAGTGATTTGGGCTACACAGTACAGGGAACCAACAACGAAGACACGCCGCAGACGCTCGATTACTGGACCGAAGTTTATCTTCCCAATGGTAATCCGTACCAGGGAAACCCGGTGTTAGGACCCGTGACGGTAACCATACCGGCCGGTGCCAGCCCGAGCGTCCACCTTTCCCACTACATCGGACCGAACATTCCCCTCTGGACCTTCACATACAGGGGGTGTATCGGCATCTACGACATCAACCAGGTCTGGTATGAGGATAGCTTCGAATTCACCGTCATTGAATAGAGTCTGAATGCAAGAATTTTGCAACAATCCTTCCCGTTTTCAGGTATACTACATTTAGGATTTTCCTGAAGTCAAAATTTCTCAGCGGCTGGGTTTCAAGCCCGTGTATACACTTCAAATCGATATCGCCACCGGTGACTCCCTTCTCTATGTGGCAGATGGCGAGGAGGGACTGCAGGTTTTCTCCGCTTCTGATCCCACTGGTCCCATCATCATTGGCCATGTGAGCACCATCCACTACACAAATGCAGTGGATCACCGGGGAGAGTATGCATACATTGGTGATTGGGATGGAGGGCTCAGGATCATATCGGTTGCTGATCCTGCCAATCCCGAGCAGGCAGGGATGTATGATACACCGGGGTATGTGAGGGACATTGACGTCTCAGGCTCCTATGTCTGTGTCGCTGATGACAAGGAAGGCTTCAAGGTGATCTCGATAGTGTCTGTATCAGATCCCGGGAACCCGGTCGAGGTGGGATTCATAGAACTCTCGGAAGGCTCTTCTATATATGGCATGGTCATCGATCATTCCTATGCTTACTCCACGTGGAGTTATAAATAAGGCATGAAGCCTGGTTTCGACACGCAAGATGACACTGTTGCGTTAATGAGGAAAGATAGCTTGTCGAGAAACAAATCCAACGTTATTCTGACCTGTAAACACCCTGCATTTATATATCAATTCGGGAGGTTGGAATATGAATAAGTTGCATTTATTATTTGTTCTGCTAATCATGGCCTTCACTCATCTCATATTTTCACCACCCGCTCATTCTTTCATCTATGTGAAGGATCACGGGAAACGATCCACACCGGCAAGCCTCGTCGTGAAATTCCACGACCGAAACACGGTGAAACTCGCGGTAAACAATGACGGGCCGATAGGGATCGACGGCTTCACCGGCAATGGGGCCGGCTTCTGGCCTGGAAACACTTCCAACAACTATGTCTTCGGGACCGGGATATGGATAGGGGGCCTTGCTGATACAGACGCTGATGGAGTCTGGGATACCGTGTGCGTAATGAGCTACAATCCCCTCGATGGGGGGAGTGAATTCGATGAGGGAAGATACGGCCAGTCGCCTGACGATCCGCTCGCATCGGTCTTTCGAAGCACCGATTCCGAGGACCTCGAAAACTGGCCCGAGGAGTTCTGGGGAACTGACAAGGACCCTGAGAGTGCGACTTACAACCAACTGATTCCTGTTGTGATGTCGGACCAGGACATAGTAACCATCTACAACAGCGTGGATGCAATCCCCAAATATGGGGAAAATGCACCTTTCGAGGTAAGGCAAAGGAGCCTCGCTTTCGTAAACGGGGCAGCCAGGCAGGTGATATTTTTCTTCTTCGATATCGAAAACCTCTCTGAAAGGGTTCCTGAGGGACCTTTCTCCATCGAGGAGGCCTGGATCGGGTTCGAGTCGGATTTTGACATCGGCAATAGCTTCCGCGATGACAGGACCAGCTTCTTCCAGTGGCAGGTCACACCCGAGGGCGACAGCATACCGATCAACATGGGATTTGCATGGGACAATGATTTTGACGAAGGAGCAAACTGGATCGGAAAAGTCGGCTTCGTGGGTGTCGCTTTCCTGCAGGGACCAGGCAATGATTACGACGGCATCGACAACGACTCAGACGGTATGATCGATGAATCTCCCTTCAACAATATAGACGATGACGGAGACGGCCTGATAGATGACATGCCGGATGAGGTCGATCGGTTGGGACTTGTGAACTACACATTTCATTGCGGGCCGTCGACCTGCGAATCGAGACCAGACCCCCAGTCTGACCCCGAGGCGTACCGGATGCTCAAATGCGACCCGCCTGATGAGTGCTTCGAGACAACGGAAGATACCGACATTCGCTACCTGATCTCCTCTGGCCCTTTCAGGATCCGACCCGGTGAAACTCACAGGTTCGTGCTTGCCTTCGTCTTTGCAGACCCTGTGGGTGATCCTTCGAGCATAAACGTTTATGGAGATCCGCCGAGGCCCGATCCAAACGACCCTGCGTTCGGGGAGTTCCTGCAAGTTAAGCACACGGTCCAGGGTCTCTACGACCTTAATTTCGTGAGGGCGACGCCTCCACCAAGGCCGGTTATGACACTGGTCCCGGGAGACATGCAGGTAGCGGTCTTATGGGATGACAGCCCTCTGTATGCGGCAGATGAAAAATACGATGAGTTCGTTCAGATAGATTTGGCATACAGGCAGTTAGACTTCGAGGGCTTCAGGCTCTGGAGGAGCAGGACGGGAAAGTTCTCGACCGCAGGTGATCCGGATGATCCGCTCGAAGCCATTGACCAGGCAATAAATGAAGAAAACCCGGAGTATGACATCACGCTCCTCGGCCAGTGGGACCTTCAGGACGGGATAACCACACTCAGCCACGGGATTGTCGTGACAGACAGTGTGATAGATCAGGCGGGGAAAGTTGTGGTCATCTCGGCAGACACCTTCGATCTGGGAGAGGACACAGGGCTCAGGTTCTCATTTATCGACCGTGGAGAGCCTGATTCACCTCTTATAAATGGAATCAACTACTACTACTGCCTCGAATCTTATGATTACAACTCGGCAAATCTTCCAACCTCATCGGTGAGTCTTCGTAACGGAGTGGAGTTTTCACCGGAGAATACCTGCATGCCGCGTACTAACGCAACCGGCTTTATGCCTGCCTCCGTAGCCATAGCGCACGTGGATGAGGAGGGAAACCCGCTTGCCGATGAGACACCTGAAATCTTCGTGTACGAGGAGCCGCCCCTGGCCACAGATGCGCTTGTCGGCTTCACGTTTTCACCTTCCGTGGATGAGAAAATCGAAGATACATTTCATGAATTTGTGATCGATGAGATTATACCGTCTTATCAAGAGTTGACATCTGAGGTGAAATATCACGTGGAGGATGCCTCGGGGAGACATCTTTACACAGGTGGCGAGGCGCAATATTTTTTCACGATGGATTACGATTCGACAACGACTGAGGTGATAGCGACGGTATTTAATCCCTCGGATACGACCATTCCGCTATATGAGTTCTCGCTGGATTTTTTCGCCGATTATCAGGCATACCAGGTTCCCTCCGAAGCTTCTCTCACCGCACAGGATAGAGAAGGAAACGATGTCACAGATTCACTTGGCTCTCTTATGATACCCATCGGTCCTTTCGAGCCTCTCGGATTCAGAGGCACAGACATCCAGATAACCTGGCAGCGGACAGGCAGTGACACGATGACGCTTTCAGTATATGACACCGGCAATAAGGTGCTTATTCCTTTCCGTGAAGATGAACAGGATCCGGGACCTGCCTGGACATTCGTGCCTTTCGGAGATCAACCAGGCGGAATGTATCTTATCGGAGAGCCACAAGTTTTTATACTGTACGTCTCGGGGGTCACCATATCAATCGTTGAGCCCCAGAGGCTGCCACGTGACGGTGATGTGTGGCTCCTGAGGCAGAGAAGCTTCTATGTGAGCCAGGAAGGGGATACGATCCCGGCCTCTAGGCCCCCGGTACCAGGCACCCGGTACAGGCTAAACCTCACAAGCGGGGGACAGGATGTGGGAAAGTTCGATCTTAACAAGGTAAGGGTCGTTCCAAATCCCTACATAGGCTATTCTGAGTTCGAGTTCGGTTCAGGTACAAGAAAGATCCAGTTCGTCAACCTGCCGGCTGAGTGCACGATCAGGATCTACACAATTTCAGGTGTGCTCGTGAGGGTGCTCGAGCACACTCCAGATGAAGCTGGAACGGAGAACTACGATTTAAAGACCCGGGAAGGCTTAAAGCTTGCATCTGGTAACTACTACTACCATATCACAACCCCCGACGGCCACAGCCACATCGGCAGGTTCGCCATAGTGCAGTAACGTAGAAATAAAAATTGCGGCTTCACCTTGGGACATTTATGAAAGTCAAGGGTACCTGTGCCAGGGCGTGACAGTTTAATCCCTCTACAATCATATGGTATGAAATTCCTGCTGATGGATTTGTTACATCATAAATATACAATATCCAAGGTCAAAGATTAAAGAGCTTGATAGAAAGTTTTCAGAAGAAAGGGAGGCACCGTATATCATAATGTTTACTCTCAGCCTCCCTCGTTTTCACGCTTCGACAGGAGGTCAACGATGACACGACGAACGATCTTTTCCGCCGGCGCCGTGACCCTCTTCCTCCTTCTCGGTGCTCTTCACGGTGGACTCTGGGCTCAGGGTGTGTGGCTCGACCATGGCAGGGAAACCTCCCTTTCCATCGAGTTTTTGAAACCGTTCCTCGACTCGGACGACTACTCCTTCATGACGACCGCCTGGTTCGTCACAGGCCGCATGCCGCTCACAGACCGCGTAGTCATGGTGGTCGAGCAGCCCTTCACCCACGCCGGAAGCGATCGTTACTCGATCTCTCAGACCGCTTTCGGTAATACCTATCTGGGAGTCGAGGTCTTCAGAGACGGTTCGCAATCGTCTGTGGAGCTCGGATTCAGGCCCCCGATCGCGTCCGAGGACGATATAGTCGCATCCTTCCTCGGACTGGCGACCGATTTCGACAGAGCTGAATCCTTCTACCCATCTGGGTTTCACCGCCGAGTGGAAGACAGGCGTATTCCATCCGGGCCTGCATCTCAGGATCCCTCTCGACGAGAATTTCACAAGCGCTGTCGACCTCGTCCTGGGGCTGAACCTGGTGGTGAATTTCGATTGATGATGCAATAATTACTATAGCTTTTTTAAGTCGATACAATCAAACCGCTTTGATCGTGTACCGGAGGTAGATGGACATCCCGGCAAGATCCTTTGCTGTGCTCTCAAACTCGTAATTATCGACTTCCATCTGCTCCTTCACGGCTGCTTACCCACACGCGAGACGCTCTCGTGAGGTCGATCTGGGAAGATCCGGCAATGCAGAATTTAACAGAATATTGCTAGTCACTTCATCAACGGGTAGTTTTATATTGATAAAAGGATTCCCACTCTGAAAGGAGCCATGCCATGAGTGCCAACATGATCACCGTAATCAGGATCCTGCTTGCTTTCCTGACGATATACCTCTACGGGAAGGGATACTTCCCCGCCTTTATAGCCTTCTTCCTCACAATCATTGTGATATACCTAGATGCACTCGACGGCTACATTGCACGAAAGTTTGGTGCGGCATCAGACTTCGGTGCCCTGCTTGATATTACAGGTGACAGGATCGTTGAGAACATCTACTGGATATACTTCGCTACAATCGGCATGGTTACCTTCTGGATACCGGTTTTCGTCATCGCCAGGGGGTTTCTTACCGATACGGTCAGAAGCGTCGCCTTTGCAGAGGGAATGACGCCATTCGGGGAAAAGACGATGATGAAATCCACTTTAACCAGGCTTCTCGTGAGCTCAAGGGTGAGCCGTGGGCTCTACGGCGTGCTCAAGGCGGTTGTTTTCTGCTACCTGGGCTTTATAGTGGCAATGGAAAAAGCGATAACTTACGGGGCGATCGGGCCTCATGAGAAATTCATGACGGCGAATCATTTAATCTCATCGATACTCGTATGGGTCGTCTTTTTCATGTGCATAATAAGAGGATTACCTGTACTCTGGGATGGTAAAGAGTACGTGCTCGCGAAGAGGTTTCCCAGGGAAATAAAGAATGAATCCTGACAAACAAACAATACGTGCGGCATTTATAGATGTGGATGGTACACTCATAGAGGGGACTACCTGCGAGAGGCAACTCTTGAGATACTTACTTGCGAAGGGAAAGCTAAAGTTCAGTTCGATAATGCTTTCCGCCGTTCGCCTCCTGCCGGATGTGTTGAGAAGCAGGTTCAGTTCAATTAGAAGTTATAAAAGGTACTGGAGAGGAATCAGCGAGAAGGAGCTCAGGCTCCTGTTGCCCGATTTCTTCGAACAGAGAATCCATAGCCGGTTACGCCCCACGCTTCTATCTGAATTATCAACGCTGAGAGAGAAGGGTTACACGCTCGTTCTCCTTTCAGGAACGCCTCTTCCAATCCTTGAGGAGCTGGGGAAAAGGCTCGGCATAGATATTCTTATCGGCACCGAACTTGAGGTTAACTCAGGCTTTTACACAGGCAAGGTGATCGGGATTCACCCGTATGGAGAGAGGAAACTTCAAGCTCTCCAGAGAGCCGGTTTCTATGACAGGCTGGATCTTAGTAACTCCACCGCCTACTGTGATTCCTGGCACGATAGATTCCTGCTCGAGGTGGTGGGTAAACCGGTGACTGTCTGTCCCGACAGCCGTCTCAGTCGTCTTGCCGTAGGGAGGGGCTGGAGGATAATAACGTGATGATCGCCTCAGGGGGATTCAACCGTGAAATGGAATGTATCCTCATCTATCATGTTATCCGGCAGCTGACCGATTCTCAATGTGTAGTGGTAGCTCCCCTGGGGTGTTCCGAGAGGGATCGTGTGCGTAATGACTGCCTGACCTTCGAAGAAGGGATTGAGAGACAGGGGGATGGGACCGTCAACCGGCCCGAAGCCGAATGGTTCGCTCCAGGGAGTCGTTACGAACCCGGCCCCCCAGAAATCGATCACATCTCCTGTGGTATTCGTAATGTGTACAGTGTAGCTGAGATCATCCCCTGGAGATAGGGTCGTTGTCTCCGGGATTACCTGGATATCTACAGTAGGATCGGTATATATACGGGCGGTGAATGCATCCTGATGCCCCATCCTCGTATCGGTCCATAGGGCATTGACCCGGCCATATGAGGAAGTCAGACCGATATACTCCCCGAGCAATCCTGCAGTAACCTGTCCGGCCTGAGGATCCGAAGAAACATCGGTGATCCGTATGTTCTCGCTCCAGCTGCTTCCGCCGTTGGTGGATTGTGTCATGTAGAGGTCGTAGAGGTAGTTGTTCGGATCGTTCCTTCTATCGAGGAAGATGACAGTTATAACTCCCATTTCATCCACGCTGATCCATGGATGGAACTGATCCCTGCCGTTGCTGGCGCCGTCATCGTTTATGCGCACCGGACCGGACCAGGATATGCCTCCGTTGGTCGACCTTCTGAAGAAGATATCTGTGTCTGATCCAGGCCCATAGTCCATGTATGCGACATAGAGGTTCCCGTCATATGTTCCTCCCGTGATATCCGCCTCCATCGCCGGATATGAAAAGACCCAGATCCCACCGTTTATGTAACCGGAGGAGAAAGAGGTCAAAGCGAGGGTACGATCGACACCGAAAGTCGCTCCCCCATCTGTCGATTTGTCGAACTTGATGCTGCTGGGATAGTAGTTTACCCATGCGACATAAACCGAGCCATCAGCCCCGACCACAGGAACCGGCCATTGTACGCCGGAGATGTCGCTGATCTGCATGGCCGAGTCGAAGCTCTGCCCCCCGTCGTTTGAGCGTGAAATCATTATCTGTGTATCGTAACCAAACCGTGCCCAGACCACGTAAAGGTTCCCATCATAGGGCCCTCCGGTTCGATCACAGGCTATCAGCTCTTTATCCTCGAATACATCTGGCACACCGTTTATGACCGTCACCGGATCGCCCCAGGACAGTCCCCCGTCACTCGATTTATAGACGAAAAGACCGTTTGGATCATAGGTCGATGTGAATGATAGAATCACTGCAAAAAAGTTCCCTGCCGCATCCACCGTGAGACCTGGATCGCTGTGCCAGGGATATGTCGGCTCCTCAAACAGATCCTCAGCCCACGTGATACCCCCATCGAACGAAGCCCCGTAACCAACCCTCCTGTAGCCGAGTCTGAAATCCCTCCATACCGCCACGAGGTTATCCGGATCCGTAGGATTTGTTACGATCTGTTCCTCATTCTGGAGCTCTTCAGTATTGTCCTGATTTATTCGAATATTGAGGGTACCGCTGTAATCCATTGGATCGATTAGAAGGCTGGTGCCTGGGCCGTAATCCTTTGCCGGTATAGGTTCCAGCAGTATGCTCGGAAACGGTCTCCCAGGTTGCAGGGCCTCCATGGAGATGACTTCACCAGCATGCACAACTAAAGATACCGCAAGCAGCATCGAAAAGAGCATTCTCACATTTCTCATCATTCCTCCGATCTGACGATGTTCGATTCATATGAGGCATTATATCACGGGAAGGAAGCCTGAGTCAAGCATATAAGAGCGGTGGCAGCCATATTTTTACAGATACGAGGTGGCTACTACCCTTTTTTCATTCTCCTTCTAATCCTTTATAGCTATCTCGTAATCAGGGCCTTTCTCCTTTGCAAGGTCCACGACCACGGTCCTTCCTCCGTAACCGTGAACCTTGTCGTGCGCCTCGATCATTATAATTCCTACTCCTTCTGGGATCGATACTCCATAGAGAGAGCGAGTGAAAGGTTGCTCATCGATGTGAGGATGCCTCAGCACCCTCCTGGCGATCTCCTCACCCTCCTCTGTTGTGATCCTCCACCAGTCTGCATAGTGATCCCAACCGGTGTCATCGTGCTTTACAGTCACATGAAAATCCCACACATCGCCCTTTTTCACAACCTTTACATACTGCACATCCGCCAGGGACTTACCTCCCGCAGAATGACATAAGACGAACACGGTAGAAAACAGAGCGATTACCAATCCGATACGAAGGGTGTCAGGCATGGTTACCTCCGTGGGTGGTTACTAATGTATCTAACTATTGAACTCAGATAATAATGTAACAGGATGGAAGAGCTGATGGTAGCAGAAAATTATTGATTCCATGTATGGAGGGCTGGAAATCTCGATTCAGAAAGAGGAAGGCGAGCAATCTTTTACTGGCAAATTTCTTAAGTGCGTACTAGACTCGACAGATCCGCTCTTCTTCTCAAGAAACCGGATGGTTTCTCCTTACCTTCGCTTTCACCTTCCCACAACTTCAGGAATGCAGGTACCGGTATGGAGCTCATGCTCCTTTTGAAATCTGCTGGAAACCGCAACCTTACGATTCGGAGAAATTTATTGGTGATATCTGAATCGAGACTCACTCCTGATTCTTTCTTGAGAATCTTAACGGCCTGCCTGAGGGGAAGAGCCTTTCTGTATGGCCTGTCTGTGGTCAGGGCGTCAAACATGTCTGCGACTGCGATTATTCTGGCTCCTATTGGTATTGCCTCACCCTGCAGCCCATCAGGATAACCCGAGCCGTCCCATTTCTCCTGATGATGCCGTATCAGCGGCTTCACATCCCACGGAAATTCGACATCTTTCAAAAGCTCCACTCCCCAATTCGGATGCATTTGAATTATGAAGAATTCCTTTACCGTCAGCTTTCTCGATTTCTGCAGGATCTTCTTCTTCACCCTCACCTTGCCCAGATCGTGAAGATAAGCAGCTACCATGATACCCTTAATCACGTCATCCTTCAGGTGCATCTTCTTGGCAATCTCGACTGCGTAGTGGGCGACTCGTTGAGAATGTCCGAAAGTATAGGTGTCCTTCGATTCAACCGCCGCCCCCATATCCCTGGTGAGCTTGAAAGTCATCTCCTCGAGTTCTGCTGTCTTTCTGCCAATTTCCTGGAGATACCTTATCGCCTTGAGCTCTCTGAATTCATGAAATGACTTACCGAGATACTCAAGCGCCTTTTTGTTCTTCCCCCAGCCCTGATAGAGAAGCGCCATCTCGCGGTAACACTCTGCCATTCCAAGGAGGTTGTCGTGATTCTTGTTGATCATAACGCTCTCCTGGAAATGCTTTTCTGCGAGTGCCCATTTCCTCATCCTGGTGTATATCATACCGTAAATCATCAAGGCTTCAGCAATTCCACCCACTTCCCCAATATCGGATAGGCTCTCATATGCTATATCGCACTTCTCTCTCGCCTCACCCAGGCGCGAAAGCTCTATCAGCACGTGAGCCAGGTTCAATAGACAGTTAGACCCGAGAGCTACATCACCGATTTCCCCTGCGATCTTAACACAACGTTCATAGTAATACGCGGCCTTAGACCACTTGCCCATATCCCTGTATGTGAGACCGAGGTTGTTGTAATTCTTCGCCAGTCCCCCCATATCTTCTATATTGCGATAATAATCCAGGGATTTCTCGTAATATGAAATGGCCGTTTCCCAATCACCCAGGATGTTCGACATTGCGCCGAGGTTGTTATAAATATTTGCCATCAAGCTGAGATCCTCGGTTTCCTCAGCTTTTTCCATGGCGAGATTAAAATATTTCTTTACCAGCTTCCAGTTCCCCGAATTGAAATAAAGAACACCGAGACCGTTGTATGCCTTCGCACAACCGGAAATGTCTCCCGCAGACTGTGAAACCGGGATGCTTCTTTTGTAGTAACTTATCGCCCTGCCGGTTTCTCCCTTTCTCCTCAAGATAGTGCCAAGCTTTCTCATAGCCTGAGCCTTACGGGTGTGAAATCCATTTCGACCCGATATCCGGATCGCTTTTCTGTACAGGAGGATAGCGCCGTCCAGATCCCCCGCAAGGTTCATTTCCTGGGCTTTATGTAACATATTGTTTAGAATTCGATCTGCAGGCTTGTCTGCAGTCACTCTATCTTTTCCAGATTCTACCCTGGAAGGTAACTTACAGTTATTTGTTCTCTGCTTATTCACGTATTGCGTCATATCGAAAGGTCCCCCGGTTACAAAAAATCAGAGCTGATGTTAATACCTCATGATCCGGCCTCCTCTGGCCAGGTTCCAATCCTTCTGGTCCTGTTTCCTTGGCGACTGAGAGCGCATAGATCGTCCTCGGATTGGAACCCGGCGGCTTTGAAAATTAAACACCTTTTATGCAAAAATGGCACATTCACCTAAATTGACTCATAGGACCCAATGTGATTGACTCACCCTATACCGCACCCAATGCGGCCACTTGATTCTCTATCTCTCGAAGGTACTTCTTCGCTTTCAATGTTTTGAATACCCTGTAAGCCTTATCAAGGTATTCGAGGGTTCTACTCCTGTTTCCCCAGATTTTGTACATTAACGCCATCTCTTTGTAGCACTCTGCTTTCCCAAGCAGGTTCCCCTGATTCTCATTGATCATAACGCTCTCTGCAAATTGCTTCTCGGCAATGGCAAGCTTTCCCTTGCGGGTGTAAATCATCCCGTTGAGCATCATCGCCTCGGCGATGCCCGCAACCTCACCCATGCGGATAAGTACCTCAAAAGCCTCATCGCATCTTTCTCTTGCCTTCGCATAATTCGATAGTTCAATGAGCACCTGTACGTAGTTCAGGGTGCAATTTGCCCACAGCGAGCGGTCGGCGCATTCTTTTGAGAGCCTGGCACACTCTTGGTAGTGCTTGGCTGCCTCCTTCCAGTCACTCCTATCCCGGTAGGTTAATCCGAGATTGTTATGGATCCTGGCGAGGCCTCTTTTGTCTTTTAGCTTCCTGTAGATTTGCTCCGCCTTTCTGTAGAAGGATATGGCCCTGTCCCCGTAACCCCGGATGTTCCACATTGCACCAAGATTGTTGTAAAGGTGCGCAGTCAATTTCAGGTCACCGGATCTCTCGGCTGCATTCAATGCACGTGTGAAATATCTTTCCACCGTAGGCCATTTTCCGGAATCGAAATAGACCGTGCCTATACAATTATAAGCCTGCGCAACTCCGGAGAGATCCCTCGCCGACTTCGAGATCGCAAGGCTCCTGTTGAAGTAATCCAATGCTTTCCGGGGCTTGCCTTTCCTCCACCATAGGTTCCCGAGACTTCTCATCGCCTTCGCTTTCACTGCATGGTCCTGCTTGCCTGCAAAATCCAAAGCTTTCCTGTACAGCAAGATGGCTTCATCCACATTCCCGGCCAGACTCGTCTGCTCAGCTTTCTGGAGCAGATCGACTGACTCACCATCAGCCCTTGATTTTCGTTTCATCTTCGCCATCTTAAAGCCCTTTCAATTGAATTTGTAACGTAGCGGCAGGAGGAACATATCGGTCAGTCACATACTGGTGTTTGAAAAATGTGACTTTCATTTTTAAATCCTCCCTCCGCAGGTGCTTTGCTGCTCCAGCGAGCTTCTGTAACTATTCAGTTGCAAGAGCATAGCGTGAGAAGTGCCCCAGGTTAATCTTGTAGGCATCATGCTTCTTATCGTAAGTGGCGTTTAAGCCGATCCATGAACCGTCATCGTCCCAGAAGATGTCGATATCCTCTGAATCGACATCTTCCGCATATTCCAGATAAACCGTGAGCTTTATCTCCTTATTGAAGACGGTCCCATCTGGCTCAAGTTCCCAGATGAACTCATCTGTTTCCGGGATGGTGATTGTGATGTAGGTTTCCTGGCTGAGTGCGTTTTTGGGGAAATCCAGCTTGAGGAAACCCGGTATCTCAACCTTGCCACCCTTCGACTTGATGAGCTTTGTCACACTCAGACCACTCTGGAGTGACAATCCCTCTGGGAGATTCAGTCCCACTATATCGATCTGGCTTTGCGGAGAAAACGCTTGCGGTGCCATGGGTGGGGCTTTGCCACATGATGTGGGAAAAAGAAGTGCTATAATGCACAGCGTAATTACAAATGGGAATACTTTGGGAAGGCGTCCATCGCTCATTACTTTACCCTCCTCTTGAGTTTAAGGAGCAACAGAATCTCTTTGACTAAGTGTTCGGACTCCCTTCCACCTCCTTTCAGGTACCTTCCGGTGAGAGTGCCTCACATTGGCCAGAGCCTACATAACTCCGCATTCACCTCCTTTCGCCCACCACGAGCGTTATTAAGCAAGCCAAGCAGTTTGGATATCTTGTATATAAAGAATGATCACGCTTTTTAGAGTACAGTATATGGTGGGTTTCGATCGATTACGCAGGCATGAGGTGAGGAATGTCCAAAGAAGTGTCTCTCTCGAATACTGTGTGATTATGTAACATAAATATAAGCAATTATGGGAATTTTGTCAATATTTACTACGTTTTCAATTGAAAAACGTGATCTACCCGCCGTCTCCCAGAAGCTCCTCGATTCTCTTCCTGTGGGCATCACGGACTTCGATCTCCTCACCGCAGAGGGTGCAAACAGGATAGACCTGGGATATCCTCCCCTTCCCGTTGTATCCGATAGTTGCCCTTCCACCACAGCGGCAGGATATTTTCGAGATGATGGAGTAGAACTCGAGCATCCTTTTAGTGTCATGGATCATGATCCCATTCCCTTTTTGTCTTCGGTTCTTCATGAATCCTCCTCGGTTGAAGGTAGCCGTCATTACAAGTGGCAAAAAAGGTGCCAGCAAAATAGAGCCTTGACAGAAGTCCCACGGACCATTAAGGTTAACTCCTCGGGCGAGTACATCTTCTCCGTACAAAGAGACAAAACTCAGGAAGAATTCTGATTTTTTTCGAGAACCCGGCAGGAAGAACCGAACTCAGTGATCTCAGGTTTCACCTGGGGTAGTCAACTCTTTGAAATCGAATACAGTGCCGGTGTGGCGGAACTGGTAGACGCACGGGACTCAAAATCCCGCGGAGCTTGCTCTGTGAGGGTTCGACTCCCTCCGCCGGCATGATTCCCACTGAGATTGTCACTGAAGGCGATTTAAACGTATGTTTTTAAACTCCATCGTGAAACCGTGCCGCAGTCGCATGAAGGAGGTACCGCCTATCGTGCAGGAAAGGATTAATATGTGAGAATTCTGTACTTACAGGAGCAGCCCTGCATAAGAACACTCAAGTATGCAAAAGGCTTCAAGAGTTACAGCAGCGAGATCGAGCTTTATTTCGCATACACCGGAAAGACACTGAGTGAGTTCTACGGCCACGGGGATGAACTCTTCGATGGCTGGTTCAGGATAGGCAAAGACACTGCCTCCTCGATAAAATCCATTGCGAACGAACTCAAGCCAGACCTGTTGCACTGTCACAATGGACCCGACACATTGACTGTCGCCTGCATACACTACCTGGGCAAAGAATTCCCCATAGTTCACGACATCCATGACCTTCTCTCGCTGCGTAGCACCATATATGAGGATGGCCTCGAAAGGAGAGAGATAGATCACGGAGAGATTTGCAGAGAGGAGAAAATTGCTATCGAAAACAGTGACGGTATCATCACGGTATCACCGGCCATCCTGGAAATAGCACAGAAAAAATACAGCCCCAACTCCAGACTTAACCTCATATTCCCAAACCTTGTGATAGGAGAGATGGTACCAGCTACATTGAGTGATAAATTGTCACAAAACGATGGCCAGATGCACATCGTGTATGAGGGGCACCTGGACCAGAAAAGAAGCGGGGGGCACTACGACCTGTTTGACACTTTTCGTGTTATCACCGAGCAAGGGATCAACATCCATATCTACCCGTCACAGGAAAACGAACTGTATAGAGAACTCGCAAGATCCTCCGGGCTCATTCACTACCACGGGAGCTTGAAACCTGATCAGCTGATGGGTGAGCTAACACGTTATGACTATGGCTGGTCAGGATTCAACACGACTAAGAATAGACTGCATGCCGATACCGTTCTCCCGAACAAGACAATCGAATATATCGCTGCAGGTCTCCCGGTGATATCCTTCCCGCACAGAGCACAGAAACGGTTCATTGAGGAAAACGATGTCGGGATCATCATAGAGGATCTATCAGAGCTTTCCGCGAGGCTGAAGTCAAAAGCCGTCAAACAGATGAAAAGGTTTGTCAAGGAGAAAAGATTCGACTTCACTGTCGAAAATTCAATAGACAGGGTATACTCCTTCTACCAGGAGATCATTGGAATACTGCTGGAGAGAGAAAGTTGCGTTACTGAAGAACCTAGGAGGTAACGTTGAAGATCACCGATGAGACAAAGGCAATAGTTTACTTCAGGCCAGGAGATGCGAAAAAAGTAGGAAAGGGCTGCTATTACGTGAATCACATTATCTGGTTGAACTCGGAATACATCGAGCTCGGTGACAATGTGAGATTCAACCACGGGGTTTACGTGAACGGTTATGGAGGCCTCAAGATAGGAAACAACAGTGGACTCGGCCCCTACAGCATGGTCCACACTGCAAATCACGAATTCGACGAGAAAAAAGTCAGCCAGACAAGCTGGGTAAAGAAACCCGTAGCGATCGGTGAGGACTGCTGGATCGGTATGGGAGTCTGCATCCTCCCGGGAGTAACCATAGGAGACCGCGTGATTATTGGTGCAGGGAGTGTGGTCGTGGATGACATTCCTTCGGACACAATAGCAGTCGGCAACCCGTGCAAACCGGTCAAAAATCGGAAAGGAGAGAAACTCTGATCCGGGATATATAAAAAGAGGGGGCTTGGGCGAAAGCCCTGAAGCCCCCTCCGTGCTAATTGACTATTTCTGCGGGAGGGCTCTCTTCAGGCTCTCCGGATTCAGGACCTTCACCTCGACTCTCCTGTTCTTCTGTCTTCCCTCCTTCGTGTCAT
>JBHIFB010000012.1:0-37782 GCA_046760905.1 Candidatus Glassiibacteriota bacterium | reverse complement strand
TGTTGATTTCTTCCCTGACGGAAAATCAAATCATTTCGGCCATAGCCACGTTCGGGGTATTACTAATGCTCTGGATAATCGACTGGATGGCCGCATACACGGGACCAACCCTCGGAGCCTTATTCTCCTATATCTCTGTGATCGATCACCTGGAGAATTTTGCCAGAGGGGTCATCGACAGTCAGGATGTCATCTTTTATCTGAGCGTCACCGGATTTGGACTGTTCTTAACATACAGTTCAATGGAGTCCTTGAGATGGAGGGAGTAAATTGTCCAGGGGAAGATATTTAAAACATACGGCCAACTCATTCGTCGCTATCATCAGCGTACTTGCGATTCTCTCGGTTCTAAATTACATAACGAACAATCACAAGGGGAGGTTCGACACTACTGAAAAGGGAAGGTTCAGCCTCTCCGATCAGACTGTTAAGGTACTGAAGGGGCTTGAGAAGGATGTCAAGGCCTACGCCTTCTTTCAAGGCATCGACAGGCGACTCGACGACATGTTCAACAACTATGCTTACCACACAGATAGATTCAGCTACGAGTTCGTGGATCCGGACAAAAAGCCAGAACTTGCTAAGGCCTATAATGTCGACAAGTACGGCACGGTCATACTGACCTGCGAAGACAGGGACGAGAAGGTGGAGGAGAACACGGAACAGGGAGTTACGAATACAATCTTGAAGGTATCGAGGGAGAGCCAGAAGGTACTCTATTTCCTGGAAGGGCATGGCGAAAGGGATCTGGAGAACATCGAAAGGGAAGGTTACTCCACGGTAAAGAAAGCCATTGAGAATGAAAATTATGTTGTGAAACCACTCGCCATTGCCAGGGAGGATTCGATTCCTTCGGACTGTTCCGCCCTCATCATCGCATCGCCTCGTGCGAGGCCGTTCGACAGAGAGCTCGAGCTCATTGAGGGTTACCTGCAGGGTGGTGGCAGCGTTCTCATGCTCCTCGATCCACCACCTTCAGAAGGATTACAGGGATTCGTCGATGGGTGGGGGATAAAGGTAGGCAATGATCTGGTTATAGATGCAAGCGGTGTGGGGAGGCTATTCGGTGCGGGACCCACGATACCTCTCATTTCAGACTATGAGAACCATGCCATTACCAAGGGCTTCAGGGTCATGACATTTTTCCCCAACACTCGTTCAGTTGAAAAGAAAGACGATGTTCCAGCGGGTGTCAAGGTTATAAGCCTCTGCAGGACCACGAGAAACAGCTGGGCTGAGACTGATCCTGAAGGGACCCGCTTCGAGTTCGATGAAGACAGAGACAAGCGTGGGCCTATCTCGATCGCGGCCATAGCCACCAAGGAGATCAAAAGCGGTAAGCCGGAGGAAGGGGAAGAGGAAGTAAGACCGAAGACAGCGAGGCTCGTCGTCTTCGGTGATGCCGATTTCGCATCCAATTCATACTTCCACGCCTCCGGCAACTCGGACCTCTTCCTGAACACCATCAGCTGGCTTGCTGAGGAGGAGGACCTCATATCCATTCGTCCACGCGAGCCGGAAGACAGGAGACTAACGCTCACAGCGAGGCAGACGAAGAGCATTTTCTATTTCTCCATTGTCTTCATGCCGCTTGTGATCATAGGAATAGGAGCATTCGTTTGGAGCAGAAAGAGATAGAAAAACCTGAGGAGAAGCGATGAAGATACGAAACACCTTAATCCTCATTGTGATCGCCGCTGGCCTCTTTCTGTACATGTATCGTGTAGAGATAATCGGGGTTAGACAGAAAGAAGAGGCCGCCGAGCTTGCGAAAAAGGTCATGCCTTATGAACCGGACTCAGTCCAGGTGTTAAGAGTAAAGACAAAAGAAAGTGATGTCCTGTGCAGCAGAGATGACGATGGTTGGAAGATCTCCGAGCCTGTACAGACCAAGGGGGATGCTAACACGATTGACTATCTTTTAAAAAACCTCTCCCAGATATCAATCGAGAGAAATCTTGATGAAAAACCACAGGGCCTCGAACCATACGGCCTCGAGGCACCCAGCGTGGCCATCCATATCGAGGGAAATGATTTCAGTTCCGACACGCTTTATCTCGGTAAGAAGAATCCAACAGGGAGCTTTGTTTATTCGAAAAAGAGCGGGGACCCTCTTGTGTTCTTACTTCCCCAGGTTAGCCTGTCACAGCTTGAAAAGAATCTGTTCGACCTCAGGGACAAGCTTGTGCTAGGTGTTGATCGAGAAGCGGTGGAGGAGTTCACGATTCGAGCCGAATACGGCCCAATTACATGCGAGAAGAGCGATGACGAGTGGTACATAACCGAACCTGTATATGACAATGCCGACCGCGGCGCTGTGAGCAGGGTTCTGAGCTCGGTCTCCAGCGGGAAGGCGGTAGAGTTCG
This sequence comes from Candidatus Glassiibacteriota bacterium, assembly GCA_046760905.1. GTDB lineage: Bacteria > Gemmatimonadota > CAZMKB01 > CAZMKB01 > CAZMKB01 > JBHIFB01. The sequence goes on along the minus strand of JBHIFB010000012.1, from coordinate 35,416 downwards.
TAACCGAGGAGAGCAAAAATCTTGCTGCTTACGGACTCGACGAGCCCAAGGCGACGGTCGATGTATACACGGGGGCAGATAAGAAAAAGCACACCGTCATAATAGGGGATCAGAATGAGAGAAAATACTACGCGAAGGACACATCGCGTGCCCCGATCTTTTGCGTGAACAACATCTTCTGGGAGTCTGTGAATCAGGATGTGAAGGATTTCAGGAACAAGAAGATAGTCGATTTTAACAGAACTGAGGTGACATCTCTTGAGCTCAGCGGGGGAGGGGAGACCATTATCTGTGAGAAGGATACTACCAATAAATGGTTCGTCATAAGAGCCCCCAGCCCAGAAAAGGTACCGGCACTGTCAAATAAAGTGAATCAGCTTATGAGTACTCTCATTGGAATGCGCGCCGAAGAGTTCATCGATGGCGCTGCTGATAACCTTTCTGCATACGGCCTTGATAACCCCAGGCTTGAGGTCGTTCTGAAGGGGGAGGAGGGAGAACTTGCGCGTGTTTTCTTTGGGAAAGAAAAAGACGAAAATACGTATGCGAAAAACGCGCTAAAGGAAACTGTTTACCTTGTGAAGAAAAATCGTGTCGATAAACTCACGGTGAAGTATGATGATTTTATAGAAGAGGAAAAGAAAGATGAAGGAGGGGAATCGACCGAATAAGAAAAGAGTGAGGATATCTACCCTTTTTCTGCTCTCTGAACTGTTCATTGTGAATTCCCTCTTCACGGCTGAAAAATACCGGGACTTCGATCTGAACCTATCCATTTCCCCCGATTCCCTCTTTATCGGCGATGAACTCAGTCTTACGGTAGAGCTCATACATGAAGACAGTTTAAACGCTTCGCTTATGGGCATCAATGCTGATCTCGCACCGTTTGAAGTTGTGGGTGGGGGAGAGGTGAAAACATCCAGGATCGAAGGGGCGAGGCTGGACTCTCTTTCCCTCTCACTCACCTCATACGAAACCGGTGAGCACTTTTTGGGACCGATTCAGGTCCTTATTTCAGTCGACGAACAACCGGACACCATAACTATCGAGGGGAAAAGCGTGTATGTCAAGAGTCTCCTCGGCCCAGATGCACAGGATATAAAAGAGATAAAGGGAATGATACCGCCGAGCCGGAGGAGACTCTTGATCTGGCTCCTCCTAGGCTTGATCCCGCTGGCGATTCTGACATGCATAGTTTTAATAAGGCGAAAGAATCGAGCCCAAAGAGCCGCTGCAGAGATTGATGAGAAACCGTCTGTACCGCCAGATGTTTGGGCCCTAGATGAGCTTCTAAGGATAGAAAGGATGGAGCTTTTATCCAGGGGCAAGGTTAAGAAGTACTATATACTTGTATCCGAGATCCTCAGAAGATACGCCTCCATGCGGTTTAAAATAGTGACGCTCGAGAGAACCACACGGGAGATTCTCGAGGATTTGCGAAGCAACGGGATGAAGGTTGAGCACCATCAGGCTTTTTCAAATCTTCTCGAGGAATCCGACCTTGTCAAGTTCGCGAAGTGGACTCCGGCCGCATCCACCTCTGAATCCTACATAGAACGTGTCCGTGAGATTATCCGAGACACGTGTGAAGAGAAGAAAGAGGAGGAGGTGCATCTTGCAGTTCGCTAATCCATATTTCCTCCTTCTGCTTTTAACGGTTCCACTCATCCTGTTCCTTGAGAGCAAGAAAGGTAGATCGAAGCGGTCTTCATTCCTTTACTCGTCCATTGATCTTTTCGATCATCTCCCAGTCACAGGAAAGGTCAGGTTTGCTCATTTTCCATACGCGTTGAAGATCATATCGCTGATTCTCATCGTCCTCGCCCTCGCTAGGCCGCAGGGTGGGAGAGGAGAAGAGGAGATAATATCCGAGGGCATTGATATCATACTCGTTCTCGACGTATCGGGCAGCATGAAGTCCGAGGATTTCACTCCAAAAAACAGGCTACATGTGGCCAAGGAAGTCATGAGCAAGTTCATAACTAACAGGAAAACCGACAGGTTGGGCCTCGTGGTCTTTGCCGCGGGAGGCATCACCCAGTGTCCCCTAACGATTGATTACGCGGCGCTAAAGAAGCTGCTGAGCGCGGCTCGTATAGGAATGATAGAGGATGGAACTGCCATCGGAGTCGCCCTTGCGACCGCCGTGAACAGGTTGAAAGACTCGGAAGCGAAAAGTAAAGTGATCGTACTCCTCACAGACGGTGTGAATAACAGGGGTGAGATCGATCCGATTACAGCGGCCGAACTGGCGAAGACATTCGGGATAAAGACATACACCATTGGCGTGGGTAAGCAGGGCACGGCTCCCTACCCCGTCGAAGACCCTGTCTTCGGGAAACGCTATGTCCAGATAGAGGTGGAAATCGATGAGGAGGTGCTCGAGGAGATAGCATCGATAACAGGGGGTAAATATTACAGGGCAACGAATCCGGAGGCACTCAGAGAAATTTACGATGAGATAGACAGGATGGAGAAAACCATTGTGAACAAGAGAAGTCACATGGTGTATACCGAATTGTACCCGGCGTTCGTTGTCCCGGCCATATTTCTGCTTTCTGTGAGTGTCATTGTATCAGGGAGTGTTCTAAGGAGGATACCCTGAATGGAAGGATCTTCCCTTTTCCTGTTCGCGCGGAAAGAGTGGTTTCACCTTTTCTGGCTTATCGGAGTGGTGGTCTTGAGTATGGTGCAATATTTCAGATGGAGGAGGAAGGCACTCGCAAACTTCGGCACCGTGAAAAACGTCTCATCACTCACGGTCTCCTCTCACGGTAGATTTCGCGCTTTAAGAAAGATTTTCACAGTGGCCACCCTCTGCCTCCTCATACTCGCTGCTTCTGGCCCCATGTGGGGGAAAAAGGCGGTCATAGTTAAATCCAGAGGAAAAGATGTCTTTTTCATCGTCGATATTTCTTCCAGCATGCTGGCCGAGGATGTGAAGCCGAATCGCCTGGCAAGGGCAAAGCTTGAGCTATCTCACCTCATCGAGAAACTATCGGGGAACCGGCTGGGACTCATCATATTCTCCGGCGACAGCTTCCTCCTCTGTCCGCTCACACTCGACTCCGGAGCGTGCGAGCTACTCCTGGACTGCATAGAAGCGGGGAATATGCCCAGACCGGGAACATCGCTTTCCGGTGCAATCGAAAAGGCCGTGGAAAGCTTCGAGACCGGTGAGAACGATTACAAAGCAGTGGTCCTCTTCAGTGATGGAGAAGACCTGGAAGGTGAGGTCGATGAGGCCATCGAGAAGGCGCGGGAAAACGGAATAAGGATATTTACATTCGGTATCGGAACGACGCGGGGAGCTCCGATACCAGTGACTGATGAAAGCGGATCACTCCTTGAATACAAAAAGGATAGAAAGGGTGAGACTGTCATCACCAGGCTGAACCAGGAGCTTCTTCAGGAAATAGCGGAGAGAACAGGGGGGGAATCCTATATCATAGGGGAGACGAGTACGTCTACAGATGAATTAGCTCAGGAGATAAGTAAGATAGATGAGAAGGTACTTGCCGAGGAAGAGATGAAAAGCTATAAGGAGCGTTTTCAAATCCCTCTCATCATAGCCTTTCTCTTTCTCGTGGCAGAGCTTTCTATTGGTGAAAGAAGGAAGGCAAAGGCATGATACATCACCGGAATATGATATTGATTCACATTTTCTTAGTTCTCGCACTGTTCTCCAGCGTTGGCTGGAGCTGGAAGGATCTTTTCAGCAATCGTGCCGAGAAGGCTCTAAAGCTATATGAAGAAGGAAAGGTCGAGGAGGCTTTAAAACTTTATAGTGAAGAAGCTACTCAGAACCCGGATTCGCCCGAAGTTTCCTATAACTTAGGAAACATGCTATACCGTAACGGGAGATTCCAGGAGTCGATACCGCCGTATAAAAAGGCCGGGAAGCAACGAAACCTGGAACAGATGGCCAAGTTCAACTCGGGAAATTCACTTTTCAGGCTCGGGATGAGTTCCGGAAAGATGAAGAAGCTCGAGATGGCTCTCGATTCATACAGGGAAGCGATCCAGCTCGACCCTGACGACCTCGATGCGAAGTACAATTATGAATTCGTTAAGAAGATGCTCGATCAGATCAAGAATCAGCAGAGCGAGTCCTCGCAGTCAGATTCTTCCTCAAGTGAAGGTGAGAAACAGGAAAAAGGCCGGGATCAGCAGGAATCCAAGGAAGGTGAAAAGAGTCCCAATGAGGAAACGAAAGAGCAAAAACAGGGGGAGCAACCAGAAAAGGCCCGGGATAAGAACAAAGCTGGTGCCGAGGATGAGGAAAGGAGAGAAACTGCTGACACCAGGGCTGAACCCAAGAGAGAGGGTGAAATAAATAAAGAGGATGCGAGAAGGATGCTCGAGGCCCTGATGGGAAAGGAGAAGGACCAGCTCGCTGAGAGGTTTAAGACGATGGGAGAGGGAAGGATCAATGTGGAGAGAGACTGGTAGCAATTACCTCATGATATCGCTTTTCGTGATCGCGTTTGCGACACTCTCATCAGGCGGTGCTTATACCGCCGAAGTTTCGCTAACTGCGTCTGTAGACAGAGCTACTATCAGCATCGGTGAAGAGGTCAACCTCGTTCTCACCGTAACGACCAGTCTCACGAGTTCACTGCCAGAACCCTCTTTCGGTCAGATGAAAGATTTCGAGGTGACCGGTAAGAGCACACAGAGTTCCAGCTCTATCTCCATAATCAATGGTGAGTTCACTTCCCAGAAGAGCATTCGTTACTCCTATTCGCTGATGCCCAGAAGGGTGGGTGATCTCGTCATTCCAGAGGCTGTAGTTTCTCATGGTGGAAAGGAATATCGTACCGATCCGATCACGGTCAAGGTCCTGCCTTCTACGAAGAAGAGAAGAGCTACCGAGTCGGGAAAACGACGAGCCAGGGGAGAGGAGTCGCCCGATATCTTCATTATGACAGTGGCGAACAAAGAAAGCTGCTATACAGAAGAAGCAGTTGTCATAGAATACTCGCTTTACTCTCAACTGACCATCAGTGAACTCACATCGATCGAGCTGCCTGGATCAGGCGGATTCTGGTGGGAGGAGGATAGTGGATACAGTGATGGGAAGGGAAGAAGGGAAATAGTGAACGGTAATATATACATGGTTTATCCTCTCAAGAGATTCATCGTGTTCCCGCTTTCGCCGGGTGAGAAGACGATAGAACCAATACAGCTCGGATGCCGGGTAAGGGTCAGATCACGCGACTTCTTCGACTCGTTCAGCATATTCGGAAGGGAGAAAACCGTAACCGTTACGGGTGACGAGGTATCCCTCACGGTGCTGCCCGTTCCACAGGAGGGTAAGCCGGATGGCTTCACCGGTGCAGTGGGTGATTTCACGATTAAAGCCGAAGCTGACAAGAGAAATCTGATGCTGAATGAACCCTTGACCCTTAAAGTGACCATCGAAGGGAAGGGTAACTTCAAGACGCTGGGAGAGCCTGCAGTAGTCGCGCCGGATAATGTAACCATCTACCCACCAGATGAGAGTATGGAAGTGCGGTTCTCAGGTGACAACCTCAGCGGGAAGAAGGTGCTGGAATACATCCTGCTTCCCAATACCGAGGGCGAGTTTGAGATCGGTGGGATCGACTTCTCTTATTTCGACCCTTATCGCGGAAAATACGTTGAGAAGAGCACGGGAAAGATACACTTTTCAGTGGCCGGAAAGGAACTACCGGGCATAAGTTCAAGCAGAGGTCTCGCGGAAGCTATGATACTGGGCGAGGACATCCGTTACATCAAGAGCGTTCCTTCGAATCTGGAGAACCCTGAAGACCATACAGGCCGAAGAGAAGTCTTTTTACTTGTAAATACAATTTCTGTGCTTCTCTTTGCGGGATTTCTGATAAGATCAAAAAGGCTGGAGAAGATACAGGGGAGCAGAACCCTCAAGAGGCAACGTTACTCCGGCAAAAACCTGAAAAGAACGCTCAAGGAAGCGAAAAAGCTTCTCGACCATGAGAACCACAGTCTTTTCGTCCAGAAATGCGAAAAAGCCATCATCGAGTATATCGGGAACAGGCTCGATGAAGAGACAACGGGTATGACATTCAGAGAACTTTCAGATCTCCTGATAAGCAGGCAGGTAGATGAAAGCATGATTAATCTCTTCTCGCAGTGGCACGAAGCATGTCAAGAGGCCCGATTCAGTCCGGGTACGATGGATGGTAGAGGGAGAAAGGATCTGCTGAAGAAAACAGAGTTGCTCTCTCAGGGTCTTGGAGAGGTACTCTAATGAGATTAAAATGCTTCATCCTTCTTTTTCTCATAAGCCTGCTATCATTCGTAGTGGTTAATTATTCGGTTTCTGACTCATCCTTCACCTCCCGTTTCCAGGAGGCCAACGATCACTACGCAGCAGGCGAGTACTGTACTGCAAAAGAAGTGTATGGCGGATTGATCAAAGACGGCATGAGAAGCGCCGCCCTCTTCTACAACATGGGAAACGCCTGCTTCAAGTGCGGTGAGCTCGGACGATCCATACTCTATTACGAGAAAGCAATTAAGATCTCACCGAGGGACAGTGAGATAAGATTCAACCTCTCCTTCGCCCGGAAAAGCGTTGCAGAGACACCGACCGAGGAGGGAATCCTTCATGCCATTCTTTCCAGGACCCTGTTCTTTTTCTCAACAGGTGAACTCCTTAGGACGGAAGAAATTGCCGTTGTTGCCCTCGCTCTTTCTGGAATGCTTTTCATTAACTCACGGCGCCGCAAGTTTAAAAGATTCTTAAAAATATCGATCTGCATAACCGGAATCGTTCTCATCCTATCGCTCCTCCTTCTCTCGGTGAAGTTCATAGATGAGTCGAGCTCAGAGGCAATCGTAGTCGTTGAACGCGTCGACGCACTCAGCGGTCCGGGAGAGGAAAACATGAGGGTCCTCTCGATACCGGAGGGCATGAAGGTGTGGATTGACGAGGAGAGGGAGGAGTGGTATCTAGTGCACCTCAGCACGGGCAGGGGGGGCTGGGTAAAAAGAGATACCGTCGAGATCATTTAATTAAAAGAAAACTGCTGATTGATAAGTCCCGGGAAATCAGGGGAACCTCCCTTGTGGATACACCAGTGCTCTAAAGGCTCACTCAACAGATCCGAGTCAAAGAGAAATGGGGAAGGTCCACAATATCAACTGGATTGAACAGAATCCGGATTAATGTTATATTTATACGATAAATCCAAAATATGAAAAGGGGTGAGGCTTTTGCTCGCCATCTCGACGGTATGGCGTTCCAGGAAATCTGTGAGTGGTAAAGATCTCATCGATGAAATGCGAAAGCTCCCGATAAATGGCTTGGAGCTTGAGTTCCGGATCCCACCTCTCATGTATGAGGAGATGATCCCGTGTTTGCATGAGGGCAGAATCTCTATAGTAAGTCTGCATAATTACTTCCCTGTGCCGGACATCCTGCTGCCGAGTGAAGGCAGCGGTGATGCATTCCTCCTGTCCTCAGACGACGAAGACGAACGGGAGCTAGCAGTAAAGTACTCTAAAAAAACTCTCAGAATCGCCAAGGAGCTTGGCGTGGCGAATGTCATCTTTCACCTCGGATTGATTCCTATCGAATACACGAAGCGGAGTATCATGGAAGCCCTCGTGGAGGAGGCCCGGAAAGGCTCACAGAATTCAAAATTGCTGAACAAAGTGATAGACATGAGGGAATCGGCGAAAGGCAGATATCTGAGTAATTGCCTGAACTCCCTGGAGGAATTATTCGAGGAGGCCGAAAGGCTTTCGGTGACGATATGTCTGGAGAACAGGTTTTACCCAACAGAAATGCCGAACCTCGAAGAAATGACCATGATCTTTGAAAGATACAAAGGGGCTCCGGTGAAATACTGGCATGACGTCGGGCACGCTGTTGTCCAGGATCGACTGGGTTTCGATACGAATGATGACCTGATACGCGAGAATGTCAGCCGGATGGCGGGGGTGCATCTGCATGATGTGTTCGGCTTCAAAGACCATCTTGCACCGGGCAGTGGCGAGGTGGATTTCAAGCACATTAAATCCGTACTTCCTGAGGGTATCTTCCAGGTGATCGAAGTCCATGAGCAGGCAACGGCCACAGAACTGGTTAGATCGATAGAATATCTTCAATCCCTAGGTTACTGAGCAGATGGATGAAGCGCTCTGGACTTCCAGAAGAATACAGTCCGAGATTAGACACAGTCCGGTTCAGGGAGCGGGTTGAAGCCGCTTTCGATGTGCTCAGAAGCTGCGAGCTCTGCCCCAGGAACTGCCGCACAGACCGCCTCGCCGGAGAATCTGGATTTTGTAAGCTGGGAAAGGAACCAGTTGTTTCCAGCTATGGACCTCACTTTGGCGAAGAGCCACCTCTTGTTGGCAGGTACGGCTCAGGCACCATATTTCTGACAGGATGCAACCTCGGCTGCATATTCTGTCAGAATTATGATATCAGCCACCTTCGCAGAGGATCGGAGGTCACCATAGAGGAGATGTCAGAAATGATGCTTGAATTACAGGAGAGGGGATGTCACAACATAAATTTTGTCACTCCTACGCATCAGGTTCCCCAGATCCTCAGAGCCCTCCTCCATGCGAGGGAAAGGGGAATGGTGTTGCCGGTCGTTTACAACTGTGGCGGATATGAGTCGATAAAGATATTGAAGCTTCTCGATGGTATTGTGGATATCTATATGCCGGATGCTAAGTACATGGATGCAGCCACTGCGAAGAGGTTATCCGGCGTGTCCGACTATCCCGAGGTTTTGAAGCGGGTGCTTGTTGAGATGCACAAACAGGTCGGAGATCTCCATGTGTCAATAGATGGGATTGCGACCCGGGGGCTTCTGCTCAGGCATCTGGTCCTGCCACAGGGTCTGGCACAAACTGCGGATCTGGTTGAGTTTGTTGCTACAAATATCTCAAAAGATACATACGTGAACATAATGGGACAATACAGACCATGCTACAAGGCGTATAAATTTCCTCCACTCGACAGAAGTGTCAATTACGACGAGGTCGAGGAAGCTAAGGAGATGGCCCACAGTGCAGGTCTCCACAGAGGGTTCACGGGAGACTACATATAAGGGGATAAGCATGAGGATCAGGATACTGGACGATGAAACAATTGGAAAAATTGCCGCGGGTGAAGTAATAGAGAGGCCTGCCTCTATCGTGAAGGAACTCATCGAGAACTCCCTGGATGCGGCGGCGAGGAGAGTGGCTGTGGAGGTTGAGGGCGGGGGGATGAAGAATATACGAGTGAGCGATGATGGCTGCGGCATGTCGGGGGAAGAAATAAGAATGGCACTGGAAAGGCATGCGACGAGTAAAATCGTAGCAAGCGATGACCTCTGGCGTATCAGGACTTATGGCTTCAGAGGAGAAGCCCTGTCCTCTATCGGTGCTGTATCGAGACTTGAGATAATCTCGAAACAGAACTCCGATGTCGTCGGTCACCGTTTTGTCACCGAGGCAATGAAAGAAATGGACTTCACAGAGTATGCCAGGCGGGACGGAACCACTGTCACGGTGAGCAACCTGTTCTTTAACTCCCCCGCAAGACGTAAATTCCTGCGATCTGCGGCAACAGAGTTCAGGCACATTCTGAGAACGTTCATCTCCTACGCCCTTGCCCAGATCGATGTTGAGTTCACACTTAAGAGAGATGGGAAACCACACCTCGATATTCCACGAGCTGGGTCGCTAACGGAGAGAATAGACTCTCTCTACTCCGAGCAGTACAGTAAGAAGCTCCTGGAGGTGTTTTCAACAGAAGGTGAACTCACTCTTGGCGGTTTTGTCATCGATCCAAACCTGGCAAGAAAAAGAGGGGCCGAGCAGTGGATCTTCGTAAACGGCCGCCCTTGCTACAGCAGATCTCTCATAGCAGCGGTACATGAAGGATACAGAACCACGCTTCCGCGGGGCACTTCACCGGATTTCATCTTGTTTCTCACCGTCCCTCCCTCGGATGTTGATGTGAACGTCCATCCAACAAAAAGGGAAGTGAATTTCAGAAATCATGGTCTGGTTTTCGACATCGTGTCATCTTCGATAAAGAAGACACTCGGTTCCCAGAAACCGGATGCCACTTCCTTCGGCGATCTGCACAGGTTAAAAGCAGGGAAATACCTGCTCCGCGACAGCCACACAGCTGAACCGCTTGGACACGGGGACAGAGCAACGAAACAGATGGCTCTTTTCATGAATACCGCTGCATCCAGAAAGGATAGTCCTACACAGGCCCAAGAGTCTATGGGGAAGGAGGCGCTGCTTACGCAACTTCACCGGATGTATATAGTGGCCACTACTGAGGCAGGCATCGCCGTCGTAGATCAACACGCGGCTCATGAGAGGATCATATACGAAGAGCTCATCGAAGCATTTCAGAAAGGGAACGTGGATTCACAGCGGCTGCTTTTTCCTCTTACGATATACCTCTCACACCAGGAGGAGATGGTTCTCGAAGAATACGGTTCGCTGCTCAACAAATTCGGTTTCCTCGTAGAGCCTTTCGGTGATAATACTTATCTGCTTCGGGCGGTTCCTTCAGTCAACCCTGGATACGATATAGAAAGCTCCATCCATTCTATTCTTAGCGATCTCTCGGAGAAGGGTATGCATGAGATGAACCAATATGAGAGAATTGCAAAGGTGATATCTTGCCGCACCGCGATAAAAGCCGGGGTGACATTGCATCAGGATCAGATGAGTGAGATGCTCGATGCTCTTTTCGCGACGAAACTGCCCTACTCTGACATTCATGGCAGACCAACCATCATCTATATCGACCTGGATGAGCTCGAGAGGAGGTTCGGCAGGAGTTGACGAATCTCCTTCTCATCACAGGTCCCACGGCTGTTGGAAAAACTGAGACGGCGGTGGAGGTTGCGATGTCTCTTGATGGCGAGGTAATATCAGCTGATTCCCGTCAGATTTACAAGTATCTTGACGTTGGAACCTCAAAGCCTTCGCAGAACCTGCTTAAAAAAGTAAAGCACCATTTGATCGATTTGAAAGAACCTTCAGAGCAATACAGTGCTGGTGAGTTTGCAAGAGATGCCGAAAAGATCGCAAGATACGTCACCCAACGGGGCAAGGTCCCCATAGTCTGCGGGGGAGCCACGCTATACATTAGAGCTCTGACAAGTGGATTGTTCAAGGAACCTCATAATAGACGAGATAGAATGAAGCTGCGGCGTGAATTGAAGGAACGGGCACGAAGGGAGGGAACGGAGGACCTCTATGAGGATCTGTGTGAAGCGGATCCCCATAGCGCTGCCAGGATAGAGAGAAACGACACGCAAAGGATCATCAGGGCTCTCGAGGTCTATCTCTCAACCGGAATTCCTATATCCACCTGGCATGACGAGGTTCCAGAAAGACCTGAGTTGAACATTCTGTCTTTCTGTCTGTTTCTGGAACGCGATGAACTGACGAAGAGGATAGAGCAGAGAACCAGGGAGATGATAAGAAACGGTCTTGTGGAAGAGGTGAAGAAACTTCTGGATGAGGGATTGGATGAAGAATATGGTCCGCTTAAATCAGTCGGATACAGGGAAATAGTTGACTACCTGAAAGGTACATATCCACTGGAGGAAGCCGAGAGGCTTATCACAAGAAACACCAGGCGCTATGCAAAAAGGCAGATGACATGGTTCAAGAAGATGAATGGGCTCAGATGGATCCGCAGTGGGCCGGATGCCGGCCGGGAGATCTGCGATGAATGGTACAGGTGGACCAGGAAAGCCGGATAGCAGTCCCATCCCGTGGGGCGGTGTCCGACGGCTGATCAGGGAAGCGCTTCGTGAAGATATTGGGAAAGGTGATTTCACAACGAGGTGGATATTCCCAACGCGGGAGGAGGGTGAAGCAGAACTGCTGTTCAGAGAGGAGGCGATTCTGGCCGGACTGGATATCTCATGTTTTGTATGGAAGATACTCGATGAGGCAATGACTGCAGATGCATTTTACAGTGATGGAGATCACATCGAGGCAGGAACAGTCGTTGCACGATTGTCCGGGAACCTGCGGGCCATCCTTATGGGTGAGCGAACAGCGCTGAACTTCCTGCAGAGATTAACCGGCATCGCCACAGTCACCGCCAAGTTCGTTTCAGAGGTGGAAGGGACGGGGGCGAAGATACTGGATACCAGGAAGACAACTCCAGGCCTGAGGTTGCTGGAAAAGTACGCCGTGCGAGCAGGAGGCGGGATGAATCACAGGTTTGGGCTCTATGACATGATACTTATCAAGGATAATCACATAAGGCGGTCGGGGAGTCTCGCGGAAGCATTCGAGCGAATCATGCGTAAGAACAGGATGAGGCTTCCGGTGGAGGTAGAGGTTAATAATCTCGATGAACTGAAGGAGGCGCTGCGGCTGCCTGTCTCGAGGATAATGCTCGATAACATGTCTATCGAAGACATGAGACTGGCTGTAACTCTAACTAAGGAAGCAGGAAAACGGCGCAAACGACCTCTACTTGAAGCATCGGGGAACATCGATCTTGGTAACGTCCGTGAGGTGGCTCAAACGGGAATCGATCTTATCTCCATTGGCGCGTTGACACACTCGGCACGGGCGATAGATATAAGCCTGCTCCTCAAATGAAGACCCAGTAACCGACTCGATTGTAGTAAATTCAAGCTTCACGGGATATCTCGGGGATTACTCTTGAACTGGAAAATAGTTGAATTCGACCAGGTCACATCGACCCAGGATATCGCCCGTCAACTAGCGCGGTCGGGAGAGGAAGAAGGAACTGTCGTCCTCGCAAGACACCAGACTTCAGGGAGGGGGAGACAAGGGCGAGCGTGGTATTCTCCAAGAGACGCTGGAATCTGGGCGACATGCTTGTTGAAGCCGGATCTGGGAGCCGAACATCTTCTCCTTTTACCGATACTGATATCGGTATCTATAGCCAGCACAGTAGAGGAAGCCACCGGTCGAAAAACCTCGATAAAATGGCCGAACGATGTTTATATGGGGACAAGGAAACTTGCAGGTGTGCTCTGCGAGGCAGAGACCATTTCTGAGAGGGGGACATCTTTCGTGCTCGCAGGTTTCGGGGTGAATCTGATCACACCCCAAGGGGGTTTTCCCGAAGAAATAGCCGATCTGGCAACCAGCGTTGAGTCTGAAACCGGGGAACGTGTTGACGCAGACAGACTGCTGAGGTCAATTCTAACGGCACTCGCCGAAAGGTATGAAAAGCTGCTGCGCGGAGAACGCGAGAGCATCGTGAATGAAGCGCTGAGTCGGGACATGCTCAAGGGTTCATTCGTGAAACTGAGGGTTGGGGAGAGGATCTACGAGGGGAGGTCTGAGGGTATAGGAAGAAGTGGAGGGCTTCTACTCGTTGATAATGAAGGAAAGGAGTCGGAGTTCGTGAGCGGAGAAGTCATAGAATTCAATTATTAAAAGGAGGGTGCTTTGGGCAAGGAAAAGTATGTGCTCGTAGTTGATGTCGGAAATACCCATACTGTAGTGGGCCTGTTTTTTAATGATAGGATCGTGAGAACGTTCAGGTTTGCGAGCCGCCATCCCATGACCGCGGACGAGTGCTATCTCCTAATAAATCCGGCCATAACTGAATCAGAGGTACAACTGCCGTTTGACGGTTCAGCCATCTGCTCTGTAGTTCCCCAGCTCACCGGTGCCTATGAATCGGCATTCAAAAGATTATCACTGAGTCCACCGGTCATCGTGAGTGGAACTCTCTCCACCGGTATCCAGATCAAGGTGAAACGACCTGAACAGGTAGGCGCAGATCGAATAGCTAATTCTGTTGCCGCCCACATGTATTATGGTGGAGATATAGTCGTTGTGGACCTGGGTACGGCGACCACGTTTGATGTGGTATCCAGGGAAGGCGAGTACCTGGGCGGAGCTATCGCCTCGGGAATATTCACATCCGCGCAGAGGCTCTTCGAGAAAGCTGCAATGCTTCCGAAGATGGATATCTCACTGCCCGAGACGGTGATAGGTAAGACAACCGAGGAGGCAATTAGATCAGGGATCTACTATGGGGCCGTTTCCCAGATAGATGGTATCACTGAAAGGATAATGGAGGAGTGGGGCAGAGTTGGAGATGTAATTGCAACTGGTGGATACGCTCGCCTTGTAGCTGAGAAATCCCGAACGATAACGAAAGTAGACACCGAACTTACCCTGAAGGGGATAATTGAGATATGGAAAATTCAGAGACATGATACCAATATATAGTATTTAAAATTTTTAAATACCATATGATGTATATCATATCGAAACCTCAAACATAGTTTTCCCGCAAAAAACCCTTGAAAAGATTGAGTTAATGTGTTATATTATTAGCACTCATTTCTTATGAGTGCTAATATTTCCCCACTCGTTTTTCATCTTGCAGAGGAGGTTTCTATGAGAGTAAAACCATTGGCTGATAGGGTCTTGATCAAGCCGATCGAAGAAGAGGAGCAGAAAAAGGGAGGAATTATCATCCCGGATACTGCCAAGGAAAAGCCTCAGCAGGGGGAGGTTGTGGCTGTGGGGCCGGGGAGAGTATCTGAGTCGGGTGAGCGGGTCAAGCTGGAAGTGAATGTAAGCGACAAGGTACTTTACGGGAAATATGCCGGCACTGAGGTGACGATCGATGGTGATGATTACCTCATTATGAGGGAAAGCGATATATTCGCTATCATCTAACTGGTAGTGTCTTATAGTCAGCAGATCAGAAAGGAGTGTAAAAAGAATATGGCTGCAAAGGATCTCACATTCAACACAAATGCACGCGCCTCCCTTCTGGCCGGGGTTAACAAACTTACAGAAGCAGTCAGGGTAACACTCGGGCCGAGGGGAAGGAACGTGATTCTTGATAAGAAATTTGGATCTCCCACTGTAACCAAGGATGGAGTTACAGTGGCCAAGGAGATCGAACTCGAAGATCACTTCGAGAACATGGGAGCACAGATGGTACGGGAAGTCGCATCGAAAACCAGCGACATTGCCGGAGACGGGACCACAACCGCTACGATTCTCGCACGTGCCATCTTTCAGGAAGGGTTGAAAAATGTAACCGCCGGCTCAAATCCCATGAGCATCAAGAGGGGTATCGACAAGGCGGTTGGAGTTATTGTCGATGAACTCAAGAAGCTCTCGATACCGACGAAAGGAAGGACTGAAATTGCCCAGGTAGGCACCATATCTTCCAACAATGACAAGGAGATAGGTGACCTAATCGCCGAAGCGATGGAGAAGGTCGGTAAAGACGGGGTCATCACAGTAGAGGAAGCGAAGAGCATGGAAACGAGCCTCGAAACCGTCGATGGGATGCAGTTCGACAGAGGCTACGTGTCGCCATACTTCATCACCGATTCGGAAAAGATGGAAGTTGAGCTGGAGGAGCCTCAGATTCTAATCCATGACAAGAAGATTTCGGTCATGAAGGACCTCCTTCCCGTTCTGGAGAAGATCGCCCAGCTTGGCAAGCCGCTTCTTCTCATCGCCGAGGATATAGAAGGAGAGGCGCTGGCTACGCTCGTGGTCAACAAACTCAGAGGAACCCTCAAAGTCGCAGCGGTAAAAGCGCCGGGCTTCGGTGACAGACGCAAGGCCATGCTCGAAGACATCGCAATCCTCACGGGTGGGCGCGTCATCTCCGAGGATGTCGGTTTCAAGCTGGAAAACGTCGTACTCAGCGATCTCGGGAAAGCGAAGAGGGTAGTAATCAACAAGGAAAACACTACCATCGTTGGTGGAGGCGGCAAGGAAGAAGACATCCAGGGCCGCATCAAGCAGATCAAACAGCAGATCGAAGAATCAACCTCTGATTACGACAAGGAAAAACTCCAGGAGAGGCTGGCGAAGCTTGCCGGCGGTGTTGCAGTCATCAACGTCGGAGCTGCCACCGAAACGGCAATGAAAGAAAAGAAGGCGAGAGTCGAGGACGCATTGCATGCGACAAGAGCTGCGGTTGAAGAGGGTATCGTACCTGGTGGCGGCATCGCATACCTGAGGGCAGCTCAGGCACTCGCAGACATAAAACTCGACAACCCTGATGAACAGGTTGGAGTCGACATTGTGAAGCGCGCTATCGAAGAGCCTATCAGGTGGATCGTCAACAACGCTGGACTAGAAGGTTCCATAGTCGTGGAGAAGGTGAAGAACGAAAAAGACGATACAGCTTACGGTTTCAACGCTGAATCCCTCCAGTATGAGAATCTCGTTAAGTCTGGCGTTATCGATCCCACGAAAGTGACCCGGATAGCCATCTCCAATGCAGCGAGCATCGCAAGCCTGCTATTAACGACCGAAGCTCTCATTTCAGAGAAGCCTGAGGAGGAAAAAGCAACTCCTCCGATGCCTCCGGGCGGTGGTATGTACTAAACAATTCAGGTGGGGGAAATCCCGGCCGGATTGCCCCCACCTTTTTCAGCTCCAAATCTCCAACCGCTTTAATCTCAAAAAATAAAAGTAATTCAGTTTTCCCTTGACCAATCATACAATATATTGTATGATATAAGTGTGCGTTGTACTTTATCTACCGATCATTAACTGAGAGAAGAGGTGACCTATGAAAGATGCATATTTATTTCTCTTCATCCTCATTAGCTTCGCCACCAGCTGCTCAAAACCGGCTGATCAGGCAGAGGAGTACTATAATCTTGGCAAATACGACCTTGCTTTCAAAATGGCAAATCAGGCGTACTCAAAGGACAGAACTGATGCGAAGGCCGCAGTCATCCTCTGGAAGAGCCAGGTCGCCACGAGAAACTGTGGCTCTCAGAAGGTCGTTGAGAATGCTTACTCTGCCATCAGAGAAACAGTGGCGAAGTGGGACGAGAGTATCATTCCCTCTTTAAAAGAGGCGCTGAGCGATAGGAAGGGTTGTGTCAGGCTTTTTGCAATTTACGCACTCGGAGACCTTCCATTCGATCAGGCTGCCAAGCTCATAGCTGAAGTACTCCGGGGTGGTGGGACCGAAGCCGAGGAGCCCGGGATGATCTCCAGAGATGTACTAATTGGAGAATCTGCTGTCGTCCTGGGAAAGAGAGTGTATACCGAAGTATATGACTACCTGGTCGAGATGACCGGATCCGAGAGCGGCTTACTGAGAGCCAAATCAGCCGAGGCTCTTGGCTACATGAATGATATGAGAGCAGTCGACATCCTGAAGGAGCTCTTGAGGGATGAATACGAATCAGGCGGCAAGAGGATAGTCGCAGAGTCGGCAAGAAGATCTCTCAAGCTCCTCACTGGTGAAGAGTACACAATAGAATAGAAATATGATCGATTTTCCGGATGAGCTCAAGGAGAGTAAGAGTCGATTTCTTCAAATAGTTCATGCGAGCCTTCCCTCGGATGTCTCCTGTTTATTATCCTGTGATTGGGAGACTCGTGACTACCGTCTGATGAAGAGTATCTCAGAAGGGGATGCGGATCGGATTGACATCAAAGCTCTGGCGTGCAGCTCCCTTGCCTTCTATGCCATTGAACACCACATCGCCCTGTGCACGGGACATATCATTATCGAAACTTTAGAGACAGGCGGTGATCTGCACGTAAGGGCTCCATCGTCAGCCATCATCATCCCGTTTTCAATGAGCGATGCTACAAGTGACCTTTACTGTTTTTACCGTTTCGAGGAGGACGCCTATTGCGACCGCGATCTCTACTTTGTTCGCACCATGTTGAAACG
The DNA here is from genome assembly GCA_046760905.1 of Candidatus Glassiibacteriota bacterium. Classification (GTDB taxonomy): domain Bacteria; phylum Gemmatimonadota; class CAZMKB01; order CAZMKB01; family CAZMKB01; genus JBHIFB01. The sequence goes on along the minus strand of JBHIFB010000012.1, from coordinate 17,754 downwards.
TTTCCAGACATACCTCAAACACTGTCACACATTTCATTACGGGATAGAACGGGGAGCATCAGCGGATATACAGGAAGATCTAGGTTTCATACCCTATTACCTGACGAACCTTCTATCTGCCTTTTTGCAAGCATCTTGCAGGGTCCTGCCTTTGAAAGCTCTAATACTGACACTCTGGACTGATGTGGTTTCCAAAGGGGAATTTCTCCATGTAACTGGCTGTTCCAAGGACATACTCGACGATTCTGCATGCCTCGAAAAGAGCCAGGTCATGGTAAGGCACCTAGGTACCACATTTAGAGTGCAAGATTTTCATTTCTTCTATAGAAGGGTGAGGTTCAGGACAGACATAGACACGATGATACCCAGATTACCATTGTCCGTATCAGGACCAATCAGGATTGCAGGAAAAGTGGTCGGTACAGTCACTCTCAAAACGATGGAAATATCGGACCGCGAGACAATGAAGCTGACACTGTCTAAGCTCATCCCTCTTATCACCTGGGAGATGCAGATCGCGAAAAAACGTGCCGGCGTAGCAAGATGTGTAAAAGGCGGAGATGCAAGTATAATAAATTCTAGAACCCTTCAAGAAGAGTTAACAAACCACTACAGGTTCGCTCGACGGTATGGAGAATCACTTTCTGCTGTTATCTTCAGGCCGCGTAATCCGTATAGATACACCAGGCCAAGCGAAGAGAGTTTTTCCCGGTTATTTCTCCTCATGAGGAAAAGCATACGTTCAGTTGACTCGGCCTGTTTGTATGGCCTGAACGGTTTTCTCATTCTTCTGCCAAGGGCTAGGCATTGCGATGCGATGAAGGTAGCACAGAGACTTATTAAACTCGCAGATGAAGTGATCAAGCATGATGAATTCCTCGATAGAAGGACGACGCTTGAGTACAGAGTTGTCAGCTTTCCTGAGCTGGCAAAAAACGAGGTCGAATTCTGGGAGGCGATTTCTGAAGCCGTTTTGACATAACCAGCCCACACTCGCCTCTGCCTGCCATGTAGTGAAACATCTTCAATCTGCTCATGTAAGCGGACCTGCCAGTAATCGCTCAAAACGATTCATTGAACATGAGGGCAGTCGCCAGGTGATGCCCATGATGGCTTGAGCCGTCTGCACCGGATCGCTAGGCGCCGGGCTTAATGTCCCTGTGTGATCTCAGAGCGGCGGGAGTTTGGCGATCGCTTCTCTGATGTTCTTCTCGGGGTACTCGTAATTCTTAAGATTGCCGGCCAGGAATTCGTCGTATGCGCTCATGTCGAAGTGGCCGTGTCCGCACAGGTTGAATGCTATCACCTTGGATTCGCCGCTCTCCCTGCACTTGAGCGCCTCATCGATGGCCACCCGGATGGCATGCGAAGGTTCCGGGGCCGGTATGATCCCTTCAGACTTTGCGAACTGCACAGCGGCCTCGAACACCGGCACCTGGGCAATGGCGACGCATTCGATCATATTCTTCTCATAGAGAAAGCAAACAATCGGTGCCATGCCATGGTAACGGAGTCCTCCGGCATGGATTGGGGCCGGGATGAAGGAGTGTCCCAGCGTATACATCTTAATCAGCGGCGTCATCTGTGCTGTGTCGCCAAAATCATAGACATACTCTCCCCTGGTGAGGCTCGGCGATGCGGTCGGTTCAACGGCGATGAAGCGAGTGTCCTTGCCACTTTTGAGCTTTTCGCGGATGAAGGGGGTCACGAAGCCCGCGAAAGAGGAACCACCTCCGATGCAACCGACCATGATGTCTGGATACTCCCCTGCCATCTCGAACTGCTTAAGGGCTTCCAGCCCGATCACAGTCTGATGCATCAGCACGTAGTTCAGAACAGACCCCAGGCTGTATTTCTTTGATCCCCCGCTGGTCGCGGCCACTTCGACCGCCTCGGAGATGGCGATGCCCAGCGATCCTGTGGTGTCCGGGTTATCAGCCAGGATTTTGCGACCTGCTTCGGTCCTCTCCGAGGGGCTGGCGGTCACCATCGCCCCATAGGACTCCATCATGCTACGCCGATAGGGCTTCTGCTGGTAGGAGATCTTCACCATAAATACCTCGCAGCCCAGGCCAAAGAAGTTACAGCCCAGGGAGAGCGCCGATCCCCATTGGCCTGCTCCAGTTTCGGTGGTGATGGCTTTGATTCCTTCCTCCTTGTTGTAGAAAGCCTGTGCGACCGCGGTGTTGGGCTTGTGCGAGCCTGCTGGTGATCCTCCTTCATACTTGTAGTAGATGTGAGCCGGAGTATCGAGCGCCTTTTCCAGCCTGCGAGCCCGGAAAAGCGGTGACGGTCGCCAGAGACGGTATATGTCCCGCACCGGTTCTGGGATCTCGATCCACTCCTCCTGGCTGACTTCCTGACCGATTAAAGCCATTGGAAAGATGGGGGCCAGATCGTCAGGTCCAATTGGTTTCTTAGTGGCCGGATTGATGACCGGAGGCAGCGGCTCAGGCAGATCCGCCTGTATGTTGTACCAGGCTCTGGGGATATCATCCTCTGTCAAGAGGAACTTTGTTTGATCGCTCATGGTCTCCTCCAGTGATAACATCATAATGAATTTATGTAAGGAGGCTCTTAAGAGTTATAGTTTACCAGGTCAGAGAGATTTTAGCAAGTGGGAAAAAGATGATTGCGGGAATTGAAAAAGCCAGGCCTGCTGCTGCAAGACCTGGCTTTTGTGTCGTGTGTGGTGATTATTCAACCACCAGAAATTCGAAGTTGTCGGTGTCATAAAGTGTAGAGGGCGGCAGCCCTATTATCGATATATGTTCGTAGACACCCGTTGGAGTCACCATTGGGATGGGAAGGTTGAAATGAGTCCCGTTCGCATAAGGATACGTTAGTCAGGATGCGGGAAGGCGAAGGCTTGAAGATATTCGGGTGTTAACATACAGGCGTTTGAAAAATCTGGTGGCACTTGTGCTCGCTGCAGGTTACTTCGCTTGTGTCTGCATTGGTGAGAGAACCAAACTTCCTATCCTTGCAAGAAAGATCTTCGCTGCTGCGAAACGGTTCTTTGGTATACCTCCTTTCCGCTACTATGCGCTTACTGATGGAATGGCTGCAATACTTTCTCAATCTATAGTTGGTCCAATAGAAATACACAAACAATCCCTATATTCCTCTCCGCAACTTCAACTTGAGCTCTTTGATGGCTGAATCTTATGAAAATTTTTGGGGCAAATCCACATACTCCTGCAGTTGACATTATGTGTTAAGTTATTATCTTTAAAGACTATAAGTGCAAACACGAAGCTTAGCACCCCGGATAGTGACGATGCCTACGTATGTATACAGATGTGAAGCGTGCGGTGTAAGATTCGAAAAATTTCATGGAATTAATGAATCGCCATGCTTTCAATGCCCAACCTGTTCGGGTCGGCTTGTGAGAGAAATCAGCGGTGGCAGCGGATTTCTGTTCAGGGGCTCTGGCTTTTACGCAACAGACTACAGAAGCGAGAGCTATAGAAGTGCCGAGAAGAAAGAGAAGGAGATGGAGAAGGGCGGGAAGAGTCAAGATGAAGGTCCCGGTGAAAAGGGTAAAGGGGAATGAAACTTGATAGAAGAGATTCTGGAAAAAAGAATAGAGAAAGCCTTGAGGGAGCTTTCCTACCCTTCGGATACACATATCCTCATAGAACGCCCCAGAGACCCACGGTATGGTGATTACGCCACACCAATCGCATTCGCCCTCGCAAAACGTTTTGGAGAGAATCCTTCTTCGATCGCAGAGAAGATCCTTTCGGTAATACAGCTGGATAGGAAAGAAGTGAAGGAGATCTCTGTTGCAGGGGGCGGTTTCATCAACTTCACCCTTTCAAAAGACTATTACATAAGTGAGCTTTACAAGATCTTCGATCAGGGGAAAGAATACGGCAAAATGGATCTTGGCAAGGGAGAGAAAGTAATCGTAGAATTCGTCAGCTCGAACCCTACCGGCCCCCTCACCGTGGGACACGGGAGACAGGCCGTTCTGGGAGATGTGCTCTCGAATATTCTCTCCGAAACGGGATTTCAGGTGAGTAGAGAATACTATTTCAACGACGCGGGACGGCAGATGGATCTGCTGGGGAAATCATGCTTTGCGAGGTATATGCAGGAGTTCGATCCATCCTACGAATTCCCTGATGGCGGATATGCGGGCGATTACCTCATCGATATAGCGAGGAAAGCCGTCAATGAGTACGGGGACAGGTTCGCCAGGGCCCATGGAGAGGAAAGGGAGGGGGCAATCGGTGTCATGAGGGAGTTCGCCTCCAGGGAGATCGTCTCTACAATCGATGCAGACCTCCGGAAGATGGGTATTAAATTCGATAGCTGGTTCAATGAATCCAGCCTCCTACGGGAAGGGAAGGTCGAGGAAGCCATTGACATGCTAAAGAAAGCCGGGGCCGCGTATGAAAAAGAAGGTGCTCTGTGGTTCAGAGCCTCCGAATACGGTGATGAAGAGGACAGAGTGCTGATTAAAAGCAACGGTGATCCCACATACTTCATGACCGATATCGCTTACCATATCAATAAGCACGAAAGAGACTTTCCGCTCATGATCAATATACACGGCGCTGATCATCACGGCTACGTGCCGAGGATGAAGGCGGCAATGAAGGCTCTCGGTTTTCCTGAGGATTCGCTGAGATACCTGGTGCATCAAATGGTCACATTTATAGAGGGTGGTGAGAAGATGAAGATGTCAACACGTGCCGGAGCTTTCGTCACTCTCAGAGAGCTCATGGAGAAAGTCGGCGTCGATTCGACCAGGTATTTCTTTGTGATGAGAAGAGCCGACAGTCATCTCGTATTCGACATCGATCTTGCCAAGAAAAGAAACCTGGAGAACCCGGTTTTCTATGTGCAGTATGCCTACGCAAGGATTTCGAATGTCTTCGATTTCGCCAGGAGTCGCGGGATTGACATCAATTGTACCTCGCTCAGGGAAGGCTTCGACGCTGGTCATCTCGCCCACGATGATGAGTGGACACTGGTACGACTTCTTTCCGACTACCCTGCGGTTTTGAAGAGCGCTGCGACGCACCTTGAACCACACCGGTTGACGGGGTATCTCGAGGAAGTGGCAGGAGCTTTTCATCACTGGTATCAGACGGGTGACAGGGAGCACGATCTGCGCATAGTTACTGAGGAATTACCAACAACTAAATCGAGATTATTCCTTTCATCCTGTGCGATGAATATTATTTCCAAGGGACTTACTCTGCTTGGCGTGAGCCTGCCCGCGAGGATGTGAGGCAACGTAATGAGTGTTCTGGTGGTCGGCTCCATCGCTCTGGACTCGGTACAGACTCCTGCAGGAGTTGTGGAGAATGAGCCGGGAGGATCTGCTCTCTTCGCGAGCCTAGCGGCCAGTTTCTTCACCGATGTGAGCATCGTCGCAACAGTCGGAACGGATTTCCCCGAAGCGGTGCTTAAGCGGCTCAATGAACGCAGGATTGACACCAGAGGAATAACCGTTGAAGAAGGCGAGACGTTCAAGTGGTGTGGCGTGTATGAAGAGAATCTCAACAAGAGGCGATCGATCTTCACGGAACTCGGTGTGTTCGAGAGGTTCAGCCCACATCTGCCAGGCCCATACCGCGCAAGCCCCCATGTCTTTCTGGCTAATATCGATCCTGATCTTCAGAAAGATGTATTGAGACAGGTGAATTCACCACGCATGTCGCTCTGTGATACTATGAACTTCTGGATATCAGGTAAGCGCGAGACATTGTTGGAACTCCTTAAAGAGATAAATGTACTTCTCATCAATGAAGAGGAATCCCTGGAATTTTCGGGGGAATCCAGTGTCCTGAAAGCCGGGAGATGGCTGCTCGAGAGAGGTCCCGGAAATATCGTTATCAAGAAAGGAGAACACGGGGCAATCCTATTCGGGCAATCTGAAATCTTTGCGGTCCCTTCCTTTCCGGTATACGATGTCGTTGATCCAACAGGAGCTGGAGACACATTTGCGGGCGCAATGATCGGGTATCTCTCTCAATTCGAACGTCCTGGATTTAACGAGCTCAAGCGCAGCATGGTGGAGGGTACGGTGCTGGCATCATTCTGCATAGAGGGATTCGGGGCCAGAAAGATTTTAGCGTTGAGTAAGGAAGAGCTCGAGGAAAGAACGGGATATTTCTTGAGAATGATTCGTGTTTAGAACAGGAGGTCGAGGTGGCAAGGCGAAAGGCCGCTGATTCCAGATACGGCGAAGCCGGGGTCGATATAGACAAAGCTACGGAAGCACTCGAAGGAATCAAGAAGATGGTTCGATCTACGCATACGAGGAACGTACTTCACGATATCGGCTCTTTCGGTGCTCTTCTCCAGCTCGGACCAGATATTACTGATCCCATACTTGTCACGAGCATCGACGGTGTGGGAACCAAGTTGAAAATCGCTTTCTCCATGAACAGGCATGACACCGTGGGACAGGATCTTGTGAACCATTGTGTAAACGACATACTCGTTCAGGGTGCCAAGCCGGTTGCCTTTCTGGATTACCTTGCAATGGGAAAGCTCGATCCGGAAGTTGCGAAAGAAGTGGTGAGTGGGATGGTGCTTGCATGCAAAGAGAACCAGTGTTCTCTCATAGGAGGCGAAACCGCTGAAATGCCCGATTTCTACCGGGAGGGTGAGTATGATTTGGCAGGATGTATCATCGGAGTTGCAGAACGTGAAGATCTGGTCGATGGTACTGGTATTTCACCGGGTGATGTGATCATAGGTCTCACATCCACCGGCCTTCATACAAACGGTTACTCTCTCGCCAGAAAAGTCATTTTCAAAACAGCTGGCCTCACCACAAAGGACAGGCTGCCCGGCACCGATACAATCGTGGGAGACCTCCTGCTCGAGGTCCACAGATCCTATCTGGGCTGTGTCTATGACCTGGTGAAAGCAAAGAAGATAAAGGGGATGGTGCATATTACTGGTGGAGGATTCTACGATAATATACCGAGAGCCTTGCACAGAGGCGTGAAGGCTATCATCGATACAAATTCCTGGGAACCTCCCCCACTCTTTCACTATCTCGAAGATGTCGGAGAAATTTCCAGGGAGGAGATGTACAGAGTATTCAACATGGGAATAGGTTTTCTCCTGATAGTCTCGCCCGACGACCATGAACAAATTGAGAATCACATCCGGAAGAAAGGTGTTGATGTAAGACTCATCGGACACATCGAGGAAGGAAAAGGTGATCTACATCTCATCATACCCGGGGAGTAACTCATGAATTACGGTTCTGATGAATCAATGATGCAGCTTGCAATCTCACTGGCTGAGAAGGGTAAAGCCACAACGCAACCCAATCCAATGGTAGGGGCCGTAATAGTGAAGAATGCCGAGATCGTGGGTGAGGGATATCATGCGCGAATCGGTGAGGCCCATGCTGAGATACGCGCGATCAACCATGCAGGGGAGAAGGCAAAAGGAGGCATTCTCTATGTGAACCTCGAACCGTGCTCCCACCATGGGAAAACACCGCCGTGTACTGACGCGATCATTGATTCGGGCATTTCAAGAGTTGTATGCTCGGATCTCGACCCAAATCCTCTAGTGAACGGGAGAGGGTTGCATGCCCTCAAGGAGAGCGGTATCGCAGTCGAGGAGGGCATATTGAAGGAGAAATCGAAGAAGCTAAATGAGATTTATTATAAATACATAACAACCGGCAGGCCATTTGTGACACTGAAAATGGCACAGAGCCTGGATGGGAAGATCACATACCAGAATATGGGGAGGTGGATATCTGGTGCACTTTCAAGGAGGGTTGTGCACGAGATGAGATCTCACCACCTGTCGATTATGGTAGGAATCGGTACAGTCGAAGCGGATGATCCTTTACTGAACATACGTTACGCCGAATTCACTTCTGAGTGCAGGCAGCCCCTGAGAGTGATCGTTGACTCGACTCTCAGACTGAAACCAGATGCCGCCCTGGTAAAAACTGCCTCCCTTTATCCGACCGCCGTTTTCACAGGCCCCGATTCTGGTGAGGAAAAAGCCTGCGCTTTGCGAGACCGTGGGATCCAGGTTTACATAGCACCCACTGGAGAAGACGGCAAATTGGACCTGCATTGGATACTTGCCGAGCTTGGCAAAATGGAAATCTCTTCAGTGCTCGTCGAGGGAGGAAGAGAGCTTGCAACATCTTTCATAAGTCATGGCCTGGTGGATAAGGTGGTGCTATTCCTCGCACCTCGTATCATTGGAAGGGGAGAGGGTATCGGAGCAGGCAATACACAACCATTGTTGGAGTTGAAGGATATCAGGGCAGAGGAGATCGATGAAGATATAATGATCACCGGATATCCCTTGAGGACTGGAGATTGAGGTGTTTACGGGCATCATTAATGAGATGGGAAGGATAAAAAGCATCAAGGCCTCACAGGGTGGCAAGCGCATGAGAGTGGAATGCAGTGTTGTGTTAAAGGGCCTGAAAAGGGGGGCGAGCATCTCGGTAGATGGAGCATGCCTCACGGCTGAATCGGTGGACCATGATTCTTTCGAAGCCTTCGTATCAGAAAAGACTCTCGAGAAAACAACTCTCGGCAAAATGAACAAGGGTCGAAAGGTTAACCTGGAAAGGCCGCTTGTGATGGGGGATGAGATGGGTGGACATATGGTGCTCGGCCACGTAGATGGGGTGGGGAAAATCCGTGCCAGGAAGGAAGTCTCAGGAACATACGAGCTTGAAGTCGCAATCCCGGAAGATCTGACCTACGGCATCGTTCCCGAAGGATCCATCGCCGTCAATGGAGTGAGTCTGACGATTGCCGGATCACGCGACAGCCTGGTTAAGCTCATAATCATCCCGATTACTCATTCACAGACGAATCTGGGTTCCCTGAGAGTCGGGGAGCTAGTAAATATTGAGATTGACATACTGGGAAAGTACATGTACAGATTCTATAAGAGGGATTTACATCTAAAAACCTGATTAGGAATTTTTACGCCCGGATAACTTGATCCTATTGAATAGCCGGTGTCTGAATTGTAGATTATTATGACATAACAAGAAACCCTCTTCATCAGAGGAGAGTGAACACTCACGTAAGATGTAACTGAGGAAGGGAAATGGGATTTTTCAGCAGCATTGAGAAAGCAATCGAAGATTACAGGAAAGGTAATTTTCTGATCGTTGTGGATGATGAGCAGCGTGAGAACGAAGGCGATTTCATAATTGCAGGAGAAAAGATCTCCCCTGAGTCGATAAACTTCCTTGCGAAGTACGGTCGGGGATTAATCTGCGTCGCCATAACTGAGGAAAGGGCCAGGGAGCTTGATTTGAACATGATGGTTTCCAACGGAAAGGCCCTGCATGGAACTCTTTACACGGTATCAGTAGATGCCGCTACAAATACAACCACTGGGATCTCAGCCCAGGACCGAGCGACGACGATCAAGGCCCTGGTGGATCCTTCGACCAAACCCGATGACCTAGCGCGACCAGGGCATGTCTTCCCTCTGGTGGCAAGAGAGGGGGGAGTTCTGAGGCGGGCGGGGCACACGGAAGCTTCTGTGGACCTGGCGAGACTTGCAGGGATGAGTCCTGTTGGAGTTCTGTGTGAGATCATGGATGACGATGGGACTATGGCGAGGTTACCGAGACTCGTAGAAATCGCCCGGGAGCATGACTGCAGGCTGATAACCATAGAGGACCTCATCAAGTACAGGCGCAAGCACGAAAAATTAATTGAAAAGCTGGTTGAAACAGATTTTCCAACGAAATACGGGAAATTCAGAATGCATGTTTACAAAACGACAATCGGAGATGAAAACCATCTGGCAATAGTAAAGGGGGATGTGTATGGGAAGAAAGATGTGTTGGTCAGAGTGCATTCTCGCTGCCTCACTGGAGATGTGTTCGGATCTCTGAGGTGCGACTGCGGAGAGCAGGTGCAGACAGCTCTGAGGAAGATCGAAGAAGAGGGACTCGGCGTGTTTCTTTACATGCAGCAGGAAGGCAGAGGAATAGGATTGATGAACAAGCTGAGAGCATACGCGCTTCAGGATAAAGGCCTGGATACAGTGGAGGCTAACGAGAAACTCGGATTCAAGCCGGATCTGAGGGATTATGGCATTGGTGCGCAGATTCTGGTCGATCTCGGATTGAGTTCTATAAGACTACTCACCAACAATCCTAAAAAGGTCATCGCTCTCAAAGGGTACGGATTACAGATTACCGATCAGGTCTCCATCGAGATCGAACCGAACGAATACAACAAACAATACCTGAAGGCAAAAAGGGATAAACTCGGGCACCTCATAACCATTACGGAGGACAAAGATGCCGCGGACAACTGAAGGGAAACTGAGAGCCAAGGGCCTGCGTTTCGCACTGGTCGTGAGTAGATTCAACGAGCTGATCGGCAAGCGGCTCATAGAGGGAGCTGCCGATTGCCTGGTAAGACATGAGGTCTCTCCAGATGATATAGAGGTGATTATGGTCCCGGGCGTGATGGAGATCCCGCCAGTGTGTAAGAGAGTGTCGCAGAAAGGGAAATACAGTGCTATAATCGCTCTTGGAACCGTAATACGTGGAGATACGCCCCACTTCGAATTCGTTGCAAGAGGTGTCACGAGTGCCCTGGCTCGATTGAACATCGAAACGAAAGTTCCGGTCATCTTTGGAATACTAACCGCTGACAACCTTGATCAGGCGCTCGAAAGATCGGGAGGGAAACTCGGCAACAGGGGATGGCACGCCGCACTAGCAGCGATAGAAATGACCAATCTTTACTCCACACTTGGAGATAATGAAAAGGAGAAGTAAATCAAGGATATGGGCTCTTCAGATCATTTACACATGGGAGATCATAGACGGGGAACTCCAGGAAATTGCAAGAGACCACCTCAGCAGAAAACTGGCGGGTGAGAAGGGGAAAAAGTATACACTGCAACTTGTCTCGAAGATAAGTGAAGAGCTCAAACGCATTGATGAAGTGATTGGTGAAGCACTCACTTCGTGGCCGATCGATCGCCTTTCCGTCATTGATAAGAATATACTCCGAATCGGAATCTGTGAACTGTTGTATTTCGATGATATACCAAGAGCCGTTGTTATAGATGAGGCAGTGAAACTAGCTCACGCGTATGGCGGCATTGAGTCTTCAAGGTTCATAAACGGTGTTCTGGATGCGGTATCAGACACGAAAGGAAACAGCGGATGCTCTACGCTATAGTCTCAGACATACACAGTAACCTTTCTGCCCTTCTCGCGGTGATGAGTCACATAGATGGATTGAAAGCTGACACTATTGTATGTCTGGGTGACATCGTAGGCTATGCAGCGGATCCGGGGGATTGTATCAAAATTATAAGAGAGAAGGCCACTACTATAGTCGCAGGTAATCATGATGCAGGCACAACCGGAACGACGCCTCTCGAGCACTTCAACTTTCTCGCCAGGGAGGCCATTCTCTGGACGAGAGGGATTTTAAAGTCAGAAGAAATAGAGTTTCTGGAGGGACTCCCTTATACTTCCGAATCCGAGGATTGTCTTCTTGTCCATTCCTCTCCTGTGGCACCTCGCGAGTGGCCCTATATCTTCTCGCGAGAGCAGGCATGGCAGGCTTTCAATTCCTGCACAAATGAAGTGATATTTGTGGGTCACACGCACCGCCCGATGGTCTTCAGTGCGGGGGGCGATGGGCTTCGTGTTCATCAGCCGGGGGAGGTGAAATTGGTCAAGGGTGAAAGGTATCTCATCAACGTGGGAAGCGTCGGGCAGCCTCGTGACGGCGATCCGAGAGCCTCCTTCGCAACGTACAGAAGTGATAACAGGACGATAGAATTTCACCGGATACCATACGATATTGAGAAAACTCAGGATGGCATCATCAAAGCCGACCTGCCCCTGGATCTTGCCACAAGGCTCGGTATAGGCTTTTAACAATGCATCCCCGATGCTGAATGGACTCTATAGTAAAGAAGACGAAACACGGAGATCTCTGGGATCGATACTGGGAGAAGAAAGCCAATACCAGGAAGGTCTATTCCAACGAAGGGCGGATTAGTGACAATATAGGAAGGATGACAGCTGTTTCGGGAATGACGGCGCTCGAGGTTGGAGCGGGTACAGGTAGAGACAGCGTTGATCTCGCGAAGAAAGGAGCGACTGTTGTTGTCCTTGATAAATCCTTTAAGGCGATGGAGATTATCCGTAATGTCATGGGAGGGGAGGGTGTCGACCTCCAGCTCGTGATAGGTGATGTAGTGAGCCTCCCTTTTACAAGTAACTGTTTTCAGCTGGTATTTCACCAGGGTCTCCTCGAACACTTCTATAATCCTTTAAGCATCCTCAGGGAAAACTACCGGGTTTTAAGAAAAGGCGGTTATATCCTTGTCGATGTCCCCCAGAGGTATCATCCTTACACTGTTGTGAAGCATGCGCTCATGATGCTTGATAGATGGTTTGCAGGGTGGGAGACTGAATACACTATAGGCAGCCTTTCGACCATTATTACGGATGCCGGATTCGATAACATCGTTCACAAATATGGAGTCTGGATGAATCCCAGCTTCTTTTATCGATCTCTCAGAGAGGTTCTGCTCGGATTTGGTATTGAGCTCCCTATGTATCCGGCCGCACCTCACACTTTGAGAAAAATAAGAGCATTCCTGCGGGACCGGGCGGCTAAAAGCAGGATGTCTTTCTATACTTACCACACCATAGGAATCATAGCAAAAAAGTGAACAGAGATCGGTTAAGGATTCTCCTGATCAACTACAGAGACATCACAAATCCCAGGGCAGGCGGGGCCGAGGTTCACCTCCACGAGATATTTAAGCGCATAGCGGGGATGGGCCACAAGGTCGACTTACTCTGTTCGAGATACTCAGGATCCACGAGCAGACAGGTGATAGATGGGATCAGAATTGCCAGGACTGGAAGAGAACCATATTTCAATTTCAGAGCTCAGATGTTCCTGTTACGACTGAAACCTAATACGTATGACATAGTGATAGAGGACGTGAACAAAATACCTGTATACTCCCCTGTCTTTACAAAGATTCCGACACTTCTAATAGTCCCTCATCTTTTCGGTACCACCGTCTTTCAGGAAGCGAGTGTGCCGATTGCTCTCTATGTCTATTTATGGGAGCTTCTAATTCCTTATATATACCGTGGGCTCGAGGTGGAGGTGATCTCCGAATCCACCAAGCGGGATCTAGTACGAAGAGGATTCGACCCCCGGAAAATTCATATAATATACTGCGGGACCGCCACTGACCTGTATTTTCCGGATGACGATGACAAGCACGAGCCACAGTTTCCATATATCGTTTGTATAGGAAGGCTCAAGAAATACAAGAGAATGGATTTAGTCATTAACGCCTTCAGTAATCTGGGCAATGAACACAGTAAGGTTCGTCTCCTCATAATCGGAGACGGTGATCACGTACATGCATTGAAAAGACTGAGCCGCAGACTGGGGATACATAAAAAGGTCGTCTTCGTTGGTCACGTATCGGAAAGTGAAAAAGTGAGGTTTCTTCGAGGCGCAGAATTTGTTGTGAACACCTCTCCAAAGGAAGGTTGGGGTCTCACAAACATCGAAGCCCAGGCATGCGGTATCCCTGTGCTGGCCAGTGATTCGCCAGGACTGTCGGAATCTGTGAGAAATGGTGAGACCGGCATGCTCGTTCCGCATGGAGATATCGAGGCCCTTACGGATGCAATGAAGACCCTTTTGAGTGACGGGACTCTCAGAAAAAAGCTCGGCATGAGGGCGGCAGAGTGGTCGAGGGGATTCAGCTGGGAGCAGGCCGCAGAAGAAACTATGCAGCTCATTTTTAAGGTGCATAGAAATTCCCACGATCTATGAGGGTGACCAGAGAAATGCCGCAGAGAGGCAGTAGAAAAGAAACGGCACAAGAGAAGAGGAGAGTTGCCCTGAGCATTGTGAAGACTCTCCAATCAAAAGGCTTCAAGGCATACTGGGCCGGTGGTTGCGTGAGAGATATGATCATGGGCGTTTCGCCGACAGATTATGACATCGCCACAGATGCTCGTCCGGATGATGTTATGAGCATCTTCAAGAAAACTGTGCCGGTAGGTGAGCGGTTTGGGGTCGTGCTCGTAATAGAGAACACCGTCTGTTTCGAAGTAGCCACCTTCAGGGGTGAAGGTCTGTATAAGGACGGGCGTCATCCTGAGGATGTGCATTTCGAGGATGAAGTCGAAGATGTGAAGAGAAGGGATTTCACGATCAATGGATTACTCTATGATCCGATCACCGAACAGGTTATCGATTATGTGAAAGGGAAAGAAGACATTGATGCGAGACTCATAAGAACGATTGGAGATCCGTGGCAGAGATTTAGCGAGGATAACCTGAGGATATTACGCGCGGTGCGATTCGCTGCTGCTCTGGGATTCGAAATAGAGAAAACCACAAGAGAGGCCATCGAAGGCAGGGCGGGAGAGATAATCAATATCAGCCGGGAAAGAATTAGAGATGAGATAATGAAGATTCTCATGGGACCCTCACCCAGGTATGGATTCGAGCTCATGCACTCGACGGGGTTGCTCGGGCACATACTTCCTGAGGTGGAGAGCATGGTGGGCATCAAGCAACCTCCGGAGTATCATCCAGAGGGAGATGTGTTCATACACACGATGCTCATGCTTGAACTCATGGAGGATCCTTCCGAGGAACTGGCACTTGGAGTGCTGCTGCACGATATAGGCAAACCCGGAACTTTCGAGATGACCGACAGGATAAGATTCAATAACCACAATGTTGTCGGTGCCAGGCTTGCCGAGAATCTCCTTAGACGATTGAGGTTTTCCAACAAAACGGTGAAAGGCGTGGTCTCCCTAGTGAAGAATCATCTGAGGTTCATGAACATGGAAAACATGAGAGAGAGCAAGCTCAAGAGATTCATCAAGGAACCGAACTTCAAAGAGCACCTCGAGCTTCACAGGCTCGACTGCCTCGCAAGCCACGGAGATCTTTCAATCTGGAACTTCTGCATCGATAAAATGAAAGAGTATGATAGCGAAGTCATACCCCCACCGCCCATCGTTACGGGACATGATCTTATAAATCTTGGTTTTTCACCCGGACCTTTGTTCTCAGAAATATTGTCTTTCATACAGGATCTTCAAATCGAAGGAAAGATCGAGACGCGCAAAGAAGCCCTGGAGCTAATTGAAGAGAAGTATGAGAAGAAGAAACGGAATAATACGGAAGGGAGAAAATAGAATTCTCCCTCCCACCATTGTATCTGCCCTGATCGGGATGGTCACAGGGACCCTCGTTACACTTTACCTGGCGCTCGGCATATTTTCTTACGCCCCCTCAAAGTTTCATTATACACTCATTCTGATACTCGCATTTCTTGGAGGAATTTCGTCTCTCGCGTTTTTCTTTCTCGCCAGGAGGATTATCAGGAAAGCCAGTATTTCAATATGCTTGAGTGCTGTCTGTGCAGTCTTCGTAACTGTTCTCTATACGGAGATTCTATCAGTTAGCGATGTGAATGTCCTTCTGATCGTGAGTGATGCTACGAGGGCAGATCATCTGAGCTGCTACGGCTATGATGAAGATACAACGCCGAATCTCGATTCACTTGCTGCTTGCGGAGTGCTATTCAGGAATGCGATTGCACAGGGATCGCATACGGTGGTTGCAACCCCCTCTATTATTGCATCCATCTATCCATCCCAGCACGGGATGACGACATACAGGGATGTACTCTCTGATTCGGTAGTGACTCTCGCCGAGGTATTAAAACAGAATGATTTCGAAACTGTCGGCATATCGACAAATCCGCACCTGACCGAAGTCACCAATTTTTCACAGGGATTCTCTATCTATAAGTCAGACAGGTCTTGGCTCAATACCGATGCAGAAAAGGTTGTCGATAATTTCCTGTCCTGGCTTGATACGAATGAGAGGAAACGTTTCTTTGCGTTTCTTTTCCTGGTGGACCCGCACAGCCCCTACGAACCTCCAGAAAGGTTCTTGAGAAAATTTGGCGGAGACGAGCGTTTCGTTGTGCATGATTGGAATCTTGATTCTCTCAGGTTGTATGAGGGTGAACAGAGGCGGGAACTGATTGCACGCTATGACGGTGAGCTGGGCTATCTTGATTACCATCTCGGCAGACTTTTCAGGGAACTGAAGAGGCAGCGTCGGTATGACAGGACGATGATCATTTTCACCTCCGACCACGGTGAAGCGTTCTGGGACCACGGCGGTGTCGGACACGGCGACACACTTTATGAAGAGCTGCTTAAGATACCGCTCATAATGAAACTGCCAAAAATTTTCACCTTTCCAGAGCTTGTTGCCGCTGGCAGGATCATAGGTGATCCCGTAGCTCAGCTGGATGTGATGCCGACGGTACTCGAATTCCTCAACCTGGAAAGCCCCCAATCCGTGCAGGGGGTCTCGCTGCTTCCTGTAATCTTCGGGAAGAGAGACCTTAAAAACAGAAAAATTTTCAGCGAGGAAATCCTGTTACAGCTGGGACCGTATAACATAAGGAGTCTGAGGGAGAATGACTGGAAGTTCATACTGAATCAGAAATTCCCCGAAGGTATCATGCAGAGGGAGCTTTTTAACCTCGCGAATGATCCAAGGGAGACCGTGAATGTGATCGAAGAGCACAGTGATGTGGCGCGGAGACTGGAGAGGGAACTAATAGTGTTCATGGGGCGTATGGAGAGGATGAACCTGGCTTCAGGGAAGAGCAGTGTACCGACCAGGAGCATGCTGGAAAGTCTGAAAGAGCTGGGGTATATTCAATAGCGGGGCGAAGCTATGGAGCGAGCCATGAAAAGAAGCGAAAAAGTATCCGTACTGGTTCCATCGTATAACGAGGAAGAGAACATTGAGGAGCTTCTTAAGAAGTTCGATGAGGTCTTCGAAAAAAAAGAGCTGAATGCCGAGCTCATCCTTGTCGATGACGGGAGCACCGATGATACCTACCAGCGCGCAATGGAGCAGAAGGAGTCCTATCCATTTCTCAGGGTAGTGAGGCACAGGACAAATCTCGGACTGACAGAGGCGCTGAAAACCGGGTTCCGTGAGGCAACAGGCGATATACTGGTCTTCTATCCCGCTGATTTACAATATAGCCCCATGGACATGCCTCTGCTGTTGGATAAACTATCGGAAGGCTATGACCTCGTGACAGGCTGGAAGCATGGTGATTATGGCCTTAAGGGAGTGATTTCCTTCTTCTACAATGTGCTATCCAGGTGGTTGTTTTCGGTAGAGGTGCATGATCTGAATTCGGTGAAAGCGTTTAAAAGAAGCGTTGCGGATGAGATAACTCTGAGGAAAGACTGGCACAGATACTTCGTGGTACTTGCAGCGGAACTCGGATTTCGGATCTCAGAGGTAAGGATCCCCCTTCATCCTAGGAAACACGGGAAATCGAAATTCGGTATATTAAGAATACCGATAGGAATTCTGGACTTGGTGAGCGTAAAATTCCAGATGCTCTTCATGAAGAAGCCCATGTTACTATTCGGATCGATCGGACTCCTTCTCTTTTTGATCGGCATCGTAACTGGCCTATATGCGCTCTACATGAGATTCGTTCTCATGCAGGGTTTCAGGCCTCTTTTGTACTTCGTCGTTTTGAGCATTCTCGCAGGAATTGCATTCTTCTCCTTCGGGTTTTTGCTCGAGGTTATGATGACCATGCTGGAGAAGCTTGAATCGTTGGAAACTGAACGGAAACGCAAAAGGGATGAATAAAGGCGTAACGAGACTGCTCGTTCTGAGCCATAGT